>JAKSNF010000014.1 GCA_024400115.1 Paludibacteraceae bacterium | reverse complement strand
GAGGTCGGTAGCAGATTCGAACCGCTGTCCCCGGTTTTGCAGACCGGTCCCTAACCACTCGGGCAACCGACCAAAATGTGAAATCGGCTACAAAAGTACTATTTTTTTTTGATATATGCAAATATTTTTGCAAAAATGTTCGATTTTTCCGTGTTTTGCACCTTTTCTATATCATATAAACGCATAATGATAGCTATAAACGGGCGGAAAATGAGACGAAATTACTCCACTTGCAAGACAAGACCCTTAAGGTACTCTCCTTCAGGATGAAAGATATTGATGGGATGATCCTGCGGCTGATGCAATTGATGCAAGATGCGCACCTTACGACCGACTTGCGCTGCCGCAGAAAAGACCGCTAAACGGAACATATCCTTATCTATCGCTTGCGAACAAGAGAACGTAAACAAAATTCCTCCCGGACGAATTTGCTCAATACCCTTGGCGTTCAATCGCTGATAACCCCTTAATGCATTCTTAATAGCATCTCTGTGCTTGGCAAAGGCAGGTGGATCAAGAATAATTAGGTCGTACTTGTCCTTAATGTCTGCCATGAACTCAAATGCCTCCTTGGCATAGGCATGGTGCGCCTGAAAGGCTATGGTGGATGGAGGAAAGTTGCGTTCAATGTTCTTGTTGACTAATTCGATGGCTTTCTCGCTCACATCGACCGAATCTACACTCTTGGCTCCACCACGGAGGGCGTAAACGGAGAATCCTCCTGTATAGCAGAACATATTGAGCACATCTTTGCCCTTAGCGTATAGCTCCAATAAAGCACGATTCTCCCGTTGGTCAATAAAGAAACCCGTTTTCTGTCCTCGTAGCCAATCAATGCGAAAATCTAATCCGTTCTCCGTTGCCCAAAAAACTCCTTCTTCCTCCTTCTTCTTTCCTTCTTCCTTTATCAAATACCCCGTTCTTTCTCCCTCTATTTCGGCTTTGAAGGGGAGGGTGTCATCGGATTTATAATAAACATTCTTTACCTCTTTAACCACTTTTACAATAGCCTGTGCTATCGTTTGACGGCATAGGTGCATACCTACCGAGTGGGCTTGAACGACCGCGGTATCGGCATAAACGTCGATGACCAATCCGGGGAGGAAGTCGCCTTCACCATGAACGAGGCGATAGGTGTTATTGCCGTCCCGAATAAGGTTGATACTTTGTCGCATCTGGTAAGCAGCGCGAATACATTGCTCAAAAAAATCATCATGGAGCGAATCTGTACCAAAGGCTAAAAGACGAACCGCAATGGAGCCTATTTGATAATGACCAACACCTAATATTTTTTCGTTGAAATCGACTATTCTAACCAATTCGCCTTCTTGTGGCTCGGCATGAGGATTGTTCTTGTCAAGGATTATTTTTTGAATAGCACCCGAGAATACCCAGGGGTGAAAACGAAGGATAGCTTCCTCCTTCTTTGGCTTTAATACAATCGTTGTCATATACACTCTAAACTATTAAAATAGACGGCTACTCTAAACTCTACACTCTAAACTCTCAACTCTACACTAACCTAGCGGCTTCGCGCGCGGCAATGACTTCTTGCTGATGTTGCTGCATCTTTTCCAATTCGGCACGATAAAGAGCCTCGGCTTCTTTCTTTGGCAGTTGCTCGGTAGTTATCAGTTCTTCGTAAATACGCAACGTCGCCCAAGCGTCCGTAGCGGCGTATGCTTGCTGTTCGGGCGTGAGGTGCGAGTTCTCCCAATTGGTTAGTTGCTGTGCCTTACTGATTTTGCGTCCAAAACAAATTGCATAAATCTTAGCTAGACCCATATCTAAGATACCATACTTACGAGCGATGGACTGAATATCAATACAATTGCGAGGAATAAAATCGCGTCTGCGTCGCAAACCATTAATATCGTCTTTGAATGCCAGTCCGACTTTGCAGATGGAGTTGTCAGCAAAGATATCGGCTAATTCTTTGGGCAAGCCAACATGGGTGAGGCGGAAGAGGTAGCAACGATCCAAAGTAGCTACTTGTACGAGGGCGGTAGGATAGTGAATGCCTCGCGTAAAACTGGGACGCGCTTCAGTATCAATACCCAGCCGAGATTGCTGCTTGAGATAGTCAATTGCCGCTGCAATCTGGTCGGTTTGATCGACAACAATAACTTCCCCCTCAAAATGGTCCACAGGCATGCTTTGAATAAGTTCTTTTGCTATTTTATGGATAAAAAGATTGGGTTTCATATACTTTTTTCTCAAAAAATCGCGCAAAGGTACTACTTTTTTTGCATATATGCAAATTATTTTGTATCTTTGCAGCCAAAATACGAAAAATGAAAAATAAGATACCCTCATATTTTTATTCTAAGACCAATTCTTGGTGGTTGGTTGTCGGAACGGCACTCTATTTGGAGTTGTTTATTCTTATTTTTGAGCCATTCCGTTCTCGGGTGTTGGTGAATAATGATTGGGAATATTTATTGTGGACAACTATTGTGGTTGGCATTTTCATGGCCGTGATAGGTATTTCTCGTTTGCTGATGCATTATTATGGCAAGAAGAGGGGGATCTCGATTGTCGCTTATGCGTTTTGGATATTTATAGAGGTGAGTGTGATTACGCTTATTTTCTCACTCATGCTGATGCTCGTCTTCTGGTATGTGGCGAAAGAGTATGAATGGACGTTCTTTGTTTTATTTAAGGATATATTGTTAGGTACAGCTTTTACCCTCCTTATGCCTTATACTATTTTGCTTTTAAGCTTTGCTTATGTTAATGCGAAGAATGAAGTGGTGCGATTAAACGGACTATCAGATCAAAAAGCCTTGCCGGATATGTATCATTTTTACGATGAGCGTGGTGAGTTGAAGTTGTCTGTGCGGCCGGAAATGGTTTATTATATTGAGTCAGCGGATAATTATGTGACCATTTATTATATTAATGGGGCTAAGTTGGATAAGCTGATGATTCGCAATACCTTGAAGAATATTGAGTGGCGCTTCCGTGATAAGGGGTTGGTTAGATGTCATCGGTCGTACATTATCAATATTCGAAGAGTCAGTGTTATCAGGAAACAAGATTGTGATGTGGTAGTAGATTTTACAGATGAGCGTGTACCTGCTATTCCCGTCTCGAAAGGGTATAATGATTTGGTAATGCAATATTTTTCAGTGAATTAAAAACAAATCATATGAAAGTAATTAATTTATCGGAACAAAACAGTTTAATGAATGAGTACGTTCGCGCCTTGCGCGACAAGGAGTTGCAGTTGGATCGTGCTCGTTTTCGTACTAACCTTCGTCGAGTGGCTCACGTGATGGCTTATGAGATAAGCAAGACGCTGACATATACTCCCCAAGAGGTTGTCACTCCGTTGGAGTCTATGCAGATGAATACATTGCAAGATGAAGTCGTTTTGGGAACAGTGCTTCGTGCTGGTCTTCCTTTTTTTGAAGGTTTCTTAGACTGCTTTGATAAAGCCGATTGTGCTTTCATTTCCGCCCAACGCGTCTATGAAGATGAGGCTAAGACCAAAGTGGAGATTCAGTGCTCTTACAAAGCAGCACCGCGTTTAGATGATAAAGTGTTGTTGATTGTTGATCCGATGTTGGCTACAGGTGGTAGCATGTTCGCTGCAATAGAGTCGTTGAAAAAGAATGGTACGCCCAAGCGCATTATGTTGGCTTGTTTGGTGGCAGCACCGGAAGCTATTGAGGCTCTCAAGCAATGGATGCCTAATAATGAAATAGATGTTTATTGCGCGTCTATGGATAGACAACTAAATAGTCATCAGTATATTTTGCCGGGTTTAGGAGATGCCGGTGATTTATGTTATGGTGAGAAGTGCTGATGAGTGATAGTGAACTGACATATTGGATAGCATTTACCACTCTGCTTCGTAATCGTCTCCCTATTCAAAGAGAGATTTGGAATCACTATGAGTCTATTGAGTCAGCGTGGAATAGTCTTCGTGAGGAGGGAATGCAAGAGGCTTTGGATAGGGCAAAGAAGGAAGTGGCGTTTATTCACAAGCATGGGATAGAGGTGATTACCCTTCGGGATGATAATTATCCTTTTCGATTGCGCGAATGTGCGGATGCTCCTTTAGTCCTTTATGTCAAAGGAAAAATAAACCTCAATGAGGGTAAGTTTCTATCCATAGTAGGTACACGTGGAGCAAGCGAACGAGGAAAAGATTTGACACGCAAACTGGTGTTAGACCTCAGTCATAAGGTTGATAATTTGACAATCGTGTCAGGTTTGGCTTATGGCATTGATGTGGCGGCGCATAAAGCAGCTTTGGAGGCTGGACTTCCTACGATTATTGTTCCGGGGCATGGTTTGGATCGGATTTATCCCTTGCCCAATAGACAAGTGGCTGTAGAAGCGTTGAAAAATGGTGGATTGGTGACTGAATACCCGTCTGAGACAGAGCCGGAAGGTTTTCACTTTGTTGAGCGTGACCGGATTATAGCAGCCTTATCAGATGCCACGGTGGTGGTGGAGTCTAAGGCTCGGGGCGGTTCGCTCATAACGGCGAGTAATGCGTTTGATTATAACCGTTCAGTCTTTGCCTTCCCTGGCAGACCGGAGGATATCAATTCTCAAGGATGTAACCACCTCATACGAGATCAAAAGGCGGCGCTCATTGAGAATGCGGATGATTTGATTAATGCAATGATGTGGGATACTAAAGTTTCCGGTGTGCAACTTGCAATGGCTGAATTGGAGGAAGGAATAGATCCGTTGGCTATTGTTTTGTTGCAGCATCTACGCGGAAAAGATGAAGATATACATATTAATCAATTAGCAATGGATGTTGATAGTTCGTACCAAGATATTGTAGCCCAATTGACCCTCTTGGAGATGATGGGGTATGTTCGGGCTATTCCCGGAGGATTTTATCACGTTATTAAATAAAAACACATAAAAACACATTATTATGAACACTTTCTTAAAAGATTATGCCGGAATTATTCTGGTGTTGCTTGGTGCCGCAAGCTTAGTTGTTTACTATTTTACTCCAACTACTAACTTGTTGTTAGTAATAGGTTTAGTTTTGCAGATAATAGGTATATTAGCCTTTATCCTTTTGAATCGTTTCGTTAAGTAAACAAGTGGTTATAAGTTTGCAAGATATTGAATTGCAAGCTCGCATTGGAGTGTTTCCGGAAGAAAAAATCAACGGAAACACATTTAGGGTTAGTGTGAGCATAACCCTTCCTACGCCGAGAGGGGTGGTGACGGATAAATTGGAGGATACCTTCAACTATCAGACCATCTATGATGCGGTGAAGGAAGAGATGTCTCATCCTACGGATTTATTAGAAAGCGTGGCCGGTCAAATCCAAGCCCATCTGCTTCGTCTATGTCCGAAGTCAGAGGTTCACGTGAAGATTAGCAAAAAGAATCCTCCATTAGGAGGTCCTGTGGCTTGGGCAACAATCGAGATATGAATGATGATGAAGAAGTAAAATACCATCTGACGGGTATGTACCAAGATTGGTTCTTGGATTACGCATCGTATGTCATCTTGGAACGTGCTGTTCCGGCTATTGAGGATGGTCTCAAACCGGTTCAGCGCCGCATCTTACATGCGATGAAGTGTGTGGACGATGGTAAGATGAATAAGGTGGCCAATATAGTAGGTCAAACAATGCAGTATCATCCACATGGTGATGCAAGCATTGGCGATGCTCTTGTCCAATTAGGACAAAAAGACCTATTGATTGATTGTCAAGGAAACTGGGGCAATATCCTCACGGGGGATGGTGCTGCTGCTCCTCGTTATATAGAAGCGAGGTTGAGTAAGTTTGCCTTAGAGACCGTCTTTAATCCTAAAACCACCGAGTGGATGATGAGCTATGACGGACGTAAGAAAGAACCAATTCACTTGCCCGTTAAGTTCCCGCTTTTGCTTGCGCAAGGAGTGGAAGGTATTGCTGTAGGTCTAAACTCTAAGATCCTGCCTCATAACTTCAACGAACTATGCGATGCCGCAATGGCGTATCTTCGTGGAGAAGAGTTCCAACTCTTCCCTGACTTCCAAACAGGAGGCGAGATAGATGTGAATCGCTATAATGATGGTGAACGAGGCGGTGTGGTGAAAGTGCGCTCAAAGATTACCAAATCGGATGATAACAAGACACTCATTATCACTCAAGTACCTTATGGCACAACGACTGCCAAGATTATTGAGACCATTATCAAGGCACAAGATAATGGAAAGATAAAGATCAAGAAGGTGGATGACTTCACTTCGGAGGAGGCTAAGATTATGGTGCAACTCGCCCCCGGCGCATCGTCGGATAAGACGATAGATGCCCTCTATGCTTTCACCGATTGCGAAATCAGTATCGCTCCTAATTGCTGCGTGGTTGAGGATAAGAAACCTATCTTCACTAACGTTACCACTCTACTTAAGCATTCTACAGAGCACACAAAGCAACTGCTTAAGTGGGAATTAGAGATTCAAAAGAGTGAATTAGAGGAGCAGTATTTCTACACCTCGTTAGAACGTATCTTCATTGAGAATCGCATCTATAAGAAAGAAGGGTATGAGAACGCGCCCAATAAAGAAGCCTTGATTGCTTTTGTGGATCAAGAACTGACTCCATTCAAAGCCCAACTCATTCGTGAGGTTAGAACGGAAGATATAGAGAAACTATTTGAGATTCGCATGATTCGTATTACTAAGTTCGACTCTAAGAAAGCGGACGAACTGATGAAGAGCCTGGATAAACAAATCAAAGAGACGGTTAAGAATCTCAATCACCTCACCGAATATACACTCAAATGGTTTGAAACACTCAAAGCTAAATACGGCAGTCTGTATCCCCGTCGCACGGAAGTGCGCAACTTTGCGTCCATCAATGTCAAGACTGTGGTTGAGGCGAATAAGAAGCTATTTATCAATTATACTGAAGGTTTCATTGGAACCGCTCTTAAGGATGCCGATTTCTTATGCAACTGCTCCGACTTAGATGATATCATTGTTTTCCATAAGGATGGTAAATATAAGATTACGAAAGTAACGGATAAGTGCTTTATCGGTACAGACATCCTACATGTAGATATCTTCAAGAAGAACGACACGCGCACCATCTATAACGTTGTTTACAAGGACGGTAAGGGCGGGACATACTTTATGAAACGCTTTTGCGTGACAGGTGTGGCACGCGATAAAGAATACGACTTGACGCAAGGGAAAGCGGGAAGTAAGGTGGTTTATTTCACTGCCAATCCTAATGGTGAGGCCGAAATTATTCGCGTACAACTCAAACCGGCACTCCATCTTAAGAAACTGGAGGTAAACAAAGACTTGAGCGAATTAGCCGTTAAGTCGCGCAGTGCCCGAGGTAATGTGCTTACTAAATATGATATCAAGTCCATTACCCTCAAGCAGAAAGGGCGCTCCACTTTGGGTGGACGTAAGGTTTGGTTTGATCCGGATATACTGCGTATCAATTACGATGGTCAAGGACGTTACTTAGGGGAGTTCCAAGACGAGGATCGTATATTGGTTATCACCAATAAGGGAGACTATTTCTTGACATCCTTTGACTTGACGGCCCATTTCGAGAACGATATCTATCGAATGGAGAAATATAACCCCGAGAAGGTTTGGTCGGTGGCATTATGGAATGCCGAATTAGGGTATTACTATGCTAAACGTTTTACGTTTGATGCACAAGCCAAATCGCAGAACCTCTTGGGCGAAGACGACCGCAGTCAGATGGTGGTAATCAGCGATAGAGAGGATGCCACTTTCCTTGTTACCTTTAAAGACGAGAATCGTGCCCCCATGACCCTCGTTATGTCCGAGTTCATCGAAGCCAAATCGCCTAAAGCCAAAGGCAAACGTATCTCGACCTTAGACATCGCTAAGATAGAAGACATAACACCAGAACCTCCCGAAGAACCGGAGACACCTGATACTCCGGAAACTCCGGAAGAAGGAGAAGAGCCGGAGAAACAAGAACCGGAGACTCCGAAGAAAACGGAATCTCCGATTAAACTAACGATAACGAATGGTGAGCAAGAGGAGCAATTAAGTTTATTTTAAGCAAATAAGCTTATAGCCCTTTCCTGTAACACCATAGATAGTATAAGGTGTTCCCTCCAAGAAATGACGGAGGTGATTGACATAGACAGCCAATGAGCGTGCGGCGAAATAGTTGTCCGCTGCCCAGATGGAGGTAAGAAGTAGATGACGATCCACAACTTGTCCCTCATTGCGAGCCAAGACTAATAGAAGGTCGTTCTCTTTACCCGAGAGGTGTTGACCATCAATGGTTTGGCGAACGGAATCAAAAACTTTCTTCCCGAATTGGAAGGTAGTGGGCAGATTATTCTCCTCCTTACCAAAACGACGAAGGACGGCATTGATACGGCAAACGGCAATATCCATAGAGAAAGGCTTGGTGATAAAATCATCACACCCTTCTTCAAAGGCGCGGATGATATCCTCACGAGCAGAGCGAGCCGTTAGAACAATAACGGGTATGTCTTTGCTACGGCGCACCTCACGGAGTAAGTCGAAGCCGTTCTTAGAAGGAAGGTTGAGGTCCATCACTACTAAATCGTAGTGAGCAGACTGAATGGCGGTCAGAACCTGACCGCCATCAGAAATAATATTAACAACAAAACCCTTACTTACGAGGAAATCAGAAAAGACGGAAGCCAAATTAATTTCAGCATCTGCTAATAATATACGCTTTTTTCTTTCTTTCATAACATAAAAACATATACAAAATGCGTGCCAAAGTATTACTAATAATGACAGGAGGAACCATTTCTATGGTCCAAAAGAATAAAACGGGTGCTTTATGCCCTGCTTCCTTGTCCACGTTTAAACATTTTGTGCCGGAACTAAATGAAGCGGATTTTCATATTGAAGTCATAGCGTTTGATTCTATGATTGACTCCTCTGACGTTCACCCTAACGATTGGGTTCATATGGCAGAGGCAGTGAAGAGTCATTACAATGACTATGACGGATTCGTTATCTTGCATGGTACGGATACGATGGCTTATTCAGCGTCTGCTCTCAGTTTCATGTTAGGAAACTTATCCAAACCAGTTGTTTTTACCGGTTCTCAATTACCGATAGGTGTCCTTCGTTCGGACGCCAAAGAGAATCTGCTCACCGCCATTGAGATAGCTGCCGCCAAGCGGAAAGACGGGAGTGCGATGGTACCTGAAGTGACTATTTTCTTTGAAGGACACCTCTTCCGAGCCAATCGAACAACCAAACGTAATGCGGAGCATTTCTCTGCGTTCTATTCCTATAATTATACTCCCTTGGCGCAAGCCGGAGTGCACATAACGTATAATGAACAACTGATTCATTACCCTCAAACCGTTGCTCCGCTGGAGGTTCATACTGCGTTAGACCGAAACGTAGCCATCCTCAAACTCTTCCCCGGAATCACCGAGCAGGTGGTGGCGGCAATCCTCAATACACCTAACCTCAAGGCAGTGGTATTAGAGACCTATGGAGCAGGAAACGCACCTTCCTACGATTGGCTTTATGAGCAACTCCGTTCGGCAATAGAGCGAGGGGTTATCATCGTGAATAAGACCCAGTGCAGTACCGGTTCGGTGGATATGCAACTATATGATGTGAGCCGTAATCTGCTCAAAGCCGGCGTGCTGTCAGGGTATGATATGACAACGGAGGCATTGCTGGCTAAACTCATGTTCCTTTTTGGAACCTATCCTGATGATGTAGAACAAATAAAAATATTATTACAACAACCCCTTGTCGGGGAATTAACCATTCACTAATAGTATGACTAATCAAGAACCCAAACAAGTGTGGAAACATTTCCACGAACTGAACCTCATTCCGCGTCCCTCGGGACAGAAAGAGGCTGTCTCTCAATTTTTAGCAGACTACGGACGTAGTCTCGGTTTAGAAACTCATGTTGATGCCATCGGTAATGTCGTTATTCGCAAACCCGCTACTCCGGGTTTAGAGAATCATCCGGGCGTTATTCTCCAAGGTCACATGGATATGGTTCCGCAAAAGAATTCAGATGTGAACTTCGATTTTGCCAAAGACCCTATACGCGCGTACGTGGAAGATAATAAGGAGTGGGTGACGGCAGACGGAACAACTCTGGGTGCAGATAATGGTATAGGTGTGGCTGTTGCCATGGCTATCTTAGCCGATAAGAACGTTGTTCATCCTCCCTTAGAGGCTTTCTTTACGGTAGATGAAGAAACGGGTATGTATGGTGCTTTTGCTCTCAAAGCAGGTTTCCTGCAAGGTAAGACACTACTTAACCTCGACTCTGAAACAGAGGGTGAACTCTATGTGGGTTGTGCCGGAGGCGTGGATACACAAGCTACGTTTGACTTTACTCCCGTGGATGTAGAGAAAGGTGACATCGCTCTGCGTATTGACCTCAAGGGTTGCAAGGGTGGTCACTCGGGTTGTGATATACATATGCAACGCGCCAATGCCATCAAACTGCTCTTCCGTTTCCTTAAAGATGCTGTCGCTACTTGCGGTGCCCGCTTGGTATCGGTTGATGGTGGTAGTTTGAGAAACGCTATCCCACGTGAGGCAAGTGCCGTTATCACTGTTCCTGCCGATTGGAAAGAAGACTTGCAAACGATTGTAGATGAATATGAAGATACGTTCATTCGTGAGTTTGATGGAGTAGAGGATAATATCAGTCTGACCATGACCGAAGTGAAGCGTGTACGCAAACAAATGCCCGAGGATGTCCAAGACTTCCTTATTCACGCCATCACGCTTTGTCCTCATGGTGTTTATCGTCGTATAGACGCTATGCCCGATATTGTAGAAACCAGTAATAACTTAGCTATCATTCAGACCAAGAACAAGAAAGTGAACGTTTATTGCCTCACCCGCTCGTCGGTTGAGAGCCGCAAGGAAGAACTCAAACAAATCATCCAATCGGCTTTTGCTATGGCGGGTGCTAAGGTGCGTTTCTCGGGTGCTTACCCGGGTTGGAAACCCAACTTCAAGTCGCCCTTATTGGCTACCATGAAAGAGGTGTATAAGAACGAGTTTGGCACTGAGCCGCGCGTAGTCACTATCCATGCCGGATTGGAATGCGGTATCATCGGTCGTAACTACCCGGGTATGCAGATGATCTCCTTTGGTCCTACCATCGAACACCCGCACTCGCCCGAAGAGCGTGTGAACATTGCTACTGTACAGAAACTGTATCAGTACGTATTAGCTACTTTGAAAGCTCTATAACCGCTCGCTTAGTGATCTCGTCATCGCGCTCGAAGAGGGGGAAGAAACCTTCATCTCCTAAAACATCGCGAACGATATAAGCATGAATAAGTCTCGTCAATAATGGGCGGGACTTATTTATTTGATCCCAATGAGGCGCAACATCTTTCTTCTCGCAGAACGAGATAAACTCTTTCAAAACGTCTTGCTTGATTAAGTATTGCTCTAAACTTTGCCAATCCTTATATTGACTAAGGGTTTTGCGGTGTTGATCTACATACTGATAAGCAAACTGATAGGTGAAAGCCAAGTTAACCACTTTGTTATAATAGGGGGTGTTCAAACTCGTATCTCGTCCTACAAAGATGTCGGGCATGATACCGCCACCACCTAATACGACGCGACCTTTCTTGGTGTAATAACGAGTGGTGTCTGTAAAGTGGATGCTATCTTGATTGAAGAACTCCCCATGCTCAAAGCGGTTGAGCATATCCTTCTCATAATCTTCTTGCTTACCTAATTCGTAGGGGCGTTGGATACATCTGCCGCTGGGGGTGTAGTAACGAGCCACCGTTAAACGAACGGCACTGCCGTCTGCGAAGGGCATTTGTTGTTGAACTAATCCCTTACCGAACGAGCGACGACCGATGATGGTGCCTCTATCATTATCTTGTATGGCACCGGAAAAAATCTCACTGGCGGAAGCCGAGAAGTCATCTATTAAGACCACAATAGGTACGTTCTGGAAACGTCCTCTACCATTGGCACGTGCTTCGTATTTGGGATAGGCGCGTCCTTGCGAATACACAATCAGATCATTGTTAGACAAGAACTCATTCGCCATCTTAATGGCTTGGTCCATGTATCCGCCCGAGTTCTCACGCAAGTCAACGATATAAGAGGTAGCCCCTTTTTGCCGTAACTCAGCTAATGCGGAGATAAACTCATTATACGTTGTTTCACCAAACTTATTGACACGTATAAAACCGATGTTTTTGTTGATAATGAATGCTGCATCTACCGACTTAACCGGTATATCACCACGGGTGATAGTGAAGTGTAAGGTATCGGCACAACCTGCACGAACAACTCCAATGGTTACTTCCGTACCCTTTTCTCCGCGTAGGGTGTGCATCACACGCTCATTATTGACACCCTTACCGGTGAAGTTAGAGTCGTTGACGGACACAATCTTATCGCCTGCCAATACGCCCACGCCCTCACTCGGTCCGCCCGAGATGACGGCGACTATATGAATAGTGTCATTCTGAATAGTGAACTGCACTCCTATACCCGAGAACGAACCACTCAGTGCGGAGTTGACTAATTCAAGATCTTCTTTGGGTATATATGAGGAATGGGGATCCAAACGTTTAATGAAATCTGCCATCACCTCATCCGTTATCGAGTCCATGTTGAGAGCATCAACATACTGGTTCTGCATGAGGTTGAGCAACTGCTCTACTTTACTATCGGGAACAGTATAAATCTGCTCTCCGTTAATAATAACTCGTTGGGCATTGGCTTTATTGCTACGAGCGTTCCCGATAAGGAACCCCAACATAACCGCTACTACGATAACCGTCGGTAAAATATACTTCTTCATAATCTAAACTAAATGCACTACTTCTATTCCTGCTCTGCGGAGAATATCTAAGCCGTCATGAATACGGTATTCTTCTTCATAGACCACACGCTTGATTCCTGATTGGATAATGAGTTTGGAGCACTCCATGCAAGGCGAGGTGGTAACGTACAAGGTAGCTCCCTCGCTGCTGTTATGACTACGTGCCACTTTAGTGATGGCATTAGCTTCGGCATGCAGTACATAGGGTTTGCTTACGTTATTATCGTCCTCACAGTGGTTCTCAAAACCGCTGGGAGTACCATTATAACCGTCCGAGATAATCATGTTCTCTTTGACGATCAGTGCACCTACTTGGCGACGTTGGCAGTAACTGTTTTCCGACCACGTCTTGGCCATTCGCATATATAGGTAGTCCCTTTTAAGTTGTTTATCCATTGATCAGTTGTTTTGCAAATTCGTTAATATGAATGCCGTCAAACGTTCCGGAGGTCATCATCAACAGAGCTGTGTTCTCGTAACTGAGCGAACGTAGTTGGGCTTGCAGAGCCTCACTGTCCGTAAACACCTCTACATTTTTCGTGCCAAAGGCGTTCTTTACATCTTCTGCACTAATCTTTTGGAGGCTTTTATGCTCTATCACCTTAGGATTAAAATAGACATAAGCTATATCCGCATCCGCCATACAATCTTTGTATTGAGGTAGGAACGAAGCCATCAGCGAAGAGAACGTATGCAACTCCATAGCAGCCACGAGGCGCAGATTAGGGTGATGCTCGCGTACGGCGGCAATAGTAGCTTTCAGTTTACTTGGGCTATGAGCAAAATCTTTATATGCAACCTTGGTTACCTGTAGGCGTTTAACGCCGTCCTCTAACCTTTCCCCATTCACCTTATCTATCAACTCCAACCGATTGCTCGCTCCCGTGAAGGAGGCTATCGTCTCGTAGAACTTCTCTCTCGGCACACCTATCTGTTCACAGGCTAAGCAGGCGGCTTGCAGGTTCTGCATGTTATGTTTGCCAAAGACCTCCATCGGGACCTCTCCCTCATACTCGATATAAGGGATGGTCTGAATCGTATCGGGCAGTTCGGCGGCAATCGCTTGCAGGTTCTCGTCCCGCTGATAGTAGATGAAGGTTTGACTTATACTATTTGCAAACTTCCTAAACGTATCCACGTACAGCGGGAAGGTGGGGAAGACATTGATATGATCCCATGCTATCCCCGTAAGGATGGCTATATGGGGGTGATACCACAAGAACTTACTGCGTAGGTCGAGGGGAGAAGTGAGGTATTCGTCTCCTTCAAAGACGGCATATTTAGCCGTGGAGGACAGTCTCACCATTCGTTCAAAACCCTCTATCTGTGCTCCCACCATATAATCGGCTTCTATACCGAGGTGTTGGAGCACATAGAGAATCATAGAGGTGGTGGTTGTCTTACCGTGGCTACCGCCTACAACAATACGAATCTTATCCTTCGTCTGCTCGTAGAGGTACTCGGGGAAAGAGTAGATTCGGATACCTAACTCGCGGGCACGTACCAGTTCGGGATTATCCTCTCTGGCGTGCATGCCTAAGATGATGGCATCTATATCGGGCGTTATGCGCTCGGGGTGCCAACCCATCTCGTCGGGCAATAAACCGGCGTCACGTAAGTGGGTTAGGGCGGGATCAAAGATCTCGTCGTCCGAACCCGTTACTACGTAACCCTCTTTTCCGGCTACGGCTAATGCTAAGTTATGCATTGCCGCCCCACCTATCGCAATAAAGTGTATTCTCATTTAAACAATTTACCAAAGTCCTCGTGGGAGATAGCTTTCTCTTCGAGTTTGACAACACCCTTCAGTGCCTCGTAAATTTTATTTTCAGCAACGCGCTCTACGATACCGCGGAGTTGGTCGTCTTTCTTGAGCATCTCTTGAGCGAAGTTATTGAGGTATTGCTCATCTACGTGCATCAGACCATACTGCATGAACTGCATCTTAGCCACTTCCTTAGCGTATGCCTCAACGTCCTCTTTCTCCACCTTGATGTCGTATTTCTTCATCAGTTGGTCTTTAGCCAAATGCCATCTGAGTTCGTCAATCATCTTGGGGAAATCGCGGTCGAGGTCTTCTTGCTTCATCTCCTTATTGGTAGCCAATACCCAGCGACGAAGGAAATCCTCGGGGAACTCTACTTTGCCCACTTTCTTGAGGATAGCCTCTTTGGCGTCCAGACCGAACTTATACTTACTGTCCTCTGCCATGTTCTCTTCAATCTCAGCGCGAACCTTAGCTTCGAAGTCGGCTTGGTCCTTAACGTTATTCTCTCCATAAACCTTAGCGAATAACTCGCCGTCTATCTTAGCAGCCTCGTGACGGGTGATACCTTGGATCTCGAAGGTGAAGTCAGATTTGAGTTCTGCCGCTTCCTCTTTCTTGATGTCGAGCATAGAAGCTACTTCTACTTCGCTCTTATAGGCTTTCATGGGATTGAACGTGATGATGTCACCTTTCTTAGCACCAATGAATTTCTTTATCTCGGTCTTGAGTTGCATGTATTGGGGATTGAGCATAGCGTTCTCTTTAACGATACCGCCCTCTTTTTGCTCGGTCATGAGACCTTTCAGTACATCACCTTCCTTCACCTCTTCGGCGTCGATGTATTGACCGAAACGCTCTGCGTAACTCTTCACTTGGTTCTGAACCATCTCGTCGGTTACGGTGATGGTGTAGTGGGTCAGTTTGTTTTTTCCATCAAGGGCAGCATTGAACTCGGGAGCTACGGCGATGTCGAAAGCGAACGTGAAGTCCGTTTGTTCGTCGAGGTTCATCTCGGGGGTCAACTCCTCATTGGGTAGCGGGTCACCGAGGATATTGAGTTTCTTGTCCTCGATGTACTTACCTAATTCTTCACCTACGGTGTTATTGAGCACTTCGGCGAGAACGGCTTTGCCGTACATTTTCTTAACTAAGCCAAGGGGTACCATACCCGGACGGAAACCCGGGATATTGGCTTTTTGGCGATACTGACGTAGTTCTTTGTCAACTTTCTCCTGATAGTCTGCAGCTTCCACGGTAAGGGTAATCACTGCCTTCAGGTCTTTTACTTCTGTTTGTTCAATTTTCATATCTGTATTATTTATAAATAAATGATTACTTCGTTGTTAGACCGCTTCGCTGTAAGATCGTTCGCGATGCTCACTGTAAGACCACTTTGTTGTAGGACCGCTGCGCTGTAGGATTATCTTTCAGTCCGCAGGGCGGTCTTACAGGGCTTTGCCCGGTCTTTCAGCAGCCTTTGGCTGCGGTCTTTCAGTCCCGCAGGGACGGTCTACTTAATCAGGCTCCGCCCTGTCATTTCTGCGGGTTGCTCAATGCCTAATATATGGCACAGACTCGGAGCTACATCGGCAAGGATACCATCCTCTAACTTAGCGTCCAAGTTGTCGCTTATATACACGAACGGCACAGGATTGAGCGAGTGGGCGGTGTTGGGTGTACCATCTTCGTTCTTAGCATGGTCGGCATTACCATGGTCGGCAATGATGATGACCTCGTATCCGTTCTTGCGGGCGCTGTTCACCACTTGCTCTACGCAGTTATCAATGGTCGTAACCGCTTTTTGGATAGCCTCATACACACCCGTATGACCCACCATGTCGCCGTTGGCGAAATTAAGGGTTATATAGTCATACTTCTGCGTATCGAGGGCAGCGCATAATGCGTTTGCCACTTCGGGGGCAGACATCTCGGGTTGGAGATCGTAAGTAGGTACCTTCGGACTGGGAATAAGAATACGCTCCTCACCCTCGAACTCGGCTTCGCGTCCGCCGCTAAAGAAGAAAGTAACGTGGGCGAACTTCTCCGTCTCTGCAATACGCAGTTGTTTAAGTCCTGCTTTAGATACGATCTCACCCATCGTATTACGAACATTCTCTTTCGGGAAGAGGATATGCAGTCCCGTGAACGAACTATCGTACGGGGTCATGCAGTAGTAGTTCAGACCGGCGATGGTGTGCATCTCGTTCTCAGGTTTGTCCTCTTGGGTCAGAACGATGGTAATCTCCTTGGCGCGGTCGTTGCGGTAGTTAAAGAAAATAACCGTATCGCCCTCATCGATGGTGGCGATGGGTTGACCGTTACGAACGTGTACAATCGGTTTGATGAACTCGTCCGTCACACCGTCGTTATAACTGCTCTCCACGGCCTTATGCATATCTTCGAAAGCAGCACCTTGTCCGTTCACGAGGCAGTCGTAAGCAATCTTAATACGCTCCCAACGTTTATCGCGATCCATAGCGTAGAAACGACCTTGGATAGAGGCTATCTCACCGCACGTCTTTTGCAGATGGGCTTGCAGTTCGTCAATGAAACCCAGACCCGACTTGGGATCTGTGTCACGACCGTCCATGAAGCAGTGAATGAACGTGCGTCCGTCGAGACCGTAGTGCTTAGCAATCTCGGTGAGGTAGAACAGGTGATCAAAACTCGAGTGTACGCCTCCGTTGGAGGTGAGACCCATGATGTGCAGTTTCTTACCGCTTTTCTTTACGCCCTCAAAGGCGCTGATGATCTCGGGATTTTGAAGGATACTGCCGTCCTTGCAGGCGCGGTTGATCTTCACGAGGTCTTGATAAACGACGCGTCCGGCACCAATATTGAGGTGACCAACTTCCGAGTTACCCATTTGTCCGTCCGGCAGACCTACGTTCTCGCCGGAGGCTTGGAGCTGACTATGAGGATACTTCGCTAAGATAGCGTCCCAATGAGGAGTGGGCGTCGAATAGATAGCGTTGGCTGAATCTTTTTTACCGATTCCCCAGCCGTCCAGAATCATTAATAATGCTTTTGCCATTATATTGTAATTTTTAGTTTTCGTTCTCTTGTTTGCGTTCCTTGCGCGTAGGCGTACGCGCCTACTCTCGCAAAATAGCCTACAAAGGTACTGCTTTTTTTGCATATATGCAAATATATTTTCATTTTTAGTCAAAAAAGTCCTAACTTTACCAAAAAACTTGCATATCTCAAAAAAAAATCGTATCTTTGCACCCGAAAATCGTTCAATCGTAAATAATATGTACGCTTTAGTCACCGGTTCCAGTAGCGGCATGGGTTATTGTTACGCTCTTGCGTTAGCCCAACGCGGATATGACCTCTTGATGGTCAGTAACGAAGAAGTTATTCATGCCAAAGCCAAGGAGGTAGAGGCGCTCTATCCTTCTTGTCGGGTGCTGTCGCTTGTGATGGATTTGGGAACGGCTTCTGCCGCTAAAGAACTATACGATTACTGCACCGCTAACGGCATAGAGGTCGAGGTGCTCATCAATAATGCAGGTGTCTATCATGACCGCGATTTCTTGGCGGATTCGCCCACTTTCAATCAACTCATCTTCCACTTACATGTGGTCACACCGGCGATGCTGACCTACTATTTCGGTCAGGACATGGTGGCTCGGCATAAGGGCTATATACTCAATATGAGCTCTATCACCGACCGAATAGCGGTACAGCGTTTGGGAACCTACGGTAGTACCAAAGCATTCTTGAGTGCCTTCACGCGCTCTGTGCACGTAGAGTTGAAGAACAAAGGCGTTTATGTTACGGCTGTCCGCCCGGGGGCTGTGGATACGGGGTTATACTCGATTCGTTCCTCTGCTACTAAGATAGGTAAGGCATTAGGTTATATCGTTTCGCCGGAGCACCTTGTTCGTAGGGCATTGCGTGCGTTATTCCGCGGTAGAGCATCGGTTACTGTTCCTTGTGTGTGGAATGGTATCCTGCTTTTCTTTGTGGCGTTGATTCCAACCTCCCTCTTGCGCCTTATCCGTCGCTGGAATCTATTCTGAGAATAAAATACAACTTTTGCCACCGAATGGCACTGTTTTTGTGGTAAAAAAATATATATGTTTAATCTTTAAATTGTATCATTATGGCACAAACAATGGAAAATTTGCAAGACAACAGCCGCATCGTGCTGTCCGTTTATCAAGGTGATGAAATCATAGAAAAAGAGTTTAAGTTAGACGAACTTCTCGCCGTCTGCACTAAGGCTTATTACGAACCCTACGTTAATACGTCCAAGGGTGGAGCATTGGTCTTTATCAAAAGTCAAGAGGACCCATTCGTCACAGCCGATGCTATTACGGTAAGGAAGATCATGGGTCGTTTGGAGCAGAATCCGTTGGCAAAGCAGTATCCTTTGGTAGCGAAAGGTTCGTCCAACCTCCGTGTGTTAGAAGATGCTTTCAGAGAGACGCAGAAATACCTCGTCCTCAAGTCCGGCGCTAAACTGCTTATCAAGGAGGGGCATTAAGCCTCCCCTGATTGTTCGGTAACCGTTCGGTATTGTGATTCCCTTTCCCTAGATACGGTTTTCCCGTTTCATCGGGACAACCATGCGGTGAGGTTCGGTAAAGACACACTGATGACACACTGAAGACCCACTGGAGACCCACAGTAATCACGCGGAGAAGACACAGCGTAAGTACCTCGCAGTCATAGCGTTAGCCTATGGTGCTGTGTGGATGCTCTGTTAGTGGTAAGTTTACAGACACACGACAAGCAGTACTTAGTCAATGCTTAGCCAAGGCTACGCAAGTCCCACGGTTGTCCTATGATGCTATGGGGGTGCTTCGGGTAACGATACGGTGGAATAGTGGTGCAAGTGGTGTGGGTTTACGAAATGCCTGCACCACTTACACCGAGAAAATTTTACTCTGAATTTTTACGGACAGAAATACTTTAAAAATAATACACTTTTGAAACCGGCTACAAGTACTAAAAATAAATGATATATGCAAATAAAAACACAACAAAATGCACTAATCGGTAAGTTTTCAGTATTCTAAACTGCACTAAACGGTAAGTTTTTGGTTGCCTAAACTGCACTAAACGGTAAGTTTCCTTGATATTTCAAATACAACCACCGCAACCAAAAGGTTTATTTCTTGGAATATGGTGTTGCAAATTTTAGAGTTTTGGCTTCCGTTGGTACAAACTTAGTCTGTAGCGGTGCTAAATTGGGGTACTTTATTTCTTGAGAGATAGGTTGTCTATTTCTTTATCTTTTTCAATACTTTGGTACAAACTTTCTTAAACAGATGTCCTATATTCCTCGGATTTTTAACAAAATATACTATCAAAGCTCCCATCATGCGCACATATTGCTTATTTTTATAGTATGCCTTTGCCAATGGGAGATAAGCCCATTTTGTGTTGCGCAGATCGGTTGCAATATCGGCATATTCCTCCGGCAGAACATCAGCAACACGTGGTTGCAAATCAAACTCCATTTTGATTCGTCCAACTCTATCTTTCACCCATTGTGTATGGGTCACAGACGTAGGATTAACTCGATAAGCTGATAATGGTTCGTCTATATAATAGCAATCTCCGAAACAATGCAACGCAATCCACATTGTCCAATCACCCAAAAATGGATTATCCATGTGTTTTATTTTTAGTGACACTTCTTCCCGATGAGTATTGCGATATACAACCGAAGCAGTCGGATATATAGTATTGTATTTAAAATAATCTCTCATTGTAATTCGGCAAGACTGTTTATCAGGAATCAGCGGTGCTTTGCAATCTTCCAATGTGTTTCCATTCATATCCACAAGCCGACGGTTAGAACATGTCAACATTAATGACTCATTGGCTTCCAAAATGTCTACCTGTTTTTGCAACTTATATGGATCGATCCAGTAATCATCACCTTCACAGATGGCAATATATTTGGCTTGGCTATCGTAAGGTTCTAGCAATGGTTTCTTTGGCTTTCGCTGAGAATGATAGTTCTCAGTCAAATAGATTGCCTTTATAATGTCGGGATATTGGGCTTCATATTTGCGCAACACATCTGCGGTGCCATCCGTGGAGAAATCGTCAATGACGACAGCTACAAACGGAAAGTTCGTTTTCTGCATTACAAATCCTTCCAACGCGTCCGTCAAATACTTTTCGTGGTTATAGGTCATGCAATGAATGCAAACGGTATATTTGTATTGATTTTTCATTATACTACTCATATGTGCTAAAATTTATTTTTAGAGTTTAATAAATACATATCACACTGGCATATTGCTAATAATTCTATTATATCGTTCTTTGGTATTGATAATATTGCCTTTATTATCTACTACATAAATTCCACCATTTTTAATAGCTGTCATCCATTGAGTTGCCTTTGGAAACTTACGTTGTAAATCCATTAAATAAGGGACAGGCAAAAATCCCTCCACAAATATCTTATAAAATCCTTCTGGGGTATACAAATAAGGTATTGTCTTTTCTAATAACCTAATAGCATCTTTTGCCTCTTCGTACAAGGCTTTTGTTCGTTCATAGGTCTCTCTATCATAAACCATATTGGGTATCCTACCAGATTTACGAGCCTCACGATACTCTTTCAATGCAGCCAAAGTTATTTTAATACTTTCCTTAATTACAGGAGGAGTAGCTAATCGTACTGCCTCACTATAGTTAACTACATGTATTATCTCTGGACTATTTTCGTTTTCCGGTTCAAGATCATCCATCATACATGTTACGGCAGCTAACTGTACCTTAGCATAATCCAAATCGGGTGAAAAATAGTCTAAACCTGCACGCGTTTGTAAACTTACGGAAAAAGAATCATCCTCCAATTCTCGAACAAGGCGCAGCATAGCACGCCCTTTAGCAAGGTCTTGTACCCCCCATGTATATTTTGGTGTGTTAAGCATATTTTGAAGTATCAAATGCTTAATTCCTAATTTTTTGCATGCCTTTGCTGCAAGATAGCCGCTTATTATATACGTAATATCATCTGCACCTCTAAAAGCAAAATGATGCGGAACATTAGGTTCGACTGGTTTACCTGTTGATACTATGTATCGAATGGTCTCAAAATGCTCTCTTAGATTCTCCAATAGTGTATTATGTCCACGACCATCTAGCTCATCAAACCACCAAAAAGACAATGCATGCCATGCAATATTCAAAGATTGTTCATGAATGCGAGCCAAATCAGGAACATTCTTTGTCCCAGAATAAGTTCTAGATAACATAGGTTTTGCATTTTCGCGGATAATTTGGTACTCTAATGAAGAATTAACAGGAACACCTCCTCCATTAACTAATCCTTCCCAATCTTCACCAAAATGCGATTGGGTCAATTGCGAACTGCCAATTGAAAGTATATCTAGAAGTTTTGACTGAGCTAAATCCTTAACCCAAGAATTATATTCCTTTAATGCCTCTTCGCGATTCGGGTTATACGGGCCAGAATGAGTTCGAATAATCGGCAAAGAGTGTTTCTTTTGAGCATATTTTAGACGCGCTATATATGTGTCGTTTGCTTCACCACAAGTTTCATAACCATAGTGGTCTTGATGACCTATCAATTTATATGTTTCGGACTCTATCAATTTCTTGGCAAAGTCCCAACGCATATTGTCATAGGCATTATCAGGATTCAGCGTGTCCGGTAGATTCTCCTCGGGTACGCCATATGCCATCAACGATTCCTTGGGCGATTCATTTCCGGGGAATAGTAATACATCTCCTTGAGTCTTTTCTTTGACTAACTCACATGTATCAGGAAGGCCAGCAAAAGAGAAGTCCTTAAGTTGTCCTCCTTGAACTTGCATCATATAATCTGCTTTTAATCGACAATACATGTGCAAAAAATAGTCACAGCCTTCTTGTGGATCTAGTCGATAACTAAAACAGATTCGTGTGATGCCATTCTCTACAATCCACTGCTTCACTAGACTATAATTGTTCACTTTTTGAATTTTCTCGACCGCCTCGCTAACTGCATCGTTGGCAATATAGACTCTATAACCGCAATCTTTGAGCAAATTAACCATAGTGAAAATGCCCATCGTGTGCACATCGACTCGTGGTTTAATAAATCCAAAAACGTCGGTATGTATATTTTTATTCACCATTTTATAGCCTCACTTTTCTTTTGATCTTGTTTAATATTTTTTTGACTTTTGAGATTAGCGACTGATTCTTAGATATAAATCCATACGAGATATTTTTGTTTAAAGAGAATATCTTGCACATATCTTCGTTGCTGAGTTCAAAATTGAATATGTCAATGTTTTGTTTATTGTGCTCTTTGTTAACACATTTTGTAATAACAATTATGTCTTGTTGCAATAACCAACGTAATATAATTTGAGGGATGCTTTTACCATACTTCAATGCAAGTTCCTTCAAAATAGGTTCTTTGGCAAATATCGCATCCCCATGCGCTAAAGGTGATCTTGCTTCAACCATAATATTGTTTTGTTTACAAAACTCTATCAAATCTTTATTATTATAATATGGGTGCACCTCGATTTGATTGATCAAAGGATAGACTCCTAATTCATCTTTCATTTGTTCTAAAGTCGAGATTTCTGCCCCGCAAATTCCAATAGCATTCAAGCATCCATTATTGTAAAGCGACATTAATTCCCTATACGATTCTAAATAACCAGAATAAGTCCCATGCAACAAGCATACGTCAATATTATCTCTATTTAATCGTTTACAGGTAGACGTTATAACTTCTTTAACAGATTCTTTATCCTCATAATTACACTCTTCACTGCCGATATATTGCTTTTCAGAATACTTTGTTTGAATTATACAATCCGTAACATCGATTTCATCTAGTGCTTTTCCAATAACCTCCTCATTTTGATACTTATATGCTGTGTCAATTAAACGATATCCATTCTTATATGACAATTCAATATAATCATACAAAGTCTTTCCTTTAACAGGATAGGTACCAATACCCAGCACCGGAAGATTTATATGTCCAATTCTTTTATATAGCATCAACTTATGCTTGTTGGAGAGTGGCTCCACCATCACATAGGATAGTTTGTCCTATAATACCATTTGCTGCATCGGTACTAAGAAACATCGCAATTTCAGCAATTTCTTCTGGCAAAATAATTCTATTAATTCGAGTCAAATCACTAAAATAATTATTTTTATCATCCAATTTGTTAATGCTACTGTTGCAATATCCTGGTGCTATTGCATTCACTTGAATATTTTTATCCGCATATTCTATTGCAAAACCTCTAGTGATTGCGTCTACAGTCGCTTTACTTATTGCATAAGGAGATGTACTTGATTGAATAGCATTCATAGAAGATATGTTAATAATCTTACCGCCTTTATCCATATTTATTTTTTGGTAAATCATAACCACTTTTTGACATATTAAATAGACTGATTCGGCATTGGTACGCATTGTCTTCTCATAAAAATCTCTATCAGAATGCTTCCCTCTTTCGAAAAATGCAGCATTGTTAATTAATACATCCAGACCACCCAATTCACTGATGCATTCATCAAGTTTTGTATCCAAAATATCAATGTCAGATATATCCCACTGACATATGTGTATAGATTTCAATCGGGATAGGGCCAATTTGAGTCTATCTTCATTTCGACCGGTAATCATCACATCGGCACCCTCTGACACAAACTTCTTAGCTATTGCATAGCCTATACCATCACTCCCTCCAGTAATAAGAATCTTTTTCCCTTTCAGGGTTTGACCATACTGAATAGGCGTCAAACGTAGTGTGGTAACCTGCTTAATAGGTTTATAAAAGAAATCGTGCCATATTTTTCTAACAAGTATATATATCTTATGCATAAGTCTCCAACAATTCTTTTTTGGGTATTCCATCAACTCGTTGAGTACATAGTCCTGGTTGTGGGTTCCCTTCTATAATAGCTAATCCGTTTTCAAGAATTGCCACATCCCACCCAATATATCGAGCTCCTGGAGCAACAAAAGCTACTTCGTTTAGAAGTGGATGTAGTTTCTCAAAGTGAGGAATCTTTAACCCTTTAACATTCTTTCCGTTCTTAAGTTTCTTTATTATCCAACCTTCAGGATTATAGCCGTCACTATCTACGATGCCAGTCTCAAGATTGACATGCCACATAGTACCTCCTCCATGACAATTAGACACAATAGACCTTGGAGCACCAATCATCAAACAACAATTTAATAGATGAAAACCACCCTCTGCATCAATACACGTTTCCACTCGCATCGTCTGTAAAGACGTCGGATTCAATTCTTTGATAATAGGATGATTAGTTAATATCTGTTCAACCATAAAATATTCCCCTTTTTTCTTTTGTTCAATTAGCCAATCACTCCCCTCTCGCGAACAAATGTTATTTCTAAGAATTTTAACGCCTTCTCCGCAACAACTTGACACTGGCTTGATAATTACAGTATCATTCTCAGTTAAAAAATTTATTATCTGCTCACTAGTAGCCTCGCCCGTATACAACCATTGACGCTGAAGAAATTTTGCAAAGACTTTATTAAATTCTGATTTATTCATTATTAAATCAAAGTCCTTATTAGAATAAAACTTATTTTTAAACTCTTCGGCAAACAAGTAACGTGTCGTAACATACTTTTTACGCTCCTTATCAGACAATGCATAAAAGCCCAAAGACATATAATCTTCATCGATAGTGCCATATTTTTTATGAGATATCACCATGTCAATAGCATAAAACGGCCATACATATACATAGGGCTTCGGTAAATGCTTAAGATACGTGTACGAATTCTTTAAAATAGAAAAAGATCGTAATAATGTCGTTATTTTCATATTAGTACAAATTTTGTAAAATTTCCTCTCTAGTCAATCCATTCAAACCAAGATTTTTCAATGAACGTCCTGTATTACGGAAATCTCTGTTCAACAATGCCTCTGCCACGCCTATAATGCTACTATATATAGGCATTTCTAATCCAGCAGCTTTGCCAAGTGCCACAAATGGTACCGCACCTGTTGGAATATCTTCAGTTAACTGACGACAGTCGATTAAGTTTGGAGCAACAATATCATAGTATGCAGGATTGTTACGCATACGTTCACAAAGAGTTTCTCCCTCAATACCATTATAAGCAGCACTAACCCAATCTTTGGCACTTATCAAATCTATGCCATATGCTTTTCCTACTGCAACTCGCTCCGCATCTAATCGTTCTATAAACTCTGCAATTTTAGGGGTCATCTCTCGATAAAAATAGAATGAATTTCCTCGTTCAATAGCTGCTGCATTAAATAGCACTACACTCGGATGAAAAACAGCACCATAGTTTTCTAAACTTGTAAACAACACATTTGGGCATGACTTAAAACAAGAATAGAAAGGATTAATCATATCCAAAACATGCTGCGTATCACTAGAAGGAAGTGCTGAGAGAAGAACTTTATCCTTGATACCAATAATATTAACCTCTCCCTTCTCTTTTTGACGACAAGCATACACCAATGTTTGAGCCTCTGCGATATACAATCGTTTAGAGCATCCACATTTCTTGAGTGTTTCACGAAACTCTAAAGCTCCACCAGTTCTGCCTGGATTTAGTATAATCACTTGATTATCTGCCAAAACTGGAGCCAATTGGCGAGCTAATGCCGCATGAGCAGATGCTGTAGTTGCCACCATTATCAAATCCGCGCCAATAATAATCTTAGCTGCATCAGTTGCCACTTGTGCTAACTTTCCATAAACATCTAATCTACCCGTTAAATGTATCTCCATCTTCTTTTGAAGAGCATTTACAACATTTAAATTGAGTTCACTAATGCGAACCTCGCAGCCTTGACTTGCCATATATCCTGCAAGTGCCTGACCTCCATTACCAGCTCCTATTACAGCAACTTTTAACATTACCACAATTGCATTACAATATTCTTACCCTCTTTATTATATACCTTGATGGTCTTCAACACATGTCGAATATCTTCCAAAATCTTTTCGTAAGAATCATCTTTCATCATTACCTTGCAAAATATCTGTTGTACGGTCCCAGCTATTCCTACAGTATCACCCTCTTTCATCATCAGCGTAAAGTTTGTCACATGGGGCATGGCTTTCACAATATCCAGTCCCTCAACTCTTGCTGCCGTATCTGGTTCAATTAAGACATTGAGCGAACAATACGCATTTTTAAATTTTGGATTATCAAACTTCTGTGCATCCCAACCATCAAACTTACCCGAAAAAGAGTAGTTCAACAACATTGCCATGATATCCATTCCATTTTCTTTCAGTACAAAATTGTGGTGTCGCATACCACCCAATCTAAACTGCATTTCAAATACAAAAATATCATTATCTTTTACCACTGCCTCGATACAAATAACTCCATTTTGAAGTCCCATATCCTTTACAAACGCTTGTACTCCCGGCAACGTTTTTTCAATACATAGGTCAATGTATTTAGATGGCATTACGTATCCTTTTGGCAAGCGAGGTTCATTACCGACGAAATGCTCGGTCACAGGCTTATCTGCCATTGTAGATAATGTCACCACTCCATTCTGAATAGTAAAACACATTACCACATAGTCTCCCTCTACATACTCCTCTATAATCACATTGTTCGATGCCGAGTATTTTAGCGATTCCATATACAATTGTTCGAGTTTGTCAAAACTATGACAGACAAAAATTCCTCGTTGTCCACTATTATCTACAGGTTTTGTCAACACAGGAAACTTAATACCCTTCAACTTTACAATATCTTCTTGATTATTGATATAGTAGCGTTTTGATACGGAGATACCATGATCCATACACATCTGCTTGGACTGATCCTTGTTGGATATCATCTCTATTTGCTTGAGATTGGCTAAACAAGGAAGACCTGCCTCCTCACAAATCTTGACATAGTATGGTAAATAGGAATCTGTAAAGTTGGTAAATACCCCCTCTACATTCTCATCTTTAATTTTAGTCACCATAGTATCAATATCTGACAGACTAATTTCCCAATGCTCATCCGCCACTTGCTTTGCAGGCGAATTCTCGACGAGATTCCAATCTGTCACAATTGTATAATATCCTAATTCCTTTGCCTTCAACACGGCTTCGGCTAACAAATAATTGCTACCCAGAAACAATAATTTCTTTTTCATTATCGTATTATTCTTATTATTTTCTTCATTTCTGCCTCGCCATAGCGTTGATCAATGGGAAGAGGGATGAGATTTTGGGCTAATTCATACTCCAAATCTCCTTTTTTACACCATTCGAGGACATTCGGCCAATATTGAGCCACATAAATATGATTGTCAATCAATCGTTGACGCAAGGACGAGTCATCTGTCCAATAAGGATAGACCATAAGGACATCATCACGACTTAACAATAACGAAAGTTGCAACCTATTACTATCTTTAAGAGCTATGTGCAAGTCAAGAAAGTTTTGTTGTCGACGAACTCGAATTGTCTCGTAATCTATCGTACCTAAAGTTACTCTTGTTTCCACAGACATCACCTTGGTTACCTGATTATCTAATGATTCTTCCGCCTTTCTAAAAGCCGCATAGCCCGCTCCCGCTCCTTTTTGCGCACGAATCGTTAGATATGCATTTCGGCCTTCCGATTTATCCACGTGTAAAAGACCAGATTGACTCGTTTCTTTAGGATAGCCTAACCAAACACATCCGCCATCCGAGACACCAACAAACTTACGAGTACTATAAAAAGCTTTTATTCCTTGTAATGTCGGAGCATAAAAGGCTTGCGAATTGTCCACAATCAGATGTTCGCCATAAAGCTCAACCATCCGTTGGATATACTGATTTTGAAAGCCAAAATAGTTATTGATAACAATATATTCGTTCGTTTTTAATGTTATTGGTTGCGCCAACTCTAACTGTTCGTTGATATGGTAGAATTCGTAGGGGATACCTAATTTATTTAGCGGTTGTAATATGACCTCGCAAGTATAATAAGAAAGATAAACCTTATCCACCTTAGGCAAAGAGCGTAAAATATACTTCAATGCGTTGCGACCGGTATTGACCAATATTGTACCGCTTAATGCGCTTGGGCGAATCGATTCTCCAAGAACCGCTTCCTTGCTAAAATATCCACCTATTGCGTCTGTCATTATATCAAGTTATAAGCGTTAAGTAAGGTTCGTACTTGCTGTGGACTATTAAACATCAAAACATCAATCATACTCAATCCCGAAATAAACGGATTGGAAAATTGTTTATATTCAACCTGCTTTGTTTCTATAAACGACAAATTAATGCCTTCATTCTTAAAGTCTGCTTTATCGTACAATTCTTGTCCTCCGATAGCATTGTAATAAGTATCTGCCCCTAAAAGGTGACATATATGTTTCACTTTTTCTTTACCACGAAGAGAATTATCCTTCTTTAAAGTAGAAGACAATATCAATTCTGTATGAATGTCCAAATAATTTAGCACACATTGGAACTGATGCATCATAAAGTGTCCTAAATCGCGCTGTTCATAATTAAAAATATCTTCCAATATGAACATCACTTGATCATAATAAGGAGCTTTCTTATATGCCGATTCCAACATTTTTCTAAACTTCTTAAAATCATCTCCTATTTCCACTTCGTCAAAGAGTTTATTAGGACTAGCACCTTTTAAGATAATCGTAAATAAGTGTTTCTCTCCATTGAGTAAAATATTGTTACGGCTTACCCATCCCCCCTTGATATAATTGACATCATCATACACCACATACTTATCGACAGCCGCCATTAGCTGCCAATAACCGATATACGGCATAAAGTAGGGTTGCATGATTCCAAGTTTCATAGCACAATGGATTTAATTACTCGTTCAACATCTTCTTCCGTCAAATACGGATGCATGGGCAAACAAATGACTTGCTCAGCCAACATTTTCGCTATGGGCAAGTTCTCTGCTGTGGCACTATCATAATGATTATACGGTTCAAACCCCGTAATTAGTGGATAAAAGTACCGACGCCCCATAACACCTTGTCCCTTCATTTTTTCATACAACTCATCTCTACTCATTCCGAAATCTTCCGTAATCAAGATTGGGAAGTAGGCAAAGTTCCACTTAAACGGAATGAGGGATTGAACTGCTTCGCTAAATGATGAAATGATGGATTGCTTAATATACGGAAATATTCGTATTCCCTTTACCCCATCTAATGCCTCTACATATCGTTTGGCGACGCGTTTGCGTTGCTCAATTGCCCAATCCACTTGCTTCAAATTCAGCAAGCCATAAGCGGCACGCATCTCATCCATCTTCGAGTTAATGCCCGGAGCCACAACATTCGTTTCCCCACGGAAACCAAAGTTCTTGAGATTGTCCACGTCGTATTTCATCTCGGCACTATGCATCACCATTGCTCCACCCTCGATGGTGTTATACACCTTCGTGGCATGGAAACTTAGCGTGCTCAAATCGCCCCACTCCAACACACTCTTTCCTTTATAGGTCACGCCAAAGGCATGGGCGGCATCATAGATGACTTTGAGATTATGCTTCTTGGCAATCGCATCTATCCGCTCCACATCGCACGGACAGCCATAGACATGGACCGGCATGATGGCAATGGTCTTATCCGTAATGGCTGCCTCTATCTTATTGGGGTCGATATTACCGGTATTAGGATCTACATCGACAAACACTGGACGCAATTTATTCCACCAAATAGAATGGGTAGTTGCCACGAAACTATAAGGTGTGGTAATCACTTCACCTTCGTGGATACCCAAAGCTTGTAATGCCGTAATGAGAGGTAAAGTGCCATTAGTAAAGAGAGACAAGTAAGGTACACCAAGATATTCGGAGAGTTGTTTCTCTAATTCTTGATGGTAGTGCCCATTATTGGTTATCCATTTGCGTGACCAAATGTCTTGAAGGAGTTGGTTATACTCGTTCAAGTCCGGCAATAATGGCGATGTTACAGTTATTTGATTGTTCATATTTCTTTTTTCACTTTCTCCGTCCTAGTTACATCCATCTGTCTTTTCTCTGTGTTTTAACTATCTTTTTGAGCCGACACTCGGTCGACACTCACTCGACACTCTCTCGACAGTCTTGCCCCTCTCATAATTCATAATTCAAAATTCATAATTCTTTGTGTCCCTCTCTACTATTTTGATTACGAACATTTTTCAAAAAGATAACATTATTTTTGAAAATTTTATTGTTTTTCTTCCTCTTTCCTCTTTTCCTCCATCTCTGCCTCATAGCAGGCACGGGCATAGCGTTCTTGCGGAGACTCCCTCCGAAATAAATCAATCAAATCCGAAAATAATCCTAACATAATCCGTATATATTTTATCAATTTTATCTTACATCCTACGTACATCCACCTAAGTGCTACGTTAGGAGATAGTGTTTTGTCATTACTTTTACCTTGTATTGTAGAGAAAATGAAGAAATTTTATCTTTTTTCATCAAAAAACTTGCATATGTCAGATTAAAGTCGTAACTTTGCAGCCAAAATCACTTTTACAAAAGTTATTTTTGCATAATATTATACATCTACAGTCTAAAATATAAATACTATGATTTCAAAATTAGTTGCGATTTACTACAAGGCATTAGAAAATGTTTCTCTTGATTTTACGCGTTATTTGTATGCGCAAATCAATTGGGAAAACCGATTCATTATGATAAAAGGAGCAAGAGGCGTTGGCAAAACAACGATGTTGCTTCAACATATTCTACGCACATTTCCTGATAAAAGCCAAGCTTTATATGTATCCGTTGATAACTCATGGTTTGCTACTCATTCGATGGTTGAACTCGCAGAATACGCCACCTCACATGGAATAATGAATCTATTTTTTGATGAGGTACATAAATATGACCATTGGGATCAACAACTTAAAGAGATGTATGACTCATTCCCAAAATTAAAAGTTGTTGTCACCGGTTCTTCTATGCTTCAGTTAGAAACCTGCCAAGCGGACTTAGGTCGCCGTGTGCGCCAATATACACTACACGGAATGAGCTTTCGAGAATATCTACAATTAGAGGGAATCGCGTCGTGGCGCCCACTAGAGTTGGATGACCTTCTCAAAAACCATTTGCCACTTGCTGCTAAATTGACCAATGAGCAACCCGTCCTTGCATATTTTGAAAAATATCTGCAAGAAGGCTACTATCCCTTCTATCATGAACAAGGTGACGGATTCCTACAAAGATTAGAGACGAATATCAACAATGTTATCAATGTAGATATCCCTACGGTAGATAAAACAATCACGTATGAATCTGTCTATAAAATGAAGACGTTACTTCGTATTCTTGCCGAACAAAACCCTTATACCTTGAATATCAACGACTTATCAAGGACATTAAGTTGCTCACGTGATATTGTTTATAAAATGTTTGACTTAATGCATCGTGCCGCTCTCATTCGCCGTTTATATACAAAAGAAGGAGGAATGAAAGTGCTTCAAAAGCCGGAAAAGATATTGTTTAATAACACCAATTTAATGTGCGCATTATCACAACAAGTGGATACCGGAACCGTGCGTGAAACATTTTTTGCCAATATGCTGGCGACTAATCATCAGATTTGTATGCCTCAGAAAGGCGATTTATTCGTCGATGGAAGATACCTATTTGAAGTTGGAGGCAAGAATAAAGATTATAGTCAAATAGCCAATCAAGAAAATAGTTTCGTTGTCCGTGATGGGATTGATATTGGTTGTGCAAATAAAATCCCGCTTTGGCTATTCGGCTTGCTCTATTAGTTTTTTCTCTACAATATTTCAAAGATCACTATACACAAATAGCACGCAAGCTTGGCGCTTACGTGCTACGTTTTTTGTTTGAGGGGAAAATAAAAAAAACGCGGACTTCATCCCTGCTTATCCGCCTTTTGAGGTCGTAGGAAACCTTTGCAACCGAATAAGCATTAGAAATCCACGCCGTGTATATCAGCCTATGCAAGAACGCATAGGTGTACAATACACCCATGGACATCTACCACTTACTTGTTTCGAGTTGCTAATTGAAATTTCCTACGTTTCAAAAGGTCGATAACAAGCGTTAGTAAACGCCGTTTCGCGAATAGTTTTGGGATTGTTGAGGAACAAAACCAACTTGTTCGCGAGTATATATGTCCCGAAATCTCACATTGGCGAGTACACGAGAAGGACATCACCCTCCCACTCACCCAGCGTGGATTCCGTTATGTTTTGCAGTTTTGCGCTGCAAAAGTACAAAAAATAATTGAAACTACCAAATAAAAATGCACTTTTCTGCCGAATTGACAAAAAAATGGCGGATTACTATTGATAAACCGAAACAACCTCACCATCGCTGAGGTGCGTGACGATGGTTTGACCTTTGGTCACCTGTCTAATAGACGTCAAAGGCTGACCATTGACGGTGGCGAGAGAATAGCCCATTCGATAGATGCGCTCGGGATTGCATGCGGCAATGCGCTGTGCATATAACTCCAAGACATGCTTGCGAATCATGATCTGCCGCTCGGCAGTGAGTTGCAAACGACGCTTGAGTTCCTCAAGGCGATTGAGTTCGCTCGTTAAACGCTCTACAAAGAAAGCGGCTACCGCTGTAGGCGTCTTGAGGGCACGATGAGCAACAAGGTCTAACACGCACACGTCGCGCGTGTGCCCGATACCCGTAATAATAGGAAGAGGGAACTGTGCACACGTGGCTGCCAGTAAGTAACTATCAAAACAACTCATATCCGTACTTGCCCCACCACCACGAATAATAACAACCACATCAAACTCCTCCTCTCGTGCGGCAATAGCTTCCAATGCCTTGAGGATAGATGCCTCGGCGTAGTCGCCTTGCATGATAGCTTTGAAGAGTTCAGAGTGCAAAGTGCATAGTGCAGAGTTAACTATGCACTGTGAATTATGAACTATGCACTGATTAACGAAGTCTTCATAACCGGCGGCAGAGTCGGACGAGATAACCGCTATGCGACGAACGATAGTGGGCAGAGTGAGCGATTGTTGCATATCCAGGATACCCTCACTCGTGAGTTGTTTGATGGTGTCTTGCTTCTGCTTGGCAAGGTCTCCAACCGTGTATTGAGGATCAATGCCAACGATATTCAAACTCAAACCATACACATCGTGCCAACTCACTTCCACCTCAAGCAAGACTTGTATGCCGACACGTAAACACGTTCCTGTCTCTTGCTCGAAATAGGCGGAAAGCATACTGTATGTGTTCGCCCAACAGGTTCCTCTTTGTTTGGCTGCAAGAATACCATCTGAACCTTTCTCCACTAAGTCAAAATAACCATGTCCCCCCTTGCAAGATAAAGAGGCTATCTCGGCACGAACCCAGTAGGTGTCACTAAACTCAACGGAGAGCGTCTCGCCTATGAGTTCGCTGAATTGACTGAGACTGTAGGATATCATTAGTGTAGAGTTTAGAGTGTAGAGTAGCCGTCTAGTGGTGAAGTTTAGAGTTTAGAGGAGAGGTAGTCGTGTATGGCGGCGGCAGCTTTGCGGCCATCGGACATGGCGAGGATAACCGTAGCTCCACCCCGAACGATATCTCCTCCGGCAAAGAGAATAGGTAAGGACGACTGCATATTGTCTCCCACTACGATAGTGCCTTTCTTACTTACTTCCAATCCTTCTACCGAAGCAGGAATAAGCGGATTAGGCGATACACCAACGGCTACGATAACGAGATCAACGGGGATAGTGACGGTCTTACCTTCTACCGGTACGGGACTGCGACGACCCGACTCGTCGGGTTCGCCGAGTGTCATCACTTGGAGTACTGCTTCTTGTACTCGACCATTCTCATCGGCGTGGTACTCGATGGGGTTATGCAAGGTCATAAACTCGATACCCTCTTCCTTGGCGTGACGCACTTCTTCTATACGTGCGGGCATCTCGTCCTCGCTGCGGCGATAGACGATGATAGCATGCTCTGCACCCAATCGTTTGGCGGTACGAACGGCATCCATCGCGGTGTTACCACCTCCGATAACAGCCACGTTCTTACCATAGAGTAGGGGCGTGTCCGTACTTGCGTTAGATGCGTCCATGAGATTGACACGCGTGAGGTACTCGTTGCATGAGAGAACACCATTGAGGTTCTCGCCCGGAATACCCATGAAACGTGGCAGACCGGCACCCGAACCCACGAAGATTCCTTTGAACCCTTGTGTTTGAAGGTCGTCTATGGTGAGGGTCTTGCCGATAATAGTATCTTTGACAAACGTAACTCCTAATGCCTCTAAGGCTTCTATCTCGCGATCGACAATGCGATTGGGCAGACGGAACTCGGGAATACCATACTTAAGCACTCCACCAATCTCGTGAAGGGCCTCAAAGACTGTGACGTCATAACCGAACTTAGCCATATCTCCGGCAAAACTGAGACCGGCAGGACCGGAGCCTACTACCGCAACTTTTATTGCGGTAGAGTTTAGAGTGTAGAGTTTAGAGTTTAGAGAAGTCGTCTCGTTAGTAAGTTTAGAGTTTAGAGTAACGCTATGGTCAGCCACGAAACGTTCGAGGTAACCGATGGCAACGGGTTCGTGGTTCATCTTAAGGTGGATACATTGTGCTTCGCACTGTTTCTCTTGCGGGCAGACACGTCCGCAAACAGAGGGCAACGAAGAGGACTGCTTGATAATATCAGCCGCTCCTAAGATATCTCCCTCACTGAGTTGATGAATAAAAGCAGGTATATTGATTCCCACCGGACAACCCTGAATACAGCCGGCGTTCTTACAATTAAGACAACGCTTACTCTCTTGCAAGGCTTGTTGCAAAGTCAATCCTTGGTTGACCTCTGTATGCAACGACTGTACGCGAACGGAAGGCGCCACTTCGTTCATCTTTACGCGTGGTAGAGCGGCACGCTCCTTGGCGGTAAGCGGACGAACGGACTCTTGATAAGCCTCATAAGCAGCCGCCTCTTCGGGTTTATAGGAACGGAGACGGGAGAGCATCTCATCAAAATCGACCGCATGGGCGTCGAACTCAGGACCATCCACGCAAACGAAGCGTGTCTTACCTCCCACCGTCACGCGGCAGGCGCCACACATACCCGTTCCGTCCACCATGATGGTATTCAGACTAGCGTCTGTGGGGATATTATATTTCTTGGTAGTGAGTGCCACAAACTTCATCATGATAGCCGGACCGATGGTGATACATTTATCCACTTGCTCCCGAGCCACTATAGTTTCGATACCGGCAGTCACTAAGCCTTTCGTTCCTGCTGAACCGTCGTCGGTCATGATAATCACCTCGTCAGAGAACTGCGCCAACTCTTCTTTTAGGATAATAAGACTCTCCGTCCGCGCTGCCAGAATAGTGATAACGCGGTTACCGGCTTTCTTGAGTGCCTCAGCAATAGGTAACATAGGAGCTGCTCCTACGCCACCGCAGGCACAAACGACCGTTCCGAATTTCTCTATATGAGTGGCGCGACCAAGCGGACCCACTACATCGTGGAGGCAGTCGCCTTCATTGAGTGCCATGAGTTTAGCCGAACTAACACCGATACGTTGGACAACGAGGGTGATGGTTCCGCGTTGGGTATCCGCTGCCGAGATGGTGAGCGGCATACGTTCGGAGTGGTCGTCCACGCGAACGATAACGAAATGTCCGGCACGACGCGAAGCCGCAATCAAAGGTGCTTCGACCTCTATTTGGGCGACGTTCTCAGAGAAGTATTTTTTGGATATTATTTTATTCATATTGGGAGTAGAGGAGTAGAGGGGTAGAGGGGTAGGGTGATTTAGAAGTACTTGGTTTCCGTACCGACGATGGAGGTGAGCAAGTTATTGGCTAAACGGCTGGCACCGAAGCGGAAGGACTCGTTATTGAGCCAGTCTTTGCCTAAGACATGCTTCACGATGGTGTAGTGTTGCACTGCCTCTTCGGTAGTGGATACGCCTCCGGCAGGTTTGTAGTTTACTTTTTGTCCCGTAGCCTCGTGCCAATCGCGAATAGCGCAGCACATAACGTAGGTAGCTTCGGGGGTAGCATTAACGGCAATCTTACCGGTAGAGGTCTTGATGAAGTCTGCTCCGGCAGCCATTGCGATAAGGGATGCCTTGTAGATGTTCTCGGCGGTCTTGAGTGCTCCGGTCTCTAAGATAACCTTAAGGTGAGCGGGTGCGATAGCGGCTTTGATTTCGGCTATCTCATCAAACACTTCCTGATATTTGCCCTCTAAGAACTTGCCTTGTGAGATAACGATATCTATTTCTGTCGCTCCGGCATGTACGGCAAGGGCGGATTCTGCCACTTTCACTTCGATGAAGGTTTGCGAAGCAGGGAAACCGGCAGCCACAGCAGCAATACCGATAGGTTCGGTGAGTGTTTGCTTGGCAGTCTCAACCAAAGCGGGATAAACGCACATAGCGGCAACATTGGGAATACCGGGGAAGTGCTGACTAAACTCATTCACTTTCTGAGCCATCTTCTTGACCTTAGCGGTGGTGTCATCGCCATTGAGGGTGGTGAGGTCTATTTGGTGGAGGCATTGCTTCCATACGTCAATGTTATTGTTAGCATCAAACTCATCCTTAAGGATGGTGGCTACGGTGTTTTTTACTTCGTCATCACTCAGATGGCAGTTGTAAGCGTCAAATAATTCGTTGAAGTCCATATTTTTTGGGGTTAGAGGTTAGTGGTTAGAGGTTAGGGGTTGAGGCGACCGATGATCGTGTCGTTACCTCGAACGGCTTCGCCTACTTCTACAAAGAGTTCAGTATTAAGGGGGAGGTACATATCCACACGAGAACCAAGTTTAATAAAGCCCATATGGGTATTGCGTTGGGCGTGTTTACCGGCTTTGGCATAGGTCACGATACGGCGAGCCATGGCTCCTGCCACTTGTCGAACGGCAATCTGCTGTTTATTCTCCGTCTCGATAACCACAAGCGAACGCTCGTTCTCTATCGAGGACTTAGGCAACCATGCACCTTTGTGGCGACCTTTTTGGTGTTCGGAGACAAGGATATGGCCTTCGATAGGATACCAATTGGCATGCACGTTAAGGGGAGACATGAAGATACTGACTTGCAGTCTATCCTCGTGGAAGTACTCGTCTTCATGGACGGGTTCGATAACGACTACTCGTCCGTCCGCGGGCGCGATAAGAAAATCGGGGTCTTCTACCTCAATGATACGTTCCGGGCTGCGGAAGAAATAAGTAACAAAAACAAGTAACGCTGCGGTGATAATAAGCGAAATCGCAAAAAAGACACTCCAATAAGGACTGCTGTGCCAATAATGAAAGCCTAAGAAGACAAGCACGTTAACGACAAACAGAAGGAGTATGAGGCCGATGATACTATTGCGACCTTCGCGATGGATGTGGGGTTTTGTCATATGGGTTTAGTGTTTAGTGGTTAGTGGTTAGAAGACCATTGTTGGAAGGGCATTTGGGCAATCATGGTGGCGGCATCGTCAATGCCCTGTTGAATTTTTTTATCCAACATCATCTTGAACATCATGGGGAGATCCGCTTTGAGCGTTAGTTTCATGCGTGTATCGTCGGGGGCGACACCTTTGAGTTGAATCCAAAAGTTCATTTGGAGGGGGATGTTCTCCGCCCCGAACTTAATGGTGTCATTGGGGATGCGCTCAACGATGTTAATAACTATTTTTTGTCCGAGACCATCCACTTTCATGCGGATGGAATCTTCCTCAATCTCTAAGTCTTGCACCTTATCTTGGGGAATGAGGTCTTTTACTCGTTCGAGGTTCTTAAAATTGCTCAATCCGGCATAAACCACCTCTACGGGTGCAGAGATGCTGGTTACTTTACTTTCGTATTTACTTTCACTCATGGTTTCCATTTTTTAGGGTTAGTATGCCAGGCTTCCAATAAATCGATGGTTTCTTGGGAACCCATTTTGTCTTCTCTAAGTTGTTCAATAAAGGCATTGTAGTTGCTGAGTGCGAAGAGAGGTACACCGGCAACACTCAATTTTTTCTGCGTTGAAGGGAACTGGTAATCAAAGATGGTTACTACTCCAACGACGGTACAACCGTTATTACGGATGGCTTCAATCACTTTAGTTAAGTTACTCCCGGTGTTTACTTGGTTCTCCACAATAAGCACTTTCTGCCGAGGGCGCAAATCGCCTTCTATCTGGTTCTCTAAGCCGTGATCCTTGGGCGTGGGGTGAACATAAACAAAAGGTAACCCTAATTGCTCTGCCACCAAGATGCCGTGGGCAATAGCGGTGGTGGCTATACCTGCTACCATGTCTATGTCAGGGAAGTTCTCTGCTACAATGCGACTTAATTCTACTTTAAAGAAAGCGCGAGCTTGGGTATAACTAAGGATCTTACGATCATCCAGATAAACCGGCGCTTTCCAACCGTTAGCCCATTGGAAGGGATGGGTGAATTGTATGCTGAATGCTTTCAGTTGAATTAACTTACGAGCGGTGATTGATTCGATGTTCATATTTCAATATTTCTAAGTTCGTTTGATTGATTTGTGTTTCTAATTGGTGTATATCCTGCATGACCTGTCCTAATTGGTATGTGTCAATGAGGGCTTGCTTATCGCGGTCAGAGAGATAGAATTTATATTTTCCCTTCGTACTACTCATTGTCGCTAATATTCTCTCTTCTCGGTAGCCGTCGATGAAACGTAATATGTTTAATGCCGCTGTATCTTCAAGAGCTAACATCTCATGCCAACCTTCTGCTTCAAACGAGTGGGTGTCTCCCGTTTGTGAGACATAGGACTCTCCAACGGATAAGGTTAAAGTCTGAGGAAGAATCGCTCTCGTTCCTACCAAATACACTTTCACTTGCAATCTATAATCATCCGTAGCGTAGGTCTGAATATAACATCGACTGGTATTGGAGGTGGTTCGCAGTAATCGGTGGACGTAATGCCCATGATCTTCGTATCGCTCGTCCTTTTCGTACACAAAATTCTTCTTAAGCAATTCTTGCGCCACGAGCAATAATGAATCGCGCAGACCGGTATAATAAGTAAGCGACCGTTGCTGTGCCGCCAATTGAAGGCTATCTTCAACAGCCTTTTGACGCCTCAGTTCTTCAACAGAAGGTTGCTTCTGTCCACAACTCGTTAGCATCATAATGGAAACGAGCAGTATATTTATCACTTTTATCAAACCTCGAGTGTTACGCATACTTATACTTTTGAGCATGCAAAATTACGCTTTTTTCGTGAAATATGCAAATTTTGCTGTCTTTTTTTGTTAAAAATGCAAAAAAAATCAAAATAAACTTGCGTATTTGAAAAAAAAATAGTAATTTTGCAAACTGAATTGTTATAGGCAATCCAAAAACTAACCAAAATAATTATTTTTGTTATGAGAAAAATTCAACTTTTTGTGTCTATCATTGCCGTTGCAATGTTGACTGCTTGTTCCAATGCGCTTCCTTCTCCGGAAGATGTTAAAGTTAATCCCAGCCCATTAGAGTTGGTTGGTAGTACAGTAAATGCAGACATTACGGGAACGTTTCCTGTTAAGAAATTTAACCGTAAGGGTATCCTGACGGTTACGCCGGTGCTTAAATACAATGGTCAAGAAGCTGTTGGTGAGCCTGTTACTTATGTAGGAGAGAAGGTGAAAGAGAATGGTGTTACCGTTAATTTCAAGGAAGGTGGCTCTTATAGCCAATCTTGCTCCTTTAAGTATGTTCCTGAGATGGCGAAGTCTGAACTTTATTTGCGCTTCTCGGCTAAAGTAGGTAGGAAAGTGGTTGAAATTCCTGATTTGAAGATTGCTGACGGTGTTCTCAATACCAAAGAGCTTGTTTCTGCTGAAGAGAATGAGCCCGCTGTTACGCCGGATAAGTTCCAACGTATTATTCAAGAGATGCAAGAGGCTGATATTAAGTTCTTGATTCAACAAGCAAACCTCCGTCAGTCGGAGACAAGGAGTGCGGAGATGAAATCTCTCACAGCTGCTATTAAGGATGCAAATAAGGATGAGAAGAAGGCTATCAATAAACTCGAAGTAAGTGGTTATGCTTCTCCTGATGGTGGTGTTGATTTGAATGCTAAATTGGCTAACCAACGTCAAGCTGTTGCTCAAAAGTTCTTAAAACAACAACTTAAGCAGAATAAAATTAACTCGGATATTGAGTCCACTGTTACTGCAGAGGATTGGGAAGGTTTCCAAAAGGCTGTTGAGGCAAGCAATCTTCCTGAGAAAGATTTAGTTTTGCGCGTGTTAAGTATGTACAATGATCCCGAAGAGCGTGAGGCTCAAATTAAAAATTTAAGCAATGTTTATAAGACTATTGCTGATGAGATTCTCCCGTCTTTGCGTCGTTCTCGCCTCATCCTCACCACAGACCTTATTGGTAAGAGTGATGAAGAAATCTTAGCTCTTGTTAAGGAAGATCCTGCTCAACTGAACGTTGAAGAGTTGCTTTATGCTGCTACCTTAGTTGAAGATAATGCTCAAAAGATGGCTGTTTATCAAAAGGTTATTGAACTTTACAATGACTATCGTGCTTATAATAACGAAGGTCTGATTTACTTCGCTCAAGGTAATCTTGACGAGGCAGCTAAGTGCTATGCTAACGCTTTAGCTCTCAATGCCAATGATGCTGATGTACATTTCAATGCAGGTATCTGCGCAATGGCACAAAACGATTTGGTTGCTGCTGAAGAGCATTTAGGTAAAGCTGCCGGCACGACGGGTGATTTGAATGCTGCTCTGGGTACATTGTACACCATGAAGGGTGATTACAAGTCTGCTTCCGCTGCTTATGGCAACAAAGCTACTAACAATGCAGCTGTTCAACACATTCTGAATGAGAATTATGCAGCTGCTCGTCAAGCATTAGCCAATGTGGAAGAGCCGAATGCTACCACGGCTTATTTGATGGCTATTGTAGGTGCTCGTACGAATGATCGTGAGACGGTTTACACCAATCTTAAGTTGGCTATTGAGCGTGACGCTCAACTGAAGGTTAGAGCTGCTGATGATATCGAGTTTGCTAAGTATGTAGCAGACGAAGAGTTCCAAGCTATTACCAAATAAATAGATGTCGGTTTTATTTCCAAAAGTGAATAAACCCCGTGAGTGGGACTATCGCCCCATTTACTATGATAAAGAAAAGGAGGCGCGCAAGGAAAAACTTGCGCGTCTTCATCACGGGTCTTTTCGTGAGGAATACGAGAAGCATAAGGTAGAGCAAAAGAAAAAACAAAAGTCAATGCTCATTCTATGGGTGGCATTATTACTTGTTATCGTGTTGCTTTACTACGTTCTTAGTTAATGGATTGCATACGTCTTTTACCGGATAGTGTAGCGAATCAAATCGCTGCGGGCGAGGTTATTCAAAGGCCTGCTTCTTGTCTTAAGGAGTTGGTTGAGAATAGTCTTGACGCGGGAGCTACGCGTATAGAGATATTGCTCCGCGATGCGGGGCGTACTTTGCTTCAAGTCATTGATAATGGCAAAGGTATGTCGGATACGGATGCTCGAATGGCGTTCGAAAGGCATGCTACATCCAAGATTCAGAGCGCTAAAGATCTGTTTACCCTCCGCACCATGGGCTTCCGAGGTGAAGCATTACCATCCATTGCTGCAGTAGCGCAGGTGGAGTTGGTTTCGCGTCCGGAAGACGAAGAGGTGGGCACGAAGATAGAAATAGACGGTTCACAAGTTATATCGCAAGAATCGTGCGATTGTGCCAAAGGCACGTCAATTAGTGTTAAGAATCTGTTCTTTAATGTTCCCGCGAGGCGTAAGTTCTTGAAGAGTGATGCCACGGAATTGAGAAATATCCTCAATGAGTTTTATCATATTGCCTTGGTTTATCCTCAGGTGCAGTTTACCTTAGCGCATAACGATGAGATTCTTCATTCGTTATCGGTAGGTACTATTAAACAACGGATAGAGGCCATCTTTGGTTCTTCTGCGCGTAATCCTTATACATCGCAATTGGTAGAAGTTAGTTCAGAAACAGAACTGGTGTCTATTCATGGCTTTATCGGTAAACCAGAGCATTCAACTAAGAACGCCCAACAGTATTTCTTTGTGAACGGGCGGTATATGCGTCATCCCTATTTTCATAAAGCAGTGATGACCGCTTATTCAGGGATGTTGGTAGGTGAGGAGAGTCCTTCTTATTTTTTATATTTTGATGTAGCTCCGGATTCTATCGATGTCAATGTACATCCAACAAAGACAGAGATTAAGTTTGCCGATGAGCAACTTATTTTCCAAATTCTATTATCCGTAGTAAGGGAGTCTTTGGGTAAGTTTAATATTACTCCTTCCATTGACTTTAATAGAGAGGGGGAAATAGAGATGCCTTTGGCGTCCTCTTCCTCGCCGCAAGTTCCGCCTGTGGTTGTAGATCGGAATTATAATCCTTTCCGCCCGAATAATACGAAAGTTCCGACCCATTGGGACACGCTATACACTCCATCATCCGCTATACGTAATACTTCTTCTGTTGCGCAAGATATTCCGGACGCATACTTGCCTTCTTTATTGCCGGAGGGCTGGAGACCTTATCAGTACCAACAGAAGTATATCTTGTGTCCGTCTCCTTTAGGACTGATGGTTGTTCATCAGCATCGGGCGCATATTAACATATTGTATAATCAGTATAAGTCACTATTAGCGCATCCTTCTCGCTCTTCGCAGCAATTACTTTTCCCGGAGACGTTGGATGTGACGCAAGATGAGAAGATTATTCTACAATCTGTTCTGGACTCGTTGCGTGATTTGGGCTTTGATATGGACGAACTGAATCCTACGGCGTATAGTATCTCCGGAGTTCCGTCCTTGTTGGGTCAAACGAATCCCGTTAAGGCATTGCAAGATATAATCTTTTCCATACGCGAAAGTGGTGCTACTGTGGAACAAGGTTTTATTCATCCTATTGCTTTGTCGTTGGCGCAAGATACGGCTATCCCTATAGGTCAAGTGCTTACGGAAGAGCAGATGCGTGACTTAGTGGAGCGTCTGTTGGGATTGACTTCTTATCGTCTTACACCGGATGGTAAAACGGTTTTGACTATTATTGATATTGATTTATGAAAAAGATTCTTCTATTCATCTCTGTTTTGAGTTTATGTATGTGTACTCATAAGCCAACTACACTTACTATTCTGCACACCAATGACACCCATTCACAAGTTCTCCCTAAGGACAATGGACAAGGAGGTTATGCTCGTCGCATGGGGTATATAGCACAGGAGCGTAGTAAGGATCCGAATCTATTATTGTTGGATGCCGGAGATTTCAGTCAAGGAACGACGTTCTTTAATTTCTTCCATGGCCGCATGGAGGTGGATGCCCTTAACCGGATGGGTTATGATGTTGTTTGTCTTGGTAATCATGAGTTAGATAACGGGGTGGATACGTTAGCGGCAATTTTGAAGGATGCTCGTTTTGAGGTTGTTTGTGCTAATTATGATGTGCAGGGTTCGGCATTAGAAGGAATAGTTAAACCCTATACCATTCTGCATCGTAATGGTTTGAAAATAGGTGTTTTTGGTATTGGTTGCACCCCTAATGGGATGATTGATGCCGCACGTTTTGCTCCTTTAACCTATCTGCCTCCGTACGAGACAGCACAACGTATAGCCACCTTGTTGAAGAAACGTAAACATTGTGATGTGGTTATTTGCCTATCGCACCAAGGAACGCAAGCTTCATCGGAAGGTGATTGCAACGATGAGGAACTGATTGCGAACACTCGAGATATAGATTTAGTTGTCGGTGGACATACCCATAAAGTGTATGATAATTTTCGTGTTACCAATTTGGATGGACAGGACATTCCGCTCGTTCAAGCGGGTAAATCGGGGGTAAAAATAGGAAAAATCATCTTAAAAACGGGTACTTTTTAAAGAAATGTGCATAAAAACTTGCATATTTTAAAAAAAAGTTGTACCTTTGCAGCGAATTTGGGAAGTGTCCCTATTTTGATATTGTAAAATGTATTGTTAAACAACTATAATTTTTATTATTATGGCAGAGATTGAATCTAAAGTTAAAGCTATTATTGTGGATAAGTTAGGTGTGGATGCATCGCAAGTTACTAATGATGCAAGTTTTTCGGCTGATTTGAATGCTGACTCGTTGGATACGGTTGAGTTGATTATGGAGTTTGAGAAGGAGTTTAATATCACAATTCCAGACGAGGATACGCAGAAAATCGTTACCGTAGGTGACGTTGTTGCTTATATTGAAAAAGCAGTTAACTAAACCGTTTTTACGAATGGTAAGTGCGAGTTTACGGGGTTTCTGTAAACTCGTGCTTTTGTAGTCGTGCGTGTGCACGTGAGCGCGCGGAACGCATATATATATAATGTATTTATGAAACTTAAACGAGTAGTAATAACAGGGTTAGGTGCGTTGACGCCGTTGGGTAATGATGTTGACTCTACATGGTCTGCTCTTATTGAGGGTCAGAGTGGAGCGGCTCCTATCACCGCTTTTGATTGCAGTAAGTTTAAAACGCAGTTCGCTTGTGAGGTGAAGGGTTGGGACGTGTCGTCAGTTATACCGGATGTGAAGGAGCAGCGTAAGTTAGAGCGTTATCATCAGTTGTCCGTATGTTCTACGGCCGAGGCCATGCGTGATGCAGGTTTCAATCGTGAGAAAGAGGATAGTACACGCATGGGAGTTGTTTGGGGTTCCGGAATGGGCGGACTCATTAATTTAGAACAAGGATTTGGTGATTTCATAACGGGCGATGGTACTCCTCGTTTTAGTCCATTCTATATTCCTAAGGCTCTTGTCTCTATGGGGGCAGGTTGGCTTTCTCTCTTTTTTGATTTGAAAGGACCCAGTTTGACTATTACTACGGCATGTTCGTCCGCCTCTCACGCTATCGCTCAAGCTTTTGATTATATTCGCTTGGGTCGAGCGGATATAATGGTGACCGGAGGTGCGGATGCTAATATTACGTATTCGGGTGTTGGCGGTTTCAATTCGTTACACGCTATATCAACGCGCAACGATAGTCCGCAAACGGCTTCTCGTCCATTCTCTAAATCGCGTGACGGTTTCGTGTTGGGTGAAGGGTCGGTAACCCTAATCTTAGAGGAATATGAACATGCTAAAGCACGTGGGGCTAAGATATATGGTGAGATAGTGGGTGCAGCGATTAACTCAGATGCTTACCATATGACGGCGCCCGATCCTGAAGGAATGGGTGCTGCTCGTGTTATGAAAATGGCTCTTGAGGATGCTGCGATTCAACCTGCCGATGTTGATTATATCAATACGCATGGAACGTCCACTCCGTTAGGTGATATAGCGGAATTAAAGGCTATTTGCAATGTTTTTAAAGAGCATGTTTACCAAATGAACCTTGATTCGACGAAGTCTATGACGGGTCATATGATTGGAGCAGCAGGCGCAATGGAGGCTTTGGCCTGTGTGTTGGCATTAAAGAATGGTATAGTTCCGCCCACCATCAATCATGCAGATGATGATGAGGATGAGAATATAGATTATCGTATCAATTTTACCTTTAATAAGGCACAAAAGCGCGATATGACTTATGCCATTTCCAACACCTTCGGTTTTGGTGGTCATAATGCGTGCTTGGTCTTCAAAAAGTTTTCTAACGACTAATCACTAACAACGAAAATGAATATAGCCATTGTCGGTGCCTCCGGTGCCGTAGGACAAGAATTACTTAAGGTACTTGCTGAGCGTCAATTCCCGGTAACGAGTCTGCGTTTGTTTGGTTCCGAGCGTAGTGCCGGAACAACTTATCTATTTAAAGGTCAGCCGATTGTGGTAGAGAAGTTATATCATGGAGATCAGTTTAAGGGAATAGATATAGCCTTTGTTTCGGCGGGCGGTTCGGTGAGTAAGGAGTACGCAGAAGATATTACGCGCTTTGGGTGCTTGATGATTGATAACTCGTCTGCCTTTAGAATGGACGAAGAGGTGCCTTTAATTATTCCGGAGATAAACGGGAAGGATGCTTTTAACCATCCTCGCAATATCATTGCTGTACCCAATTGCTCCACTATTGTGATGCTCATGCCCTTGGCTGCGATTGAGAAACTGAGTCATATACGTCGTATTCATGTGGCTACCTATCAAGCAGCCAGTGGTGCCGGTGCGCAAGCGATGGTAGAGTTACAAAACCAGTACAAGCAGATTGTGAATGGCGAAGAACCGACAGTGAATAAGTTTGCTTATCAGTTGGCTTATAACTTGATTCCACATATTGATGTGTTCATGGATAACGATTATACTCGAGAAGAGATGAAGATGCATAACGAGACGCGTAAGATCTTACATTCGGATGTACAGGTGAGTGCCACCTGTGTTCGTGTTCCTTCGCTTCGTTGTCACTCGGAGGCGGTGTGGGTAGAGACTGAACAACCGCTTGCCGTGGAGGATGTGAAGAAAGCGATAAGTGAGATGAAGGGATGTACGTTGATGGACGAGCCTTCCACCAAGACCTATCCGATGCCGTTATTCTTGAGTGGTAAGGATGATGTATATGTGGGTCGTATAAGACAAGACTACACCTGTCCTACGGGTTTGACGTTGTGGACAGTAAGTGACCAGATACGTAAGGGAGCTGCTTTGAACGCCGTACAAATAGCGGAACTCTTTCTTTAGCCAACAAAGTGAGCGATTTTACAACGAAGCGGTCTATGAATAAAGATATTGAAATAATGGCTCCCGTGGGGTGCTGGGAGAGTTTGGCAGCTGCCATTGAGGCAGGTGCTACGTCCGTATATTTTGGTATAGAACATCTTAATATGCGTTCGCGTTCGAGTGCCAATTTCACCACAAAAGACCTTCATAAGATAGTCGCTATCTGTGGCGAAGCGGGAGTAAAGACGTATCTCACTCTTAATACGGTGATGTATCCTGATGACCTGCCGTTGATGCGCGAGATTGTGGATAATGCCAAACAAGCCGGTGTAGATGCGATTATTGCGTGCGACATAGCCGTTATGCAGTATGCCAATAAGGTAGGGGTAGAGGTACATTTGAGTACCCAACTGAATATATCCAATACGGAAGCTTTGCGTTTCTATGCGCAGTTTGCAGATGTGGTAGTCCTGGCTCGTGAACTGAATATGGAGCAAGTGGCTTCTATCTATCGGGATATAGAAGAACAGCATATTGTAGGTCATAATGGCCAACTCGTTCGCATTGAGATGTTCTGTCATGGAGCACTCTGTATGGCGGTGAGTGGTAAATGTTATTTAAGTCTGAATAACTTAGGCCTGAGTGCGAATAGAGGGGCTTGTATGCAAGTTTGTAGAAGGGGTTATATCGTTAAGGATAAGGAGTCTGACTTGGAACTGGAGGTGGATAATCAGTATATCATGTCACCGAAGGACCTCAAGACCATTCATTTCCTCAATAAGATGTTAGATGCCGGTGTTAGAGTGCTGAAGATAGAGGGGCGTGCACGTGGTCCGCAGTATGTGAAGACAGTGGTGGAATGTTATCGCGAAGCCGTAGAAGCATGGGAGAGAGGAGAGTATAAGACGGAGAAAATAGGAAGAAGGATAGAGGATTGGAACGAGAGACTCAGTCGTGTCTTCAATAGAGGTTTTTGGGATGGCTATTATCAGGGACAGCGTTTGGGTGAGTGGACGCACGAGTATGGTTCTCGGGCGATGGTTAAACAGGTTTATGTTGGTAAGTGTACCAATTACTTTAAGAATATCGATGTGGCGGAGTTCTTTATTGAGGCAGTGGAAGCGCTTCATGAAGGTGATGAGTTACTCGTTACCGGAGAGACGACCGGTGCCTATGAGATAACGGCTCACGGTATGCGCAATAGCAAAGGAGAGGAGAAAGAGACTATCCAAAAGGGAGCCTATTTCTCCTTAAAGACCGAGCGTTTACTGCACCGTGGAGATAAACTATTTGTGTTACGTAAGCAATGACTGCGATTGAACATATAACGACGCTGAGTACTGCTCCTTGGGTGATGTGGATGATGCTATTTTTGTTTTTGTTGCTTGTGGTAGCCAATTTCCATCAGCCTAAGATTATGCGTGCGGCGTGGCAGATGGCTTTCACGCAAACGGATCGTGTTTATAATGATGCAGCCATCTATGGTGTTAGTTCGTTGGAGTTAAGGCTTTTTAGTTTATTAACCGCTTCATTCTCGTGGACGCTTGTCTTTTACAGAGGTGGCGCGTTTGATTTTACTTATTATATGCTTGTTACGGTATGTGTGTTGGGGTGGTGTTTAATTCGTTGGTGCGTGCGCGAACTCATCTCATGGTTTGGAAAGATGAAACGTTTTGGTTTTCCTAAAAGTTTTATGATGAATCTTATCTTGATACTAACAACGGCGTTATATATCCTCAATTTAGGTGCTGTTTGGACCGATAATTGGTTAGGTTGGCGAATAGGGATGGGAGTTATAGTGTTAGTTTGGTTATTTGTTATTTTTATACGATATTATCAAAGTTTTGTACATAATTGGAAAACGTTTTTGGGTCTTATCGCCTATTGGTTGACGGTAGAGATAGGCTCGCTTATAGGTTTGTATTTTTTAATTAGGGTTATATGATAAAAAAGATTCTTGTTTCTCAACCTCGTCCGCAATCGGATCGTAATCCGTATGCAGATTTGGCAACACGTTATGGTATTGAATGTGAATTCCACCCACTTATGGCTGTGGAAGGACTGAACGCGCACGATTTTAGACTGCAACGTATCAATCCTCTGGATTATACGGCTGTCTTGTTTAATTCACGTTTAGCCATTGACCATTTCTTCCGTTTGGCGGAAGAGATGCGTATCACCATCCCTGATACGATGCATTATTATTGTATCTCGGAGGCGGTGGGTAATTATTTGCAGAAGTATATTCAGTACCGTAAGCGGAAAGTGTTCTTCAGTGAGAATAATAAGTTTGAGGACCTTCTCCCCGCGATGAACCGTCGTCCTACAGAGAAGTATATGATGGTTACTTCCGAGAACCATAGTGACGAAGTTATCAATATGTTTGCCGGGCATAAGATTACAATTCAGCCGGCCGTTATGTATCGCTCCGTTCCTGTGGTATGGCCCAAAGGTACACCCTTTGATTATGATTTAGTGGTGCTCTTCACCCCTACCGGTGTAGAGGCTATCAAGCAGTCCTTCCCCAAACTATCGAATAGTGAGATTAAGTTCGCTTGCTTTGGAGCCAATACGCAAGCCGCTTTGCGTAATCTTGGAATAGAGCCTTTAATCGTGGCTCCTACGCCGCAGTGTCCGTCTATCACGTCCGCTATTGCCAAGTATTTAGAAGATCAGAATGCCTAATTTCCCTAAATCAGAGAAACTGTGTTCCGATAAGGCTATCGCCGAACTGCAGACTGTGGGCAAGCGTTTCGTTGCTTGGCCGTTAAGGTTCGTCTATCAGCCGGTGGAGGAAGATACTAAAGTGCTCATTTGGGCACCTAAGTCTTTGTTTAAGCATGCCGTGGACCGCAACCTCCTTCGCCGCCGTATCCGCGAAGCCTATCGACTTAATAAGAAGGAGGGAAACTATCGCATAGCGATATACTATATAGACAAACAAATACAACCCTACGCTATCATTGAAAAAGCGATGATAAAAGGACTAAAGAAGATTGGAAACATTTAAAGCCATAGTACGAAAGATCTTTCTGATACCGGTTTATTTCTACCGTTATTGTATCTCACCCTTGACACCTCCCTCGTGTCGATATACACCCACGTGCAGCCAATATATGGTGGAGGCGGTGATGAAATACGGTATTTTTAAAGGAGGCTGGTTAGGCGTTAAACGTATCCTTCGTTGCAATCCTTGGGGAGGTTCGGGTTATGACCCCGTCCCCTAATTATCCACTATCCACAATGAGAATTGATATAATAACATGTTGTCCCGAATTGTTGGAGTCACCTCTCAACCATTCTATTATCGAACGAGCCAAAAAGAAAGGGCTTGTAGAGATTTACGTTCATAACCTACGCGATTATACCCTCTCTAAACATCGTAAGGTGGACGATTATGCGTTTGGTTTTGGAGCGGGCATGGTGCTCCAGATTGAGCCTATTGATCGCTGTATAGCTGCCTTAAAAGCGGAGCGTGAGTACGATGAGATTATCTTCACTGCTCCCGATGGTGAACGGTTTGACCAAAAAGCGGCTAACTCTTTGTCGCTTAAGCAGAATATCATCATCTTATGTGGTCACTATAAGGGAGTGGATCAGCGTGTACGTGATCATCTCATTACCAAAGAATATACCATTGGAGACTACGTCCTCACCGGAGGAGAGATGCCGGCGGCTATCATGACGGACGCTATCGTGCGCCTTCTCCCCGGAGCGTTAGGCGATGTGGAGTCTGCCCTTAATGACTCGTTTCAGGACGGACTATTAGAAGCCGGCGTTTATACCCGTCCTGCGGAGTATAAGGGTTGGAAAGTGCCCGATATACTCATTTCCGGTAATGAAGCCAAGATTGCAGACTGGCTCTACGAGCAATCGGTGGAGCATACTAAACAAAGACGTCCCGATTTATTAGAAAACGAATAAAGACAAATACCATGAGAAACTTACTCTTACTTACGCTTATCTTCTTCAGTTCTGTAGCGCAAGCCCTGACGATTTCCTCGGGCACGTACTATTACGATAACTCCAAGACGCAATACACGTCTGTCAAGTTCGTTTATGGCACTTCCTCTACCTCTTATGTAGTAACAATGCCAACACTCTCTACGGACATACAAGGGTGGAGTAAGAGCACTACCAACTCGCTGTCGATGAGTTCGTCTGCTCACAATATAGAGCGTTATTTCTTTGCCGAGACATCATTAGAGGATGGAACGTATAGTAAAGCCATCAGCACTCTCAAGGACGAGATAGCCGGTTCTCGTAACGAGAAAAGAACAGCTACTCGTACAGATGATATGCCGGTCGGGCAGATTTTTGTGCCCAATAATAACGAACAATGGGCGCAAGGCAATTGGCAATCGTTGACAACGCCCAAGGCACAGCCATCGGGTACATTGCCCGTGCTCTATATTAACACCAAGGGCAAGGCGGATATTGTGTCTAAGAATGATTATCTGAAGGCTTATTATTGGCTTGATAACATGGGAAAGGAGCAATATAAGTCTATTGCTTCGCAAACTAAACCGGATACGATGCAAATCAAAGGACGCGGTAACTACACGTGGAGAGATTTTGACAAGAAACCTTATCGTCTTAAACTGAATAATAAAACCGCTCTTATGGGACTGCCCAAGTCTAAGCATTGGACGCTCTTGGCGCACGCCGATGATACGTGGGGATTCCTCAAGAACCCTTGCGGTTTTTGGTTCAGCGAACATATGGGATTGGCGTGGACTCCCCGCCACGAGGCAGTGGAACTGGTGCTGAACGGAGATTATAGGGGTCTGTATTTCCTTACCGAACAGATACGCGTGGATAAAGACCGTGTCAATATAGTAGAGCAAGAAGACGGGTGCACGAACACCGATTCGATTACCGGTGGCTGGCTTGTGGAGATAGATAATTATTGGGAGGACGAACCGCTACAAGTACATAAGAATGAGGATAACGGTTCTCAATTATGGGTCACCTTGCACACGCCCGAGGAAACATCTTCTCTGCAATGGGATTATATCAATAACGCTATTGTTTCTCTTAACGCGGCTATTTACGGAACGGATGAGGCTTTTGATAGTAAGGTCGATTTGGAATCGGCGGCTAAGTTCTATATCGTGCAAGAATTGATGGGTAACCGTGAGAGTTATCATGGTTCGTGCTATTTCTACAAGGATATGGGTGCCGATGCTAAATGGTTCTGGGGACCCGTGTGGGACTTTGGTAACTCACTCTATGATATGAGTGATGCTTTTATCTATGAGCGTTTTCCGTATGCACCACAGAACTGGGTGGGGCAGATGAATAGTCATCCTAATTTCCACGCGGCGGTAGTTAAGGCGTGGAAACATTTCCTCTACTATGAATATGCGAACTTTGAGTCTTATTTGACCGACTATGCTCAATCTATCTCCGCTGCGGTGGATAACGATAAGGCGCGTTGGCCTAATTATGGTAACACGAACGAAATGCAAAAAAAGAATGAGGTAGTCAACCTCATTCGTAATCGTGTTCAATGGCTAAAAAAGCAGTGGGGAGAAGGTGAACCGGATCCAACCGACCTCCTTCAACCCGAAGGGCGGTCTTGCAGTGAAACGGTCTTGCAGTCCGAAGGACAATCTGTTCTCCTACCGAATGGTAGTCTCGTTATTTACCATCAGGGTCATGCCTATTCACCGTTAGGAATAATTTTGGAGTAGGGGCATTGAAGCGCACCACTTTTTCCGTTACGGGATGAATAAGAGCTATCTCCTTAGCGTGTAGAGCTAACCTATCCAAGGGTGAGTGATCATTGCCGTGTCCGTACTTACGGTCACCCACTACCGGGTGTCCGATAGAGGCTAAATGCACGCGTATCTGATTGGTTCTGCCTGTCTCTAAATGCAGTTCAACGAGGCTGTAGTTTCCCATTGTCTTGAGAACCTTATACTGCGTTACGGCTTTCTGTCCGCCGTCATCTACAGGTGACGAATAAACCATGGCGTTACGATTATCCTCCGTGAACCAGGACGTGATGGTGTCCTCTTGTTTGGCGAAAACGCCTTCCGCTACGGCTATGTAGCAGCGGTCTTTAACCAGTTCTGCCCAGTACGTGCGCATGTATTCGCGTAGTTCTTGACTCTTAGCAAAAACGAGTACACCGCTTGTCTCTCGGTCGAGACGATGAACAAGATAGACTTCTCCCTTGCGGTCTTGGCGACGAACGTACTGCCGAAGAATAGAGAGGGCAGTGGTCTCTGCCGAGTCTTTTGATACGGGAGCGGTTAGCAGTCCCGGCTTCTTCTCTACAACGATGAGGTCGTCGTCTTCATAAACAACGCGTAATTTCGGGTGTTTGAGTTCGGCATTGCCACGGGTGGCAACAATAGTGACCGTATCTCCCGTGTGAAGGGGAGTGTCGTGGCGTGTTTGAACGGAACCGTTCACGTTCACTACGCGACGACCGAGTAGGTTCTTAAGCGACGTGCGCGTGCCGCCTACTTTAGTCATCAGGAAGTCGAGCAACTCGGCATTAGCCTGTACGCGAAGGGTGGTATCGTTTTTCTTTTTCTTATACATGACGAGGAGTGATTTTTATCCAAGCGATTAACGCTGAACCATTAACAATCAAGAACACAATGCTAAGAACAACGAGGAAGATATTCGGTTCCGGCAGAATAGCGTAGAACACAATGCCTACAACGGAATAGATGACCCACCATATCCAGGCGTCGGTCTTTTTATGAATAAGCCAATAGTGAGCCAAAGCAGAGGAGCATATCTGTCCGGCACCGAGAAGTTTGATGAGCATCCGATCCGTCCACATATCCTTATATATAACGCGCGTGCATAGCGCGTAGTCGGCAACAAGGATTGCTACGGCGATGAGTATTGTAATGAGCAGTGCTTTCTTACTTAACCATGCCGGTTCTAACTCGTTTTCCTCAATCCTTCTTCCTTTTTCCTTCTTCCTTTTCTGCATACCTCTCTTCCATACCACTATCGAACGAGTAAGGAACGGAATGAAGACGGCTAAATACAGAACAACGAGGTCGAATTGCTTATTGAGCCAGAACTGAACGGCAAGTAGGGTAGCCATAACGATACCTCCGTAAAAACCGAGATAGTTCTTGGGGTTGGAGACGGTTAGTACATAGGCTACGCCAATGATGCTGGCGACGAACCCGATAACAAAAGCGGGACTGCTCCAAGTCATCAGTTGTTTTCCTAAGCAATGCTCTCCAATAGCAAGTGCAACAAAGACGATGGCGAAGATAGCCACCGCTATTCCGAATTTCTTTGCAAACTCAATATATAACTCTTTCATAACTCTAAACTATACAACCAGACGGCTACTCTACACTCTAAACTCTCCACTCTCCACTAAAAAAGGGCAGGCGCGAGCCTGTCCTTTTTGTAAAAATAAGCGGCGCTTATTTTTTCTTGCGATCTCCGTAGCGAGACAAGAACTTATCTACGCGACCGGCGGTATCGACGAGTTTCGATTTACCGGTGTAGAACGGGTGAGAGGTGTTAGAGATTTCCAACTTAATGAGCGGATAGGTAACACCATCAATCTCGATACTGTCCTTCGTAGCAGCGGTAGAGCGGCTGAAGAACTGAGTACCATCAGACATATCTTTGAATACTACTACGCGGTAGTCTTCGGGATGAATTCCTTTTTTCATAATGCTAATAATTATTCAGCAGCTTTTTCAGCTACAACGTTTAACTTAATTTCTGCCTTCACGTCGCGGTGCAGACGAGCAACAGCGGTATATTCGCCTAACTCCTTAACAGCCTCGATGGTGATGATCTTCTTATCTACTTCAAAACCGGCCTCTTTCAGAGCCTCACTAACTTGAGTGGTAGTGATGGTACCGAAGATCTTACCGTCCTCATTAGCTTTAGCCTTGAGGGTGATAACGGTATCTGCCAATTTAGCAGCCAGAACCTCAGCGTCAGCTAACAGTTGTGCTAACTTCTTGGATTGTTGTTTGAGGTTCTCTGCCAGTTGTTTCTTATTGCTTTCGTTAGCAATGATAGCCATTTTGTTGGGGATCAAATAGTTACGTCCGTAACCGTCTTTAACCTTAACAATATCGTTTTTGTAACCTAAGTTGGCTACGTCTTGAATCAATATAATATCCATAATCTTCTAAATTTCTAAATTAATAAATTCATAAATTACTTCATCATATCGGTTACGTAGGGCAGTAATGCCAAATGACGAGCTTTCTTAACTGCTTGAGCTACCTTGCGTTGGAATTTCAACGAAGTACCGGTGATACGGCGAGGAAGAATCTTACCTTGCTCGTTGAGGAACTTCTTGAGGAACTCAGGATCTTTGTAGTCGATGTAACGGATACCGGCTTTTTTGAAGCGGCAGTACTTTTTGCGTTTGGTGTCGTTCTGCTGCGGGGTCAGATAACGAACTTCTTCATTCTCTTGTGCCATAATTAAGCCTCCTCTTTTTTAAAGTTGTTACGACGTTTCTCTGCATACTCAAATGCGTACTTGTCAAGACGGGTAGTGAGGAAGCGAATAACTCGCTCATCACGACGGAATTCAGTCTCGAGCGTTGCGATAACAGCGGGTTCTGCGTCAAATTGAATCAGATTGTAGAATCCCGTCGTCTTAGCTTGGATGGGGTAAGCCAATTTCTTAAGACCCCACTCCTCACGGTTCAGAATGGCACCACCATTCTCCTTGAGAAGGTTCTCGAATTTGTCAACCGTTTCCTTCGTCTGCGGCTCAGACAAAACTGGAGTAAGAACGAAAACGGCTTCGTAATGATTTAACATAATGTTAATTGTTTTTAGTTAATAATTAATTGTTTATTTATCGTGCTTCTGCTTGGTCAAATTTCCCGACCGCGCGAAAAAGCGTGCAAAGATAGTACATTTTTTTGATATATGCAAATTTTTTCTTCTTTTTTTCCACTTTTTTACAAAAAAAACGCTACCGGGCCTCACGGACGGGTAGCGCAACAAAAATTTATTATGAAAAATTGTCCTACGAAGAAAAACACATTCTCGTAGTTTTATTTGCGGGCTTTGGTTTTCCACCAGTTGAAGTGGTATGCCAGTTTGATACCGACATCAACAAAGCCTTGTTTCTCCGTCCACGCCTCCGTAGCGGAGTTGGTGGTAACGGTAGAGGGGATAGCCGGCGTAACGGTAATCAGGCTCTTGAGGTCTTGGGCATCTTGCTTGAACATGCTGTATAAACCGTAGTTAGCATAAACACCTAAACCAAGGGACTGTTTGTTCTTAAACTCCCACTCGTAACCTAATTCGGTACCAAGGGTGATGTTGAGCTTAAGCTTATTATCGGTCGTGCCTTTGCCGGTAACCACCTTGTCCTTCATCACACCCGTAATGACTTCGTTGGTTACGTGTACATCCGTCTGCTCAAAGTAAGCGTCTATATACGGATTCTCAAGCGTAGCCTTGTAGGGAGTATAGACGGGTAAGAAGAATCGCGGACCGAGGTTAAAGAAGAATCCCTTCTTGGTAATGAGCGAGAACATCAACGGCACCTCCACTTGGAGTTGTCTATCGCGTTCTTTGATATTATCCGCCGTAACGGTATAGTCTGCTTTCATACCATCAGGGTCAGTAACCGTGTATTGGTTGACACTATTCGGCGCTTTCAGTCCACCTTGTGCCAAACCAAAACTCAGTCCCGTTAACAAACCCACCTTATGCTCTTTCTTACTTAACCAATAGTGAGCATACTGAAGGTCTAAGAGCACATCAAAGCCAAACTGACTCTTGGCATCCTCGTTCACTAACTTTTGTAACATCGAAGCGGCACCGCCTCGTACACCAATAGTGAAACGGTCTATCTGACGGATAGAGTCGTTAGTGTCGTTAGCAACACTTGAACGGCGTTGTTTATTACGTTCAGCCGCTTCTAACGAATCCGAATAAGCTTGCGCAGCAGCCATGCGTGCTTTGCGCAGTTCGTTAATCGAATCCATCCTTGCCTGCATAGCTGCTCTCTCGGCACGCTTAACCTCTGCAATAGAGTCTTGCTGCTCTTGCGTTAAGGGAGTTGCCGGAGTAGTACTCACAGTGCCCTCCGCCGGAATGGCGGGAGTAACGGAGGTTGCTTGTTCTGTTTGTGTTTTATTGACCCGATTCAAGGAGTCTAAATAAGCCTTGTATAACGGATCTTCGCCATCTGCCATAGCCCATATAGAGACAGCCAGCAGACATGTTATCATCATTATCTTTTTCATAAGCGTATCTTTTATTGGGTTACAACATATTTAAACACATTCGTCTTACCTACATTCGTTACTTGCAGTAAGTAAACACCGCATACACGTTCGGCATAGATATCATGTTCGTTATTTACTTTTACACTCTCGCTTCTTACTTTTTGTCCGGCAGGTGTATAGACGTTGATGGTCAACTCACCTTCTTGGAGGTTAGTCAGTTTCATCAGACCTCCGGCAGGAACGATAGTGGGAGATAATACAGGACCGGACGGGTTATCGCAGTCGAGTATGACGGTACGAGCATACAGAGCGCAAGCGTTCAGCCAACTTACATCCACATCGAGCAGGGCGTAATACTTACCGCTCATCTTTTGGGCAATAGTGTAGTAATCGCCTGTTCCGACTTGGACATCGTTGTCCTCACCATACGGATACTCATCTACCTCGCCTTCTACGCGGTACCAATGTACTTGGTCGGCAGTGAAGTCAATACCATAATCCTCGCGGATAGAACGACGATGAATCATCAATAACCAACTATCGTCCTTCACCAAAGCGGGCAACTCGTCTATATAACGAGACTGAACAGTGAGGACTAATTTACCACATATACTATCGCAGCCTGTCGTATAGTGCAGCGTATCGTAGTAAGTATCGGCTACGGAGTAGTCGTTACCAAACCAGTTGAACGACTCACCGGCACAGATAGTAACGGTTGTTGTGCTGTCTTTCGGTTGTTGTACGGTTAGTACCAATTTACCGCATATACTATCGCAACCTGTAGTGTAGTGCAGTGTGTCGAAGTAGGTATCGGCTACGGAGTAGTCATTACCAAACCAGTTGAACGACTCACCGGCACAGATAGTGGCGGTGGTAGTACTATCCTTCGGTTGTTGAACAGTCAGAATCAGTGTACCACAGATACTATCGCAACCTGTTGTATAACGCAGCGTGTCATAGTACGTATCGGCTACGGAGTAGTCGTTACCAAACCAGTTGAACGACTCACCGGCACAGATAGTAACGGTTGTTGTGCTGTCTTTCGGTTGTTGTACGGTTAGTACCAATTTACCGCATATACTATCGCAACCTGTAGTGTAGTGCAGCGTATCGTAGTAAGTATCGGCTACGGAGTAGTCGTTACCAAACCAAGTGAACACTTCGCCGGCACAGATAGTGACAGTCGTAGTACTATCCTTCGGTTGTTGGACAGTCAGAACCAGTTTACCACATATGCTATCGCAACCGGTGGTGTAGTGCAGTGTGTCGAAGTAGGTGTTGGCTACGGAGTAGTCGTTACCAAACCAGTTGAACGACTCGCCGGCACAGATAGTAACGGTTGTTGTGCTGTCTTTCGGTTGTTGAACGGTTAGTTCGTAGCGATAGATAGAGTCAACGGTGTGAATCAGCGTTAGTGTAGTGTCTCTACTAATCATAATCGTGTCAAGCACGACGGTATCCTGTGTTGGGTAGTAGGTTACGTTGAGACGGTCTGTGAATGGTTCACCAAGACAGAGGTTAACGAGTACCGTGTCGCGCAAGGTATCGTTCTGTATAACTACCGTATATTCTTTTAGCGTGAGCACGATAATACTGTCGCAGCCATCGGCTTTGACGAGGGTATCGCGGTACTCACCGGCTTCCGTCAGGACTTGGCATTGGAAGATATACGTTCCTCCTGTTGCCATGCTATCCGTATAAGCGAAGGTCACTTCCTCGCAAGGAGGTATGGGTGTGTACTCTGTCAGCGTGAGTACGACGATAGAGTCGCAGCCATCGGCTTTGACGAGGGTATCGCGGTACTCACCGGCTTCCGTCAGGACTTGGCATTGGAAGATATACGTTCCTCCTGTTGCCATGCTGTCCGTATAGGCGAAGGTCACTTCCTCGCAGGGGATGTACTCTGTCAGTGTCAGTACAACGATAGAGTCGCAGCCATCGGCTTTGACGAGTGTATCGCGGTACTCTCCTGCTGCCGTCAGTTCTTGGCAGTTGAAGATATACGTTCCTCCCGTTGCCATGCTGTCCGTATAAGCGAAGGTCACTTCCTCACAGGGGATATATTCCGTCAGCGTGAGCACGATGATACTGTCGCAGCCATCGGCTTTGACGAGCGTATCGCGGTACTCACCGGCTTCCGTCAGGACTTGGCATTGGAAGATATACGTTCCTCCTGTTGCCATGCTGTCCGTATAGGCGAAGGTCACTTCCTCGCAGGGGATGTACTCTGTCAGTGTCAGTACAACGATAGAGTCGCAGCCATCGGCTTTGACGAGTGTATCGCGGTACTCTCCTGCTGCCGTCAGTTCTTGGCAGTTGAAGATATACGTTCCTCCCGTTGCCATGCTGTCCGTATAAGCGAAGGTCACTTCCTCACAGGGGATATATTCCGTCAGCGTCAGTACGATGATACTGTCGCAGCCGGTAGAGGTTGTGAGGGTATCGTAGTATGTTCCCGCTGATGTGAGTGTCCGGCAACCGAAGAGGTAGTTCCCTCCGGAGACAACACTATCGGTATAGGCGAACTCGGTGGGTGTACCCCAAGTGAGGTTGAGGGAGTAGGTCTCCTCGCCAACCTCGACGAGGGAGCCACTCACATCGCCATCGGCACGCTGAAAGACCGTACAGCCCAGAACGAACTGATCGGTTTGGCAGACATGCGCGTTGATGACGGGTGTCCCCGTCGCCCACATTGTCCAGCAAGACAAGAGTATTGTTTGTATTAATAAAATTAGTTTCTTCATTGATTTGAATTTGTGTAATCACAAAAGAAGCGGTAAAAATCGCTTCATTGGATTTTTACCGCTTAAAATGTATCGATTTGTTATTTACTCTTTAAACAATGCCGGATTATTACGAGTATTCCAAATCATCGTAATATGACATTCTTCATTCAAAACAAAGTAAACAATCTTATATATCCTACGTACTAATAAGAACCTACGAGTGGGAGTTAATCCCTCAAAAGCAGGCTCCGGAGCCCCACTCTCTGGCGCAGTTTCCAAGATATCCGGGGCATTCATAATGTCATTAAGAACCCCCAATGCTACCACTTCAGACAACTTGGCATAATAATCATAAATATTATGTGCCTGCTGTAGCGCCGGCGTATGCCAAATTACCTTACCCATGAAGTTGCCATTTTTTTGGCTTCTATAGCAGAAATACCTATACCTTGGGATATCTCCGACATTGCTTGCCTATCAAAGGCTAATGCCTCTTCGTTTGAGAATAAGCACGGAGCCTCACTCTGTTTTTGAACAAACCATCCCATTCGCTGCGCTAAAGCGATAACAAAAGAGTAGTCGTTTTTAGGAATAGATAATACGTAATCTTCCATAGTTTTTTTCCTTTTGCGTTTTGCGACGCAAAGGTACAACTTTTTTCTGACATATGCAATACATGACAAGAAAAAAAAGTGTTTTTTTACGAAAAAACGGCAGATTTTAGTAAAAATCATCTAAATTAGTACGACTGGAACCATAGGAGCTTGCTCATAATGGGACAGACGGACTAAGATAGAGGAGGCTTGCCGAAGCCGTTTTTGAGTATAAACACTTGCACAGTTTCGCGAATAGCCATTCGGGGGAATTGCGAAGCAAGGCGGCGTCCGAAGTTACAACATTCTTTTTCCTTTTTCGGTAAAAATCCATATTTCAAAGATCACTTGCCGTTTATGTACGGCTGAAGTTTACGATGTATGGTTAGGGGGAGTTGGGGAGCGGGCGAACCCTACTCCTCTACACCCCTCCTCCTCTACACCTATTAGTTATCGCTAACGGGTTTATTGCAGAACTCGTATTGCGTTCCGTTCACCGTCAATACGTAATGACCGGCAGGTTTGCCAGACAGGTCGATAGTTTGAACACCCAATGTAGGAGCTACATTGACAATGGTATCGTTGGCAAGAGTAGTGATAACGATATTATCAGTACCCGTATAGCCCGTAATCTCTACATTGTCATAGTAAGCGCAGACTTGAAAATCGTATGGTTTGTAAATACGGAAACGATCTTCAACTTTGGAATTGGCTGTTAAACTAAACTCATAGGGTTCGGTCTCCGATGTCAGTAGAATCGTCTTACGTTCTTGTAAATCTTCAAAGTACATAACACGTCCCATTGCTTTTACATTGAAAGTAAAAACATAGTTGGTATAATCCGAACTGGCTTGCACACCGATATAACGATTATGCAAATCTTCAACAGCGGTTGCCACCATAGAATATTTGGCATCTGATAAGATAGCATAAACATCTACATTGGATGCGTACTCGTCATGGTTCATTTTTATCTTGGTAACATCACCATCTGTGGTTGCAGATGTGAACGATGCTCCCTCAATCAAAGTCACCTTATCCTTGGGAGTTGTTTGACCTTTCGGAGTTAGTGTAATCTCCACTAACGAAGAGACGGAGATTTCTTGAGCTATAGTGGTATTATACAAACCAAGTATAAATACCATTATGAATAACATTGTCTTTTTCATTGTTGTAATTTTAGTATTAAATAAATATGATTATCCAACTCTTCTTAAATATGGCGTAACAATGCTATATTACATATTATAACCACCTTTATAACCCGGTTCTGCACTGACAGTCAATACCGAACTTGGGTTATCTGGCATTTGATTAAGCACGTCACTTGAGCAGGACAGTTTCACTATTTCTGTCGTCGGATTAAAATATCTCTTTTTCATAATGCACCTCTTCTAAATTATTTAACATTTTGACCTTGTGCGTTATAGATGTTTTCGCCTTGCTTGATATAGAGCATACCGTTCTTCAACATCTTAGTAGCACTAACCAATTTAGTGTTCTCGATAGCCGTAGGAGCTTTAGCAGTAGCAATGATTTGGAAACGAGCCTCCGTGCCATTGGGTTGAGCAGCGAAAGTGTAACTATTTCCTTCGGTCAGGCTAATAACTTCATTTGTCAGAAGGTCAAGAAGGCTATAGTCGTTATTCAACACTTTGGCAAACGTCATCGTGTATTCAACCTCTTGTCCTGCTTGGAAAGTAAGAGTTGTTCCTTCCAGATTGTCGGTAGCAACCATAGATTGCTTACCATTCTCGGTAGTAGCAAACAAGTTGAAGGACTCTTCGCTCATCATCTTGGAAGCATCGCTACCATTTTCAAACTCTGCTGAGAATTGGTCACCCTCTACTAAAATCACTTTATCAGCAGCACCATTGGCAGCAGTTACTTTGATAGTAGCTACCGTTGAGAAGTTGTTGCTGTTGCCATTACGAGACGGAGCATATTGAGGTTTACCCAACTCTTCGGTATTATTCCAAACGGCTTTGGCATAATTGATGGTAGTACCTGCTGTGCCTTTACCCTCTTGCAGATTCATCCAGAAGCCCTGTAATGGTGCAATCGTCTTAAATTCAAGATCAGCATAACCCATCTCTGCCAATTGAATACCTAATTGACTGGTAAAGCCATAATTGAGAGTCGAAGAGTTGTAGATATAAACGGTCTTTTCTATCGTATTGGATTCCATATCCGATCCAATTTGGTCAAATAATGCACTCAAACTGATAGGAGCCGTATAACTATTACCAAAGAAGTTAACACCCTCAATAAGACTCAATCCTTGGTTTTGTACACCAACCAATTGACCTTTGAAGGTATAGGTTACGTTGTCTTGACCTTCGTAGTTGTTAGTGAAGTCATAACCCTTGAAGGCTTTAATCTCATTCCAGCCACCTAACTGATTCCATTCATTATTTTTCCATTCAAACACTGCATTGGCTGCACCTTTGTCGTTGGAATGTTCCGTCAGGTTCTCAATCGGCAAAGCGAGGTGCTGCCAATAATCTTTGCGTACATTAGTTGTCAATGTAATGGTTGCTTCCGGCATGGTGTTAACTTGTGCATTGGGGTTAATCATAAATGCACCGCTATTAATACCATCGTTGTATATCTCAACGGGGTTGAGTGTACCTGCTTCTTTGGAAACTCCACCTACGCCCACACGCAGCGTACCACCGGCCTCTACGATAATAGGTTGAATTTCGGTATTGTTGGTCTTGATACCACCGGCACCGATTTCTAATACAGCACCTTTCTTGACAACGATTTGACCCTCACCATTTATCTCCACACCGTGAGCTTCAGCTATTCCGCTTTCGACAACGATTTCGTTCTTGACCGTTACATCTGTAGCAGCATCAGGAGCATCTACTGGCAACCATGTTTCCGGTGTTGCCCAAGAACCATTGTTGTTTGTTTCTTTCTTGGATGTTGTACTAATGATAATGTCATCATCTGGGTTTCCATTTCCATCATATTTTTGTGCAGAGAAACCTGTGGCAATATATTCATTTGCATTATCCCACAAATTTTTATAATCACTCGGTATAGTCTCAATAGGTTTAACAAGTATCCAAAACCTACCTAAGCTAAAACCAGCATCAAAATATTTACTATCCATAAATACTAAAGTTTTATTCTCAATGGAAGCTACCGGGTCTGGAAAATCTGTTTTTGTAAATCTAGTAAGAGTAGGTTTATCATAATCCCATGTCAGAGCCGTCGTTGTACCATCGCTAATGCTCCAATAATCCCCATTATCTATAATATGCTGTTTTGCCCAAGCAGTAACTTGAGTTACATCATTTTCTGTATTCTTTCCAGTCGTCGTCTCATCTTGCTCAACGTAACAAATCCAATCATACACAGAATTGTCTTGTTTTGATAAACCAATAAAGATACCACCTGTCATGATTTGGTTATGAGGATATGCCTTGCTGCACTTGAGCGTGCCCCCCTTAAATGTACCTCCGGTAATTTCGCAATCTTCGGTTGTCGCTTCAATTGAGCAATCTCCGTAAAGTGTACCGCCATTGATATGTAATTTTGCGCGAGCTGTATTGTTCTTTCCTTTATCTTCTAACTTTATGGAATTGCCATTTGACTGAATAGTACCATCATTGACAATTACATCCGCTACACCACCATCATAAATCTGTGCCCAAAGAGCCAAATTCCCCCGAGCTTTAATCTCACCACCATTCATTTCAACCTTAACGGTACAGTTACTATTACATACCATTCTGACAGGCACGCGTCCTTGTAAAGATCCACCGTCCATTATTAGTGTTCCCTTATTATCAATAGCGTATTGCGCTTCGGCTTGAGGGTCGTCTCCTGTATTTATAACCAATCCTGCTTTCATGTATATTGTACCATTGTTTGTAATGGTGTTGGAAGCATACCCTGGGACTGGAGTTCCTTCATGAGTATCGGGTTGTTCTGCCGAAGATGTAATAACACCTTCTCCTGTTCCCGATTCATCGGTAATTGTCAATGTTCCCTTATTAAGGATAACTTGCGACCCTTTGTTCACCGTAGTATTAGCAGAAATGCTCTTGCCATTTAAGTCCAATGTTACATTGTTGTATTGGTGAATCTCAAAACCATTTTGAACAGTTACTAGTGCATTATCAAGCATTTGCAGAGTAACAGGATAACTATTATCCGGCAGATCATCAAATGCATCTTGTAAGGTTGCATAATAAGTTGTAGTTACTACACCTGCTACATCAACAGATACTTTGGCAACATCGCCTGCTTGTGGTTCGGAATGACCTTGGCCTGCGGCTCCGAACGCATTTCCGCTAATCAGCAGTCCCACTGCCATTAGCATAGATAAATAAAGTTTTCTCATAAAAATAAAAATTTAAATTGTTAATCTTTTTTGTTGACTTAATCAACATGTTAATTAAAATGTTTTTTGTTTGTTTTTGTTTGTTTGTTTTGTTTAATTTGGATTTTTTAAGTTAATATTTCGGGTTAACTATTTTCTTGTTTCGTTCTTTTTTTATCTCTCACAGATTGCACGGATACGGCAAGAGATAACTACACAAAAAAGCGTGAACTTTCGTTCGCTTCATTTGATTCTTTGAGGTTCTGGACTACCTTATAACTTCAAATAAATGC
>JAKSNF010000013.1 GCA_024400115.1 Paludibacteraceae bacterium | reverse complement strand
ATCGCCCTGATTACGAGCTGTAAGAGTCAGCAGTTCACGGCTCCCATCGCCATCCACGACTCCGTGAGCGTGACGTACCGTCAAGGAGTGGTTATATCTCCCGCAGATTACGCAGATTCGGCTGCCATGGCTACGTCCCACGCTTCTCTATTAAACGCCTCTTCCGTTGGAGAGGCTACGTCGAACGAGGCTCACAAGATGTCATTGCCTCGCAAAGACAGGGTTGTTTCGCCTCGCTCTCCGTTAATTACGCAGATACCCATTAGGGTGGATACGGTCTATATCGAGCGGTGGCACACGCAAACCATTAGCGAACCAACCTCACCGCCCCCTTTAGGGGGAGGTCGGGAGGGGGCTTCCAAATTTTACAAGAACTGCACGTGGGGTTTCTTCATCCTCATCCTCTTACTCCTCGCCCGCCTCGCGTTCCGCATAATGAAAGCCATCTATCTTCGTAAATGAAGGTAGGTGGCTTTATTTCATACATTTTGCAAAAAGTCGCAAAATAATTTGGTAGTTTCAAAAAAAAGTTGTACCTTTGCAGTTGCAAACTATAAATTATTAACTATTTTAACATCTCAGGTTTATGAAAAAGATTCTTTTACTTTTATTTTTGGTAATGACTTCTACAGCAATGTGGTCGGACACATGTCCCTATTGCAAAGGTTCTGGACAAAGAGTTGTATTAAGCGGGAAAGCCGGTGGATATGGATTGGACCCTGTATATAGGACATGTCCTCAGTGCGGGCAAACTGTCAATACTAATGGAGTTGACCATAAACACACATGCACATACTGCAATGGAACAGGACGTGTACAAAGCACTAGAGAAAAAATAGAAGGTTCACATTTAGGTTGAGATTGCGAACTCGCTGATGGATATGTGGACGACCATGTGTTTATCAACGCAAAAGGGGAAATAGTACAATAATTAAAAGCTCTTTACTTACAATTAAAAGGAACAATGATCAATCTACAAGACAAAATACGCGGCTCCTTGGTAGGAGGTGCTATCGGAGATGCACTGGGCTATCCGGTGGAATTTCTATCCCTATCGTCCATACAAAAGAAATACGGAGAAAACGGAATAACTCAGTTCTCCTTAAGTCATAATGGCAAAGCGTTGATTTCTGATGATACACAAATGACCCTCTTTACCGCCAACGGCTTGCTCTTTGGCGTAACACGCTGGTTCACAAGTGATTCGGTTATGGGCGATTTGGACTCTTATGTCTATTATGCTTACCGTGAATGGTTTGAAACCCAAATTGGCACACCAATAGAAGAACAAAGACATTACACTTGCTGGTTGCGCAAAATACCGGAACTTAATGTAGAACGCGCACCGGGAAACACGTGTATGAGTGCTCTCTCCGAATATTCTCAACGATATGGCGTCAATAACAACAGCAAAGGGTGCGGAGGGGTGATGCGTGTCGCTCCCGTTGGGTTGATGGCGGCTACTTATTTCAACCACTTTGGAGAACAAAAAGGTCGAGACTGGACGAGCCAACGGGTGGCTTATCTTGCCGGCGCTTGTGCCGCTCTTACGCACAAACACCCATTGGGATATATATCCGCTGCCTTTCACGCGCTGCTAATATACAAATTGGTGCTAAGCGAAAATCCTATTACGCCATCCGAGTTTGACCATCTGTGCGAGTCATCTCTCGCCGAATTACCGCAACTCTATGCGAAACCGGAAGAAAAAACGGCATTGGAAGAACTGCAAAGTATAGTGAGAAAAGCACTATCGCTTGCGGAAAGCAAAGAATCGGCAACAACGGTAATACCCTATATAGGACAAGGGTGGGTAGGAGAAGAAACGGTAGCCATTGCTTTGTATTGCGCCAAGAAGAACCTTAATAATTTTGAGCAAGCAGTGATTGATGCCGTTAATCACGATGGTGATAGTGACTCAACCGGTTCTGTATGCGGGAACATAATGGGAGCTATTGTGGGATATGATGCCATTCCTGATTATTATAAACAAAATGTCGAGTTGGCAGATATCATAGTAGAGATAGCCGATGATTTGAATGCAATTTGCCCGTTAGGCGGATATGTTAATCCGAAAGATAGGACAGATATGCAAAATCGGTGGTACAACAAATATATTAAGGCACAACCATAAACGCAGAAAAATGAAAACAATCGTGCCCTTGTGGCTAAGAATTAAGAGATAAGAACTTATGAGAAATTATTATCTTATATGATACCTATGCTATGAAGGGCAATGAGGAAAATAAGAATCGGGAAGCACCAACGGATGAGGAAATAATAAACACGAATCGTCCATAAACGCGAACCATAATGCGGCTGCATTTCCTCCTTCATCACGTTCTTATCCACAAACCAACCAAAGAAGATAACCGTACTTAATGCCACCAAGGGCAACATATAACAAGACGTTAATCTATCAATGTGGTCAAATAATGTCTTTCCTCCCCAAACCAACCAATTACCCGAATCCGTCAAGGACAAAGCACAAAAGATACTAATCAATAGACATACCCCACCCGTGTATAAAATAGCGCGGTGACGAGTCAGCGGGTGTTTCTTTTGTGCCGAAATATCAACGAGCGATGCCGTCAGCACTTCCAAAAGGCTGACAATAGAGGTGATAGCAGCGATACACAACAAAGCAAAGAAAAGAACTGCCATCACTTGCCCCCCGGGCATTTGCTGAAAGACGACAGGTAAAACCGAGAAGACCAATTTAGGTCCCTGCTCGGGACTGGAACCATACGCAAAGACAGCTGGAATGATGGCACAAGCAGCTAACACAGCCACCAACGTATCAACCGCAATAACATTGCCTACTAACGATACTACATTCTGTTTCTTGGGGATATACGAGCCAAAGGTTATTAACGCTCCCATACCTATACTGAGCGAATAGAAGCATTGCCCCAATGCCGACAAAACAACATCAAAAGATAATTTGCTTGCATCAAAAGCAAAGAGAAAAGTCAAGCCCTCCTTAGCACCGGGCAAAAAAGCCACACGAACAGCTAAGATAATAACTATGAGCAAGAGAATAGGCATGAATATCTTACTTAGGCGCTCTATGCCTTTATTCACCCCCATCCACACAACCATGACGGAAATGAATACAGCTATGGTGTTACATAGTATATCCGTCCAACCGTTCAGCATTGGCAAAGAGGGAAAAACAGATAGCAATAGGTACTTGACACACCAGCCCGTAATAACCAAATAAACACCGATGATAAGCATTACCGAGAGGCAGGTTAATATAGGAATACCGTTCCAATGTGTATTGCCCGCCAAGACTTGATATGCCCCCCGAACGGACTGACCACTACGTTTGCCCATCACAAACTCCGTTATCATGAGAGGAAGACCAAATAGCAGCACACACACGATGTACACGACTAAAAAAGCCGCTCCGCCATTTTGCCCAAGCATGTAAGGGAACTTCCATATATTACCCAAGCCAACCGCTCCGGCAGCCGTTGCCATGATGACACCAAACCGACTATTAAATTGCTCTTTTACCATAAATTTGCAATTGTGGTGCAAAGATAATACTTTTTTTTGATATATACAAATATTTTTTGCAGAATTAGGTCGTTTATAACGATTTTATTCGGTTGTTTTTTCCTTTAATCTGCAAATAAATTTGCATATGTGATAATTTTTTAGTAATTTTGCAGCGTTATTTTAATTCAATTGAATTGTAATAGAAAAGTTAAGATAGTCAAATATAGTCCCGGATTAGCCAAATAAAGAAGAATATGGAAACTATTGAATGGATTAAACAACTGATAGACGTAGAGTCGGTCATTACATGGGAGGGGCACGATATTGTTCGAACACTAACCCAAGAAGAACAATCTAAAGCCAAAGATATTGTTTCAATCGGTTCAGAGGACGCTTTTGTCTATGTACCCACTAAATCCGGTTATCACGGCACACTCTTTCAAAACAAGATGCTCCCATGGGAAGCCTTATACCCCATCCTACTCCAGTTGCCCTTTTACAAATGTGAATGTATTATGTTGCCTTTGAATGACGAAATCATGAAATGTCTTCAGAGGAATCCCAAACGAGCGGATGAAATTCAGAAGTTAGGTTTTGTTCCCGCAAGGCCCTCTGTTAGGAAGGAGGATAACTACATAGCTTGCTCCATATATCTCTCTACTCGTTTTGAGAGTTACGATGAAGACGGATATGGCGGAGGCGATGAAGATTCATATATCGTTGGAATTATTGACCCACAAGGTCGATGGGCGATGCTACCCAAAGAATGCATTGATATATATGTTTCGGATACGAAAGAGACTCATTCTGCAGAATTTCTTCCTGATACGATGCGACAATCCGTATTTTAACGAGAATATTGTAACAAAATTTCAAATATATTTGCATATATTAAAAATTTGTTGTATCTTTGCAGCGTCAAATAGAAATATGCAAAGTTCATATGTTTGAACATTTTGCAAATTGTAAACTAACTTAATTATTTGTTACAACAATGAAAAGAATTACTTTTTGGAAAGGTGTAGGATTAGCAATGCTTACCCTCCTTGTGTCTGCTTGCGTGAACAACATGAACAAAAGTTCGTATTTAGAGGCTATTCCCGATAATACGATAATGGGCGCAAAGATTAACGTTAATCAGCTTCTGACCAAATCAGAGGTTTTAGAAAATGATGAAGTAACGAGCCTATTAAAAGCGGCATTTCTCTCTCTGTCAACTCCTACCCGTGAGTTGATGAATAGTATTGTAGATAATCCCGAAGAATGCGGTATTGATTTAGATCAAAGCATTGTTGTTGCCTTAACGGATGTCGAAAGAGAAGAAGGTGTGGTTGTTATGGCTGTACAAGATAAAGCTAAATTTGAGAATTTTATTGAGGTGATTGCCGAAGATGAAGACTTTGATTTGGACTTACAAATTACTGAGGCTGACAAATATTACGTAGTTGAATATGATGGAGAGGAGATTATGTGCTTTGATGCTACGAAATGCGTAATTGCCATGTCCAAAGAATCGGCATCTTACTATATGGACTTAGCTAAGGAAGAGCAAGCCATCAACAAAGCCAATTTCGAAGCTTTCTGTAAAGCAAAGGAAGATTTTGTTCTCTATAGTGATTATGAGAAAATAATGGAACTCGCAGGTCAAACGGGGGCAAACATTGAGTTGGGTAATATGCAAGACTTGATGAACGATGCATACATGTTATTATCCCTGAACTTTGAGAAAGGAAAGATTGTGTTAAAGGCAAGTTATGATGGAAATGAGGAATTTAAAGAGTTAGCTAACACCTGCAATGCCAATCCTACGCTGAATAACATGGGCTTCATTCCATCCAACAGTCTTGCGGTAGCTAACTTCGGGATAAAGGATCTGCCCAAACTAATAGAAAAGATTGAATTCCCCGATGAAGTGATGGAAGAATTCAATGAAGCATTAGAGGAGATTAACATGAGCTTCAGCGACTTGGAGATGTTCAACGGAGATGTCACTTTTGCTCTTTTACCTGTTGAGAAATTAGGTGACGAAGAAATGCCTCAATTCATAGTAATGGCAGAATGTAGCGAATCGGAGTGGTTTGAGACAATCGCTTCACAAAATGATAAATGGACAAAGACAGACGGTAATGTTTACGCAATGCACGCAAATCGTTATGTTGATTGGGATCGCTACATTTATTATGACGAGTGGGTAGAACAAGAAGGGGGATATGACTATTATATCGGTTGCCAAGATGGTAAGTTCTTCGTAATGCCGGAGAATATCTATTCGAAGTGCAAAAAAGACTTTGGTTTGTCGGAACTCTCATCTAATTTCACAAGAAACGAGTTATATGGTCAATTGAAGAAAAACGGAGCTGTAGGCGATGTAACGCGTATCATAGAAGAGATAGGTAAGACAGAGGATTTACTTGATGATGAAGAGTGGCAAATAGCCTGCCAAGTTTTGGCCATCTTCAAGACGGTTCATTTGAGTTATGAAGATCAAACCACTACTTTATCACTTAATTTAGAGGATGGTTCTAAAAACTCCCTAAAGGTTATCTTTGATACTGTCTTGAATACAGCACTTGAGAACCTATAATCGGTGTTACGAGCGAACATGATTGATCGTATTGTTTTAAAGAACGTTATACCTCAATATCTCAGAGAAAAGAGCCTCACGGCTCTTTCCTCTGATGTATGGGGTCAAGATCTTGTAATAGAGCGAGACAAGTCTTACTTGATTTTGGCAGAATCGGGTAGAGGAAAGACTTCTTTATGCTCCTTTCTCTATGGCACTCGTCAAGATTTTGAAGGAGCAATAGCATGGCAAGATTCTGAAGGTCAGAACGTAATGGCAACACTGCCACGGACGGATATATGGAAAGAGAGTATATCCATTATGTTTCAGTCTATGCAGTTGTTTCCGGAATTATCCGCAGTGAATAACGTTCTTTTGAAGAATGCATTAACCGATTACCGCAGTGAGAAGGTTATTCGTCAACAACTCAGTGAATTAGGGTTAGCCACTAAGTTAGACACACCGGTAGGTCAACTATCTATGGGTCAACAGCAACGCGTTGCCTTTGTGCGATTGATTTGCCAACCTGCGGATTTTTGTCTATTAGACGAGCCTATCAGCCACTTGGATATGGATAATGCCCATATCATGTGCGACATGTTGAAAGAATGGCAGAACGAAGAGCATTGCGGTATCATCATCACCTCTATCGGACATACACTTCCTTATCCATACGACTATACATGGAACTTATAAGCGGTTATGAAACTACTCTATTCCATATTACGCCATAATATACAGTACACCCAGATTTTAGGTTTCCTCGTTGCAAACATCGTAGGAGCCACTATTATTCTATTTGGTATCCAAGCATTATCAGACTACCAATCCTACAAAAAGCAGAATGGGATTGGTCTTCCCAATAATTATATCGTCATAACCAAGCCTGTGTCTAATCTAACTTCCGTAGGGTCTCTTTGGGGAGCGCAACACGGGTTCGACGAACAAGAGTTAGAGGACATACAAAACATAGGCGCTGTCCAAAGTATTGGTTGTTTTGAGTCTGCACAATGTAACGTATATGGCATTATCACGATTGGTGATTTAAGTTTACAAACGGATTTCTTTTTAGAATCCGTACCTACTCAATACATTGATGTCCCCCTAACCCCTACAAGCGACAACGAGGAACCATGGTCAGCCTCGTTTGAAGATAAAAAGGTGCCCGTTATTGTACCCCGCAATTATCTTAATTTATATAACTACGGATATGCTTCCACTCATGGTTTGCCTTTATTAAGCGAGGCATTAATGACCTCTTTCCCATTTGAATTGGAGTTATCCGGCAAAGATAGACGGCCTCATTATTATCAAGCACAGGTGATTGGTTTCTCCAATCGCCTCAATACGATTCTTGTGCCGCAGGACTTTTTACAAGACGTAAATAATCACTTATCCGATCACACACGAACCCTACCCTCAAGGTTAATCATAGAGTTAGCCAATAACGAGTCGAAAGAGGAGTTATTAACCTTCTTAGAGCAAAAACATTACATGATTGAGGGGGACTCTACTTCTCTTAAAATGCAAGCAGTCGTGTATAGTTTGCTCTTTGTCGCCATTGGTATTGGAATCATTATTTCCGCTTTATCCTTCTACTTGCTGCTCATCAGCATTATGCTATTATTGGAGCGCAACAAAGAGAAAATCAAGAACCTTTATGAGATTGGATATGCTCCTCGAAAGATAGCCTCTCCGTATCAGCGTTTGGTTCTATTACTGGATCTGATGGTGTGGGGAATATCTTCCGGATTGGCATACTGGATATATCAGATATGCATTTCTATTGTATCAAAGGTTCTTGCAGATTGGACTCCTATACCCATCGCTTACCTTTTCGTTTCCACGGCAATACTCTTTACCATCTTATACCTATTGCATAGGTGGATTATTATTCGCAAAATAAATCGAATGTTATAATTGCTTTACGTGGCAAAGCATCAGCGAACCGTCCTCTCGACGGAGGTGCATACCGTTGCCTTCACAATAACGGAACATCTTGCAATCACTGCAAGGTGTTTCTTTTTTCATCCACGAGCGATCGCGATAGGGCTTAAAACCGTTTTGCCAGACGGACCAGAAATCGTCCTTATAGATATTACCTTGATAGTATTTGCCTCGTATCGAGGTACACGCCGAGATAGAACCATCTATGAGAATAGAAGCCGTCGTTATCCCCGCAGCGCACATATACAGGTGGTCACGCACTTGTCCCTCATAGGCACCTAAGAAACCTGCACAGCCATAGGATACATGCCTACCGGCTTGGCGTTCTGTTTTAATAAAGTCCAGCACTTGACGCAGTTGTTCGGGACGGAGTTGGAGTTCGGGATTAGTGGCAGCACGCCCCATGGGGTCGATCGTCACCACACGCCAATCGCGACAGCCTAATGACCAAAGCAAGTCACGTATCTGATCTAAATGGTCTATATTACGCTGATTAACACAGGTCACCACATCCCACGTGAAGTCGGGTTCAGCAGCAGCCAATCGGATAGCGCGTGTTGCGCCCTCAAAAGCCAACGGATGCTGACGCAACCATACATGGTCTTGTTCGAGGCCGTCGAGACTGATAGACATGGAGCGCAAACCGGCAGAACGGAGTTCGCGGAACTTAGCCTCTGTGAGAGCGAGACCGTTCGTGACCATGCCCCACGGATACTCACGCTCATAGAGCGCACGACCGATATCCGCCAAGTCCTTACGCATGAGCGGTTCACCACCGGAGATGATGATGAGTGTTTGGTGGATGGTGGATAGTGGAATGTGGATTGAGATAGAGTCGATGACGCGGAGGAAGTCCTCGGCGGGCATGTCGGGGGGAGTGGATTGTGGATGGTGGATGGTGGATTGTGAATAGGTAGAACAATCGCTGCCGCAATGGAGGCAGTGCACATTGCAGCGGAGGGTAGATTCCCAAAAGAGTTGTTGCAGCGGGTGGAGGCGCTTAAGGTTATTGCGGCGCAGCCGCTCCAGTTCGAGGGCTATTTTGAGACGGAGTTTCATTTTCTTATCTCTCACAGATTTCACAGATTATCACTGATTGTTTTAATTTATTATTTTTTTACTTCTTTTTTTTGTTCGTTGTAAGTAAACTTCCACATCCAAAAAGAAGAACTAAAAAGGAGAAGATTCCACTTCGTTTCATCTTCCGTGTTGCTTGGTGCAACACAATAATAAATTATTCAAAATCCATTCCACAGATGTGGCACTCGGAATAGCAATTTTAACTAGTAGAAGTTATGAAATTTTACTTAATGATAAATAATGATTACTTGCTGCTACACTCAATTATGTAAACAAAATTTTTGATTGTTTTAACTTGTGTACTTAATTTTTTATTATGTAATTTGTTCTTATTTGCTATTTCAATATCATATCCCGATGTATTCAATAAATCTAACAAATATGAACTTTTAACTGCATAGTTAACATTCTCTACATCCTTATGTTTTGCTCGCACCACCCCAATCACATTTCCATCAGCATTAAATAATGGACCGCCACTATTCCCCGGTTGGATTGCTGCTGAAATTTGATACATTGAGTTATCTCCCTTAAAACCTGTAGAGGAATTTATAATACCTTCTGTTAATTTTACTTCATTACCCATTGTCGTTGTTAAAGGATACCCTAGAACAAATATGTTTTCTCCAACCTCTGCATCAGTATGGCTGATAGTATAAGGTATGTCACCAAGCCCATCAAATGAAGAATCCATAATTTTGATTAGAGATAAATCGTGTTCTTTGTCTGAAGCAATTGCAACCCCCTTAAATGATTTTTCTAAATCTCCTTTAACGCCTTTTATTCTAATACTTTTTGCGCCATTAGTAACATGATAATTAGTCACAATATATCCGTCTGCCACAGCAAATCCAGAACCTGTCCATTCGGGATTTTGATATTGTTCACAGTCCGAACTTGAAGGATAATCTCTCGTAAACTCATATGTAACAAAAAAATTATACCAATTATTTCGCCCTGTTTCCAATCTAAAACTAAATGAATTAGGATCTTCTAATTCAACCATTCCCTCTGACGAATAATCCACATCTTCACGAGTTTTAACTATTGCATATTTTTGAGAGTTCCCTATTTTGACAAACTTATTCGCCCATTGCTCATCTGTTCCTATAAAATATGCACCAAATTCATTCTCGCCATCTTTTACTCTTGCTACCGCAAAAAAATTAGAGTTTGAATTATTCAATCCTATATAATTTAAGTTATCTCTATCTTGATAGTAATCATTATGTTTTACATAATAAATTCCCTCTATAGGGTCAAGACGCGAAATATTAGCATCATAATATTCTATAAAATCTGCGCGACTTCCACAATATGGACGTTTAACTTTTTTTGTAGGCAAGTCTTGCCATATTAAGATTCCTTTACTATTGTAATACTCCGTAATATAGCCATAATACTTCTTCCAATAACTGAACTTGTAAATATTATCGCCTGTGTTGAGCATTGAGCCATTAGCCTTTTTAAGAGGAACTATTTCTTTTCCATTTAGGCAAATTAGTCCAATTTCATCACCCTTCCCAACAAGCGCAACGCTATCACATACATCGTAAATCCAATCAAAAGTCGTAGATAATATCACATTACCCATACTATCAATTATTGATGCGTTTCCTCCTTTTTTAATAATAAACGTTCTATCCTCCCTATCATAACACTCATCATAATCCAAAGTACAAATAGTTTTGCCCGATTTATTAATAAGGCATTTTTTGCCATTTATAATTACAATTGCTCGATTATTTCTCATTCCTGTTAGAGCACGTTCTGCGGAATACACGCAATTACCTTCTTGGTCTATAAACATATGTAAGCCGTCTTTACATACTCTAGCAATCTTTTCTTCCGAAAAAGATCTCACCCAATCATATTCTGGTTTAATAACCATTGTTCCACTTGTGTTCATAAATCCCCATTTGCCTCCTTTTTTGACACCGCATAACCCATTCGAAAATCCTCTCCATATACTATCACATTTTTCCCCTATCATATTTCCTGTTTTATCTATCATATACCATTCATCTTCATCTTCTGCAACTATGATATATGTATTCCCTTCGTCCTTATTGACAGAAACATTAGAATTTGCAGCAGGGATAATTACCTCACCTTCTTTACTAATTATTCCATAACGATAAAACGTAAACAAATAACTTCCCCTTAGATAATCTGTTTTGAATTTTGCCAAACCATCAGTAAACTCAAAAACATTCTCAACGGAATCAGGAATTTCTTTTATAAAGTTCCCATCCTCGTCAATCAAATAATTTTTCTCCCCTATTTTCACATAGCAAACTCCATCAGAAAAGTAGTCATAAGCATAATCATATTGTGGTTCAATAATAATCTGCCCATTAGAATTAATAAACCCATATTTCTCTCCGACCAGAATACGATAAAGATTGGTAGATTGTTGTACTGAATTAGTCGTGCATGATATTAAAGATGCACTAAAAAACATAATCAATAAAAATTTAAAATATACGTTTTTCATATTTTTAAAATGTTAATTATGAAGAGCTATTTATAAAAAAAGAAGATAAACAATACTGAAAGTTTATTAGTTATATTTATTAAACTTGTTGTGCTTTACGAATATTTTTCTCTATTTCCCAATCAGAATAGTAAATTTCCCCACGTCTATTCTTTGATAAATAAGTATAATCCCCAAAAGAACTATAAACTCCTAATACTCGCTTTCTTTTTTTTAACATAAAATGTAAAAAATCTGCTGATATTGTTTCTATATGATTTCCTTCTGTATCATATAAATCTATTTCATTAAAATATATCCTGTATATTCCAGATTCGTTTGTATCAGAAATAGGTTCCTCAAACTCTCTATATTTCTTTCTTACTTTATAGCACATCCCGAAACAACGGATTCCATATTGTTCAGCTTTCGATATTTCGTTCTTTATAATCATTTTTCTAACTATCGCATAGATAATAACTATAGAAAAACAAACACCAATAAAAAGAATAACGTCGTATATCATATCTTTATGTATTATTCAGTACGTCTATAAACTCGAGGGAAACGTTGTTTCACGTCTGTGGAATTTATCCCGAATAATTTATTATTAGCATTGAGTTATCAATGCCGAAGGTGAACTTGTGAACCTTCGTCTGCTTTTTCGTTTTTAGTTTGGATAGGATAGTTTACTATCTTAGACAAAGTAAAAATGAAAGAGAATAATAAATTATAACACCATCCGTGAAATCTGTGCAATCTGTGAGAGATACAGATCCTACAAATGAGCGGACGGGATTATTGTATAGTGTCTTGTGCTTGACGGAGACTGTCTTGACGGAGGGAGTCTTGCTCGTGAAGGCGTTTATAGACTTCGGGCGGGATACCATAAAGGCAAATCATACGCTCCGGTTCGGGCTCCACTTGCTCCGTAGCGGAAGGGTCAACAACATCTTCTACCTTGTTAACACGATGGGTCTTGCACCCAACCAAAAAAGAGACAAGTGCTCCTAACAGAACATTGATAAAAATGAGCGTTTTGCGTTTCATATTGTGTGGATTGTGGATGGTGGATTGTGGATGGTGGCAGTTTTTTTTTGATTTCGGGTGCAAAAATACAAAAAAATTTGCATATATCCAAAAAAAAGTGTAACTTTGTCGCCCGAAATTGAAAAATTCAATTTATGAGATATAGTTTTAGTGTTCCATAGTAATAAATTTAAGTAGATGTCCCAGTACATTATTGAGGTCAATCACGTCTCCAAACAGTTTGAAGACGGCACCATGGCGGTGAACGACGTTAGCCTAAAAGTAGAGAAAGGTGAGTTCGTCACACTATTAGGTCCTTCCGGATGCGGTAAAACCACATTGCTTCGTTGTATAGCTGGTTTCCAAGTTGCATCGTCGGGGGATATTCTTTTGAATGGCGAGGACGTAACATCCCTCCCTCCGAACAAGCGTTCGGTGAATATGGTGTTCCAGAAATACGCACTCTTCCCCCACCTGAATGTGTTTGATAACGTAGCTTTTGGTCTTAAACTCAAGAAGATCAATCGCAATGAGATAGAGAAGCGTGTTCGCAAAGCCCTCAAGATTGTATCTATGTCCGATTACGAGGAACGCGACGTTGAATCGCTCAGTGGCGGACAGCAACAGCGTGTAGCTATTGCCCGCGCAATCATCAATGAACCCGAGGTATTACTATTGGACGAACCTCTTAGTGCGTTGGATCGCAAGATGCGTGCGGATATGCAGTTGGAATTGAGGGAGATGCACAAGAAATTAGGTATCACTTTTATTTACGTGACCCACGACCAAGAGGAAGCGCTGACGTTAAGCGACCGCATCGTGGTGATGAAAGAGGGTAAGATTCAGCAGATTGGTACCCCAACGGAGATATACAACGAACCCCAAAACAGTTTTGTGGCGGACTTTATCGGCGAGAGTAATATCCTTGATGCCGTGATGGTCAAAGACTGGCTTGTTCATTTCTGCGATCACGACTTTGAATGTGCTGATGCCGGCTTTGGTGAAGATCAAGAGGTAGATGTGGTTATTCGACCGGAAGATTTCTATATCTCGAAGTGGGATAGCCTCACTCCCGACCCCTCTCCTGAAGGCGAGGGGAGTAATAAATCACCTTGGCAGTTAAGAGGAGAGATAACGAGTTGTATCTTCAAGGGAGTTCACTATGAGATGTTAGTGTTAACCGAGGAAGGGTACGAGTTGGCGGTTCGTGACTACCGTTGCTTTGAGGTAGGGGAGAAAGTGCAACTGCTCATTAAGCCCGAAGATATACAAGTGATGAACAAAGAGTGCCTCTATAACACCTTCCATGGTGTGGTGAAAGAGGATAACCACGTTGAGTTCTTGGATGAAGAGTGGGAAGTGAGCGAACGTACCGCAGACCGCTTCGACGTGGGTGAAGAAGTAGATATAGAGGTTGATTTCAATCATATCAACTTGCAAGACGATGAAGAAGATGGTGTCCTCTGTGGCGAGGTTCACTCGATTCTGTACAAGGGAGATCACTACCACTTGACCGTTAGGACGGACGAGGGAGTGGATTTCTACGTAGATACAAAGGATATTTGGGATAAGGGTGACCGCGTGGGAATCAAGATTGCTCCGAGTTGGATAAGGCTCTATAAAGTGGAGAGTTGAGAGTGTAGAGTGTAGAGTAGCCGTCTAGTTTAATAGTTTAGAGTTTAGAGTTTATGAAGTTATTTTGGAAAAATAAGGACTTTGATAAGCGGCGCAAATGGGCATGGCCCTATGTGATTTTCTGCTTGCTGCTCGTGGTACTACCCCTTATCATGGTGGCTATCTATGCCTTCACAGACGTGAGTGGTGCGTTCTCGCTTAGGAATTTCGCTAAGTTCTTTTCACAATCGAATGCGGTAAACACCCTTATCTACTCCTTCGGTATTGCCTTGATAACCACCGTCTTATGCGTGATATTAGGCTATCCGGCAGCGTACTTCATGGCTATTCGTTCATACCGTGTTCCGGCAGTAATGGTTATCCTGTGCATTCTTCCGATGTGGGTAAACTTCCTGCTTCGTACCATTGCTACGGCGAACCTATTTGGTATATTCGGTCTGCCATTAGGCGAAGGGGCTTTGATTTTTGGTATGTGCTATGACTTCCTGCCGTTTATGATATTACCTATCTTCAGTTCTATACAGAAGATTGATACTTCTATTTTAGAAGCCAGTCAAGATTTGGGTGCTACTCGTTTCCAAACATTCAGAAAAGTGATTCTCCCCCTCTCCCTACCGGGAATACAGTCGGGTATCATCATGGTGTTTATGCCCACCGTTTCGACCTTTGCTATTGCCGAACTGCTGACGAACAACAATATCCGCCTCTTCGGATCTATCATACAAGACGCTATCAACACGAGTGATATGCTCAATTTCGGAGCGGCACTAAGTCTGATACTGCTCGTATTTATTAACCTCACAACTCTTATTGGCAACCATGCAGATAATAAACCATCGATCCATTGATAGAAGAAACGGGCGCCAACGCTTTGCGGCTCACTTATACTTATGGGTGCTGTTACTCATTCTATATGCTCCGATAGGAATCATTCTCATCTTTTCCTTTACGGAGAGTAAGGTATTAGGTAACTGGACAGGTTTCTCCGTCCAACTATACAAGAATTTGTTTAACGGCACGGCGGGAGCCAGTCTAACGAGTGCGGTTATCAACACCGCTGTTATTGCCGTTGTGGCAGCTACTGTTTCTACGATATTAGGAACGATTGCTGCCTTCGGTATTCACTATATGCCATCCAAACGGCAGAACCTTGTGCTCCGCCTCAATCAGATACCGATTATCAACCCCGATATTATCACGGGTATATCGCTCTTCCTGCTCTTTGTGGCATTGGGTATCGGACGCGGATTGGGTACGGTTATTGCTGCCCATATAGCCTTCTGCACCCCTTATGTGATACTGAGTGTTATGCCTCGATTGAAAGGCATGAACCCCAACCTCTATGAGGCTGCCCTCGACTTAGGGGCTACGCCTGGGCAAGCGATGCGCAAGGTTATTATTCCGGAGGTAGCTCCGGGCATGTTATCCGGATTTATCTTGTCCTTAACGTTGAGTATTGACGACTTTGGGGTGACGCTCTTTACTAAGGGAAGTGAAGGCTTGAACACCTTATCCACTTATATATACGCAGACGCGCGTAAGGGAGGTTTGACCCCCGAACTAAGACCGCTATTCTCTTTAATTTTTATTGTTATATTAATTCTGCTCATCATCAGTAATGTGAGAGCATCTAAACAAATGAAGAAATGAAAAAGATTCTATTATCCCTCATGGCTGTTGCCTCCATCTTCAGCGCAGCCGCAGCCAATCGTGAGCACACCCTCAAAATCTACAACTGGGCGGACTACATTGACGAAAGCGTGTTAGACGAGTTCAAGACATGGTACACCGAACAGACGGGTGAAAAGGTGGAGATTATCTACAACACGTTCCAAATCAACGAGAACATGCTTAACGACATTGAGGTCGGTAAAGACGACTATGATGTAATCTGTCCTTCCGAGTATATCATCGAGCGCATGTTGCGTCATAACCTCTTACAACCGATAGACAAGAGCCTTATCTCAGACGAGATTAACTATATGAAATTGCAGGCTCCTTTTGTAACTGATAAGTTCCAACAGATGGCTCCGACGGAGAATATCACGGTGTCCGATTATGCAGTAGGTTATATGTGGGGAACGACCGGTTTCCTCTATAATCCCGCTTTTGTGCAGGATGAGGAAATGCAGACGTGGGGTGCTATTTTGAATACGGAACGTTTCGAGAAACGCATTCTGATGAAGGATGCCGTTCGTGATATCTATTCTGTCATTGTGCTTTACGCTTATCGCGATGAGATTGCTCGCGGCGAAGTGACGCGTGACGACCTCGTTCGTAATATCACGGCAGAGAGAATCCAACGCGTAGAGGAGATACTGATTGCGGGCAAGCCCTCTTATGCAGGATGGGAAGTCGATTTCGGTAAGGAGCAGATGACTCAAAGCAAAGCGTGGGTCGATTTGCTTTGGTCGGGTGATGCTCAATGGGCTATTGACGAGGCTTCCGAGGTAGGATTAGACCTACGTTATATCGTACCCCAAGAGGGTTCGAATGTATGGTTTGACGGTTGGTGCGTGCCCGTATATGCTGTTAATACCAAAGCTGCTGCTTACTTCATCAACTTCATGTGCCGTCCCGATATTGCTATCCGCAATATGGAGGAGATTGGTTACGTGAGTGTTATTGCTTCTCCCGAGATTGAGGAATGGGCTAATGATGAGGAGATTGCAGAAACGGCAGACTTGTCGTATTTCTTTGGTCCCGAAGCCACTGCCGTTCATGTCAATCAAGTCTTCTATCCCGACAAGAGCGTGATTGACCGTTGTGCCCTCATGCACGATGCCGGCGACCAAGTAGAGGCGCTGATGGATATGTGGAATCGCGTAAAAGGGAATAGTTTGGATACAAAGATGATTATTATCATTGGCGTTATCGTGATTGCCATTATCGTGTTTGGTATCGCTCAAGTGATAGGTAAAAAGAAACAGCGCAAGATCGCTCATAAGCGTAGATAGTTTAGAGTTTAGAGTTTAAAGAAGCCGTCTAGTTTAATAGTTTAAAGTTGATGTTTAAAAGATATTTTTTGATAGTCGCTATAGCCACTATAGGAACTATAGGGGTAAAGGCACAAGTGAGTGAGATGGAGAGCACGTATAATGCCCTCGTTGAGCGTTTTGAAGTGAGAGATAAGAACATACAATCTGACCTCAAGACCTATCTCATTGAGTATCCTTACACCACGTATGAAGATGAGGTGCGTTTCATGATTGGAACTATTTACTTCGAGAAGAATGCTTTCAAGAACGCCCTCAAAGAGTTGAATAAGGTAGATCGAAAACGTTTAACTCGAGATCATCAAGAAGCCATTCTCTTTAACTTGGGTTATTGCTATATGATGCAACAAGAGTTCGATAAGGCGAGTGTTTTTTTCAATATACTCAAGCAGCGAACTTCAAAAGACACGAAACAATCCTTGTATTACTATAGTTTCTGCCAATATCGCTTAGGTCAATACGAAGAAGCTTTGCCCGGATTCGTAGCATTAGAGAAAAATAAAAAATACAATAAGACCATTCCGTATTTCATTGCACAAATCTATTATTATCAGGGGCAAACCGATTCGGCTCGCGTGCACGCGCAACGCGTTATAGATGAATATAGGAAGAATCAAGACAACGCCAACGTTAGTGAGATGCACCGCATCTTAGGTGAGATTAGTTATCAAGAGCAATCCTATCGAGATGCTATTGATCACCTTCAATACTACTATGACCATCCGATTGAAGATGTGGAAGTGAACCGCAATGACCTTTATTTCTTAGGGCGTTCGTATTACTTGACAAAAGATTATGTCAATGCCACAACCCATCTCAAACAAATCAAAAACCTAAAGGACACTATCTCTGAAAGTGCTTTCTTCATGATGGGTAATGCCTATGTGCAACTCCATCAGATAGAGCAAGCTCGACTCAGTTATCAAGGGGTTTTGGATATAGGTATCAGTCCTACCCTTCAAGAGGAAGCGATGTTTAACTACACCCTCACCACCTATCACACTTCTACGGCATTGGGCGAATCGGTAGAAGCGTTCACTTCTTTCCTTAAGGCTTATCCCCAATCCAAACACGTGAACGAAATCTTCCATCTTATGAGTCAAGCTTTTATGCAGTCTAAGAACTACCAAGCAGCACTGAATGCCTTAGACTCCATACATCAGCCCACACCCGAGATGCAAGAGACGAAGCAATACTTGCGCTACCAATTAGCTACGGACGCTTTCACACAAGGCAAGATGACAAGCGTCATCCCTTGGATGGAGATGTTACTGACCAACACCGGAGGCGAACAATACAAGGTAGATGCACCCTATTTCATGGCAGAGGCTCATTATCGTCTAAAGGATTACAAGACCGCCGAAGAGGATATTCAGCACTACCTCAGCCAAGCCAATGCCTCTAAGCTGAGTAACTATAATGCGGCTGTTTATCTAAAGGCTTATTGTGCATTTAGTCAACATAACTACAAAGCGGCTCTCGAGGACTTCAAGACCTATGTCAGTTTTGCTAACGCGAATGAACCTACCTACACAGATGCGTATAACCGCATAGGCGATTGCTATTTCAATGCTCGTCAGTTTAACGCGGCCATCGAGGCGTATAGCAAAGTAGCTAAACTCAATGCCACAGGAAGTGTTTATGCTCTCTTCCAAAAAGGCTATGCAGAAGGATTAATGCATCAATACGACAAGAAGATAGAGACCTTACAACAATTAGTCACACGTTTTCCTAAATCGGATTACGCTGACGACGCCCTCTACGAAGTGGCACGTGCCCAGTTACAGAAAAAAGATAATGCCGCAGCCATTGTGGCATATCAGCAGTTATTGGCACAATACCCAAAGGGTGATAAGGCTCGCCAATCACACCTCGAGATAGCTATGTTATACCGCAACATGGGACAGTATGACACTGCCATTGAAGCATACAAACAAACTATCTCTCGCTATCCGGCAGGCGAGGAGGCTTATGCCGCTTTAGCCGGTTTGGAAGCCACGTATATGGAGACCAATCGCATTGACGAGTATTTGGCTTATACCAAAACCTTGAGCCAAATGCATATGAGTATCACCACGCAAGATGACTCCTTAACCTATACGGCAGCGGAACTACAATATATGTTAGGCAACTACAACGAAGCTATTAAGTCGCTCAACGCCTATTTGACACTATACTGCCCGGGTGGACGTTATTGCACTATGGCAACCTATTACGCCGCAACGGCTTATGACCAATTAAAGAACGAAGAAGAAGCGCTGAAGAAATACATCGACTTGACACAAATAGAAGGAAATGCCTATTTAGAAGAAGCTTATTCTCGGATTGCTACCATTTACTATGGCAGACAAGAATATGCTTTAGCGAAGGACGCTTACGATAAACTCAGTCAATTAGGTTCTGACCAAAAGCGCACTTATGAAGCACGAATGGGAATGATTCGTTGTATGAAAGCGCTCAATCAGCACCAACCGATTATTGAGACAGCATCTCTGATGCTTATGGATGCGGAAGATAAGAGTACCATGACCGATGTGTATTACTTCCGTGCTAAAGCCTATGTCGCTACGCAACAATACCAACTGGCGATAGCCGACTTGAGTCAAATCAACAAACAAGTAGAAACTGCTATCGGTGCCGAAGCTAAGTATCTCACTGCCGAGTGTTACTACAACTTAGAAGCATTAGACAATGCTGAGAACGAGATTTTCTCCTTCACCCAACAGAAAACACAACAACAATACTGGCTGGCTAAGGCACTCATCTTACTGAGCGATATCAACCTCAAACGGGGTGACACCTTCCAAGCACAACAGTACCTGCTTTCGTTGCAAAACAACTACAAAAACACGGGAGATGATATACTCATCATCGTTGCGGAGAAATTAAAGAAGATTGAATAAGAAGCGAGAAACAAGAAACAAGAAGCGAGAAACAAGAAACAAGAAATGAGAAACAAGAAATGAGAAAAGCATTATTATATTGTATCGCGGTGATAGCAAGCATAGGCAATATGTTTGCGCAAGATTATGACCGCAATGTAACGGTAGAAACAGAGTTTCAACCCATCATCAGAGATGCGGGTAAGGTGAACACCAAACCTGTTATTCAATCCACAACGGTTACTCCCGTAACGGTTAATTATTCGGAGTTCGCACAAGAAGTGAACCCCGGTTTCACTCCCACCTCACTGCATGCGCAACCCGTTACGTTCGTCAATCCTGACACCCTTCACGGAGTTCTGCGGGGCGGTGCAGGATTTATCAATAGTGAGTTTTTGTTTGGATATACCTTCACGGACGATAAAAAGAACAGCCTCAATATCAACGCTTATCACCGCGGTGGTTGGGGAACGAAAACGCTTGCTGATACCAAATTAGGGATTGATTTCCGTCATGGTTTCCATAATGGGGCAACGTTCTATCTCAATCTCTTTGGGCAGAATCAGTTCTTTACTCGCTATGGTCGCTATTTCCTTCCTGAGCATAATGATTTGGGGGTTAATAAGATGTCCGAAATGGAAGACCTAACCAAACAAAACGTTTGGTGGGGCGGAACCTCTTTCGGATTCAAGTCTGACCCACGGGAAGACTTAACCTACGATGTGAGCCTCGGTTACGACTTGGTTAATATGCCTACCCTCGCTACCGAGCATCATGCTAAAGCCAAACTGAATATCCAATGGGAATCGGGCGACCATCATGTGGGCGGTAATGTGCTTTTGCAAGGCAATTTCTACCAAATGCAACCCGAACATGAAAGCCTACGCCATAATAATCGCTATAACTTCCGCGTAGAACCCTACTACGAATATGTGGGTCGCCGCTTTTTCCTGCATGCGGGTGTCAATATAGACCTCAACTACGGTAAAGGAACACAGTTCTCCTCTGTGGATAAACTGGCATTTGCTCCCTCACCGAACGTTCGCTTTGAAGCTCAATTGGCTCCGAAATGGGTTGTTCTCTATGGTCAAGCCACGGGTAAATTCGCCAAGGGCAATAGTGACGAGTTCATCGCCGGCAATCGGTATCGCGATTTCACCTGCTCTATCTCGTCTTTGCACACGAGCGGTTATACTCCCGTAGAAGGCGAGTTAGGATTCCGCTTCCGCCCCATGAAAGACTTGCTCTTTGAGGTTCATGGCGGATATGGTCTGCAAAGGAATAAAACCGCTGCTATTTGGGTGGGCCAAACTCCCTATTTAGACTATGTCTATCTTAACTACAACATAGCCAAGATTGGGGCAGCTATCAGTTATCACTACCAAGACATCGTGACTATCCACGCGTGGGGAGATTATCTGCCTACTGACCATCAATCGGTAGAAGCAGCCAGTTCTCTCCATAAATTAGATTTGAGTTCCAGCACGCAACGTGCCTACGATTGTCCAACATGGAAAGCAGGTTTGGATATAGATGCTCGCATTGACAGTCACTGGACGTTGTATTCGCACAATCGTTTCCACGGGGGAGTGTGGGCATTAGCGACACCTATAGACATCATACAAGGGCATATAACGCGCATGAGTGAGAAGCATGAAAAACAATTAGCACCCTATATTGATCTCAATATAGGATGCCAATATGAGTTTGATAATCGCTTAGCGCTTTATCTCGACCTCATGAACCTCATCAACCGTAAGAACGAAATGTATTACGGTTACCAAACGGTAGGAATCAATTTCCTCGTTGGCGTTAATTGGCGGTTCTAGTTTTATTTATTTCCCGCAGATTACGACGGATTTAGACAGATTTTTGAGTCTCCCGCTTGCGAATGCTAATATGTACGGTCAGCGACCAAAGGGCGCTGTAGGAGCACAGACAGACTTCCGTAAAAACAGTAGTGTCCCCGCCGCAGGGTCGGTGGGGTTAGGGGCGACGCAGGGGGCGTCGGTTTTCGAGGAAGTGCTGTCTGAGCGGACGAAAAAGAAGACCGTACCTGTAAGCGAGAGGGAGCGCCCCGCGGCAAGGGGCAATAAGATGCCCCGACGAGCGGGAGAAGGAAGAGATAAAAAAAGCAGAGACGAGAGGTCTCTGCTTACAAGATAACGGCGACGCTATATTAACGTACGCGCTCGCAGTAACTGCCGTCACGCGTATCTACGCGGATGATCTCACCTTCGTTGATAAACAACGGAACGCGAATCTCAGCACCGGTCTCCAGCTTAGCAGGCTTGAGCGTGTTCGTTGCGGTATCGCCCTTCAGACCCGGCTCGGTGTAAGCGATAGCGAGCTCTACCTTCGTGGGCAGTTCGGCAAAGAGGATGGTTTCCGTAGAAGCGTCACTAACTACATCGCAAACAAAACCTTCCTTGAGGAAGTCAACACCCGTGATGAGGTCGTGACCAATAGGTACTTGCTCGTAGGTCTCTTGGTTCATGAAGATATAATCATCTCCCTCTTGATAGAGATATTGGTAGGGACGGCGCTCTACGCGAACATCCTCCAACTTCTCACCGATATTGAAGCGGCGCTCCAAAACGCGACCGTCAACTACATCTTTGAATTTAACACGCATGATTGTGTTACCCTTACCCGGCTTAACGTGCAGGAACTCAATCACAAAATACAAACGACCATCCATGCGGATGCAAACACCATTTTTAATGTCTTGTGAGTTGATCATAGCTGTATAATTTTGATATATTTTTTCTAAATCGGTGCAAAGATACAAAAATATTTGCACATATGCAAAAAAATTCGTAACTTTGCAGCAAAAATCGTACATAACCTTATAAAAACTCATACTATATGGACGCAATCATTGAATATTTTCAGTCTTGGGGACATTTTGACTTCTGGCAAGTCATTAGTGCTTTTATCTTCCTAATCGCCATCGTCGATCCGTTTGGAAACATCCCCGTAACCATCTCGATGGAGGAAAAAGGAACCAAAATCAATTGCGAACGCGTTTGCCTCGCTTCGTTTATAATCCTCATTGTTTTCCTATTGCTTGGTGAGTTTGTACTCAAACTGTTTAATGTTCAAATCGAATACTTCGCCGTTGCCGGTGGATTCGTCATTTTCCTCATGGCATTGGAGATGATACTCGACATCGTTATTTTTAAATCCGATGGTGTGACGGGTGATGGCTCTATCGTACCCCTCGCCTTCCCCATGTACGCCGGTCCGGGTGCTTTCACTGCCTTGCTTTCCATCACAGCGGAATATAACACGACGAACCTGATTATTGCCGTTTTAGTCTGCACCACCGTTCTGTGGGGAGTACTCAAAGGAACACACTGGCTCACCAAGTACCTCGGACAAACGTCCTTGTATATGATTCGTAAGTTCTTTGGTATCATCGTACTCGCTATTGCTTGTAAACTGATGTTCGGCAATTTGGCAGCGATATTCTAAAGGACCGTCCTCCGGACTGAAAGACCGCTGCGCTGAAAGACCACTTCGTTGAAAGACCGCTACGCTGAAAGACTATGATTGTTTTTGAAGATATACAAACTTTAGGTCGGAAAGTTGGGCTGGACGATGTGGGGTGTGCGGAAGCCGACTATGTAGAGGACGATGCCCGATTCATGGAAGAGTGGATACAGGCGACAGGCGACAGGCAACAGGAGACAGGTAACAGGCGACAGGCAACAGGAGACAAGATAGAGGAGGGAAAGTTGCATTATTTGGCAAAAAACGGCGACAAACGCTATGACCCACGGGTCTTAGTTCCCGGAACGCAAACCGTTCTTGTCGGTGTTTTGACTTTTGAGCACTCGGGGCACGATTACCACCGCACGCTCAAGTCCAAACTCTACGAACTGGAAGCCGCACTCAAAAACGAATATGGGGAGAATATAGTTAATCCCGACTATCAACATATCTTCTGCGACTCCGCTCCCGTACTCGAACGCCGTTGGGCTCAGAAAGCAGGACTGGGATTTATCGGTAAGAACCACGCGTTCATTCACCCCACACTCGGTTCACTCGTGCATTTAGGGGAACTATTTCTATCCGAAAAATGTATTCCAAACGAAATAGGAGTATCGGAGTCGCCGGAGCGACCTTGCGAAGGATGCACCAAGTGCATCGAAGCGTGCCCCAATCACGTTTTGGGTGTAGAACCATGGGATGTGACACGCTGTATAGCCTACGAAACGAACCATTGTTTAATCTGTCAAAATTGCTGCCCCTTTAATAAAGTGGAGAGTGGAGAGTTTAGAGTTTAGAGTAGCCGTCTGGTTTTATAGTTTAGAGTTATAAGAAATCATTATGAAAGATATTAATCAATTGAAAATTGCCTTGGCATCAGACCATGCAGGGTTTAACCTCAAACGACAAGTAGAAGCGTATCTGCAATCGCGGGGTGCTATCACCCATGATTTTGGGTGTTACTCTACGGATAGTTGTGACTATCCTGACTTTGCGCACCCTTGTGCCGCAGCGGTAGAGAAAGGTGAATACGATTATGGCGTTATCGTTTGCTCCTCCGGCAACGGTATCTGCATGACCGCCAACAAACACCAAGGTATTCGCGCTGCCCTCTGTTGGGACGTGCCCTTAGCCGACTTGGCTCGTCGTCACAATAACGCCAATATAGTGGGACTGCCTGCCAATTTCATCGCCCCTGAATTAGGGCTTGAGATAGTGAAGACTTTCTTTGCTACCGATTTTGAAGGTGGTCGGCATGAACGTCGTGTAAACAAGATTGCGCTATAATTTCACGCTCGCCACTGCGCGAATTATTAGTCTCCCGCTCGCTTCGCTATTACGCAAATTTGCTGCCATGGCAATAAGCCGCGCTTTTATGCTTTTATTCGGGCGGCTAAAGCACGCCCTCGGCTCGTCGGTCAGGCTAGCAAAATGATGAGCAATCCAGTAGGTTCCTCATGTAATTTGCAAGCCAGCCCTCCTCAATTACGCGGATAAAGTATGTCTTGCGGAACAGAGTAGTAAATCTATAATTATCTGCGTAATAAGGCAATCGAGCCGCAACAACCCTGTCTTTGCAGAGCAATGACATCTTGTAAGGCTTGATTGATGTAGCCCTACCGAAGGATAGGGCGGTAAAATAGAAAATAAAGCGTGGCTATTGCGATAGAGCGTAATATGCGAAATAAGCCGCGGAGCGGCTGAGCGGGAGACAAAAGAAAGCGAGCGAGCGGGAGATAAAAGAAAAGAAAAAACATGTTAACAAGAGTGGTCAATTGGTTTCAAGCGGAAATATCGTTTCTGCTATCGCGATGGGGCATTTGTCGTGTAAGACATTTGCCCACGTTTGTTAGTATCGAACCGGCTCATACGTGTCAACTGACTTGCCCCGACTGCGCCTTAGGTTCGGGACAAACGGCTAAAGGTGGTCTTATGCCCCTAACCACTTTTGAGCACATCCTTGAGCAAGTTGCCCCTTCGGTGCACACGATGCAGTTCTATTTCCAAGGCGAACCGCTCCTCAATCCCGACCTACCCAAGATGATTGCTTTGGCGCATAAACGACATATCTACACGATCGTCAGTACCAATGCCCAAGCGCTCACACCTCTTTTGGCACAGCAACTGACGGAGGCAGGGCTAAACCGTATTATCGTTTCCATTGACGGCTTCAGTCAGAAATCCTATGAACAATATCGCAAGGGAGGTAGTCTGCACAAAGCGATGGACGGTTTGCAGTATCTCCATGATGCGCAACAAGGGCATCAGCCGTGGATTGAGTTGCAAGTGTTGCGCCTGCGCTCCAATGAACATGAGTGGGACTTTGTGCGCCGTAATTACCGCCATATGGGGGCGAATAGCCTCACCTTCAAGACGGCACAGTTTATAGACTTTGAGAACGGTAATGAGCTCATGCCCTCTAATCCTAAGTATTGCCGCTACGAACAGCAAGCCGATGGGCGCTACCACCTCAAAACCCCACCCCCCTACTCCTCTACTCCCCTCCACCCCTACACACCATGCCACCGCTTGTGGACGGGTTGTGTCATTACGACTACGGGAGAGGTTCTGCCGTGTTGTTATGATAAACAAAGCCGTTATTCGTTTGGCAATATCCTACAACAAGATTTGCAAACCATCTATCACTCCGACAAGGCGCAATCTTTCCGTCAGCGAGTGCTCAAGGGGCACACCATCGACATCTGCCGCAACTGTGGGGAATAATTGCTTTTTGGCGCAAAACTGCAATTTGCCTGCGGACGCACCCCGCATTTGTATGAAGTCTAATTTGTCTATTAGGCGCTATCCGTCTCTATATTGTATAGTAGGCGCTTGCGCCGTTCTCTAACCTTTCCCCCTCCTTTCCCCCTGCTTTCAGCACTTACTATCTGCTCGGTATCTGCTCGGTAACTGCTCGGTTTCTGCTCGGTTTCTGCTCGGTTACTGCGACTGTCTTCACTATGTTACTACACTATCATCTCCGCGTGATTACCGCGTGATTTGGGCGTGATTACCGCGTCCATCAAGGAGGGAGCAAGACCCTCGAGTGAGTGTCGGCCGACCCTCGACCTCGCGTTCGGCAAAAAAGAGAGTTAAAAGAGAGCAGAAACACAACAAAAACACGGAAAAATAGCATAAATCAACAAATAAATTTGCATATATGAAAAAAAATCCGTATCTTTGCACCGCATTTGAGGAGACTATTCTTTACAAAGCTACCGCACGTGCCGCTGTTCCGGAGATGGGAACCACTTCGGTAGAACAAGACTGCCGTTGTGCTACCTTCACGGCTACGCCGGCAGAGGGCTATCGCTTCAAACAATGGAGCAACGGTTCTAAGATGAACCCTCTCACTATCGACCTTACCGAGAGTATCGAGTTAGTGGCTGAGTTTGAAGACGAGGTAACTGGTTTACAAGAGATCTTCGCAGAAAGTAATGCTGCTAAGATTATGGTGGATGGTGTGCTTTACATTCGCCATAACGACGGAATCTATAACCTACAAGGTGTGAGAGTTGAATAATAATGAAATATCATTTTACATATGTTCTGCTTATATGTACAACCCTATTGACATGTATGACGAGTTGCTCTGATTATGTCAATTTAGGGTTGCCAAGCGGAACACAATGGAAAAGAACAAACGAAAAGGGAGGTTTTCACACCTACGACCAAGCAATACAACATTTTGAGAAGAACTTACCAACCAAAGAACAATGGGAAGAATTAAAAGACGTGTGTGATTGGAAGAAAACAGATGAAGGGTTCAAGGTAATAGGTCCCAATAACAATTACATTATTCTGCCGGCTTCTGGTTATAGTGATTGGAATCATGTAATTCATGGCGTAGGTGTTGAGGGAAATTATTGGTCTTCAACCCTTGATAGCGAAGATTATGCGTGGTATATCTATTTTACCGAAGTAGTGTACTTTAGTTACGATAGCCGCTCTTATGGCCTATCCGTACGTTTAGTAAAGTAATTTTTAAGAAAAAATGTTGCCTATGAAATAAAACAAGCAAGAAATTTGCACAATAGATAATATAGCGTTATCTTTGTTTCTCACTTTCTAGAAATCGGCAAAATTTAAAGAGGTGATGAGAAGTAAAGTTCAACGCTCACTCGTTTAGAGTGGGCTTTACTTTGTAGATTCATCACCATGGTGTTTGCCGATACCTTAGAAAGTGGATTAAAAAGTTTAGTCCACTTTTTTGTGCCTCGTCAAACAACGGACCAAACAAGAAAATATAATTAATAACTATTTTAAAAAAAAACAAATTGAATATGAAAAAAAGTATTTTTATCCTGTCTTTAATAGGGTTAGTTGCTATTAGTTGTTCCGGTCCAAAAGGAATGTATAAAAAAGCTACTTCTAGTAGTTGCGAATTAAGTCAAGGTGTTTATAGCTTGCCTTCTATCGCTTCTCTACAAGTTCAATCCAATCATGTAAATTATACAATGAAAGCTGAGGAGTTGGCTTCATTGAATAATGAAGAGCGTGAACAAACATTGATAGCCAATGCACTCAAAGGGAGTAATGCAGATGTATTAGTTGCACCCTATATCTCTGTTGTTAAAGATGCAGAAGGAAAGATGGTTAGCATGTCCGTCGTTGGATATCCCGCTACTATTAAAGGACTCCGTTCTGCTACGGTAAATGATAGTTATCTCATTGCTCCTAGTACAAAAACTTTCAGTGCTCCCCAAAGTGAAGTTGTTCATAATATGACCATTTCGGATGTAGAGTATCTTGGAAAAGTTACCATCTCATTAAAAGAGAGTGACCTGCTGAATGTAAATGAGAAGCAAGCAAAACAAATTGCACAGGAACGTCTATTGATTCAAAATAAAGCCGACCTCTTTTTTGCTCCTCAATATGCTATGACATATCAAGACGGCAAGTTGTCTTCCTTTGTTATGACAGCATTCCCTGCTCGTTATACCAATTATAGAACAGCTACGAAAGACGAAATCGTAAAATTGCAACCAAAATCCAAACCTATTGTAGTATATCAAACGATGACGACTGATATTAAACCTGTTGCAGACCGCATTCAAATAACTTATGACAAGTTGACTACCACTAAAGAAAATGAAATTAAAGCTTTTGCTCGTGAATCGGTTTTGAAAAAATACAATGCAGATTTAATACTTAACGAGCAAATGTATTTTAATTACTCCAATAATGTTATTACCAGCGTAGTTGTTTGCGGAACTCCTGCTATTTATACCAACTTCCGACCGATGACAGAGAATGATGTTATAGACGATGCTATTATTCTCAAAGCAGAAGCAGCAGAAGAAGAGGCTGGTCCAACATCAATTCTTGACACTTTCAAAAATTTATTTAAGAAGAAATAATTTCAAGGATCCTCGGCTCATGTATTTATCCGCTTAAGGTAAAGCATGACTTGCCTCATTCAACTCAACCGCTTCGAGCAATCGAGGCGGTTGTATTATTGTTACTATATCTGTACAAAGGCACCGGGGAGGGATTGAACCCAATTGACGGCGAACATCAAGAGGTCTGTTCCGTTCTGCAAGCACCAAACCAAAGCGTCCCCCACATAGGGCACGCCTCCAAAGACAAGAGTGGCAAAGCCCAAGGGTACTAATATCGTTGCTAACGGAATGACAATCATATTGGTGAGCAAGAAATAATTACTCATCTGGTGAAAGTAATACAGCGTCAAAGGCAACGTTCCCAATTGCGCTGCCAGTGAGACAGTGACCAAGCCCACAACATAACGGACGGTCTTAGATAAGGCTTTCGGGCGAATGCGGTCAAGCGACGGAAAAGAGAAAAGCGGCGAGCATAACACAATAGCTATCACCGCAGCATAAGAGAGTTGGAAACTAACCGAGAATAAGTCCGTAGGGCGAAAAGCAAGAATGATGGCTGCCGAAAGGAAGACCACATTAAGACTCACTCTGTCCCGATAAAGCATGTGTGCCACCTCTGCCAGACTGAACATAATCACACTCCTCACTACCGATGGCGTGAGTCCCGTCAAATAAGCATAAGCCCATAAGCAGACAATACAAACGCAGCTAATCAGACATCGTCTTCCCCGCTCTTCATAAAGTGGTTTCCACCGTCCACAACCCGTTAAGAGACACAATAGAATAGCATACACCAAACCCGTGTGCAATCCACTGACCGCTAATATATGCGCCGCCCCCGAACGGCGGAAATCACCTATCACCTCTTTGTTAAGGTCTCCCTTATAGCCCAAGGTCAAGGCAGAGATAGTACTTAAGGCATCTCCGTGGATGCCTAATTGGGCGTAGCGATCCACTAACGCTTTTTGGTGGATGGTGGATGGTGGAAGGTGGAGGGAGGATGGATAGAGGTCAAAACAATAGTGACCCACAAGAATGAAGGTCACTATGAATATGACTAAAATAAGCGAGGGATTATGTGCCCAAAACGACCTCATCGTTTGATTTGGTCAATAGCCTCTTTGGGTTGTTTAGCATGGAAAACGGCACTACCCGCCACCAACACATCGGCTCCTGCGGCATAGATAGTAGCCGCATTATCCACCGTCACACCGCCATCGACCTCAATGAGCGTTTGTAGCCCTCGGCGGTCTATCTCTTGGCGCAAGGCGCGCAGTTTATCGAGGGTGTCAGGAATGAACGCTTGCCCTCCAAAGCCTGCAAAGACGGACATGACAAGCACCATATCGACCTTATCCAAATAGGGGAAGAGACGCTCTACGGCGATGTCAGGATTGATGGTCAGGCACGTGCGCACGCCTTTGTTTTTGATAAGGTCCAAGACGGGCAATGGGTCCTCCACTGCCTCCAAGTGGAAGCCTACGCTCCAAGCACCGGCATCGCAGAAACGCTCCACGTATTTCTCGGGATGAACAATCATCAGATGAACATCAAGGGGCTTGGTGCAGTACTTTTTGAGAGGTTTCATAATCGGAAAACCGAACGATATATTAGGTACAAAAACGCCGTCCATAACGTCGATATGTAACCAATCGGCGTTGGACTCGTTAATCATGGCTAACTCGCGTTGTAAGTTCCCGAAGTCAGCGGCTAAAAGGGAAGGAGCTATGAGGTGCATATAATTTTGAATTATGAATTTTGAATTATGAGTTGTTTAGTGTCTTGTGTTGGGCGTGAAGTCCAAGTAGGGTTGTATTTTAGTGGCGAGGGAGTCGCCTATAAGGGGACGTATATCATCTATTGATTTCAAATTAAACTTACGTCGCCGTTGTTCATAAATGGCTTTTGCCTCATCAAAACGCAGATACGGGTGCTTGGAAAGTGCTCCTGCTGACATGCGATTAACCGGCATCTTATGCACCGAATCCGTGTTCACCGCCAAATGCGGCAAGACGGAATCGAACTTAAAAGCATAAGCCGTATCCTTGTCATAACGACAAAGAACATCTATCTCTCGCAACTGCTCTACACTGGCATATCCGCCCAAGTCCTCCCGATACTGCACTATCCGCTTCGCCACATACGAGCCGATGCCTCGAAGGTATTTCAGTTCCGTTGTGTCGGCGCTGTTGAGTTCTAATATAGTATCTTTCTTTATCGGATAGGCTATAGGGTTGGCTTGTCTAACACTATCCTTACGAACAGTCTTAACGCTGTCCCAATAAGCCTTGGCGCTGTCGCGTCGCACCACTCGTACGCTATCCCAATACGCTTTAGAGCTATCCCTTCGCACTACACGTACGCTGTCCCAATAGGCTTTGGCGCTATCCCGTCGCACTACACGTACGCTGTCCCAATAGGCTTTGGCGCTATCCCGTCGAGCCGCGTTGATGCTGTCCCAATTAGGTGGATTGTAGATGGTGGATTGTGGATAGTGGTGGGCTACGATGTTCACCGTAAGCATAATCCCGCCAAGCAGTACAAGCAGAATAAGAAGACCGATGATTTGTTTTTTCTCCATTTGAGCGTGCAAAGGTACAAAATATTTATGAAATATGCAAATATATCTATCAAAATTTGCATATATCAAAAAAAAGTTGTACTTTTGCAGCGCAAAACTGCAAAAACAAAAGAAAATAACCCCACCTATGATTGACCGGCATCGTAAAGGCGATGCATGACATATAATGAAAGAAAATCGACAACTCATATTAAAAGACGCAACTATTCAGACTATTCAGGTTGGATCGGAAGACTACATTTGTATAACGGATATTGCACGATTGAAAAATTCTGATGACCCTAGTGGTGTTATTGGAAATTGGATGCGGAATCGGAATACCATTGAATATTTAGGGCTGTGGGAATATTTGCACAATGCTAATTTTAAACCCACCGAATTCGAGGGGTTTAGAAATCAAGCTGGATTAAATGCATTCACCCTCTCACCCAGCAAATGGATTGAAGCAACGTCTGCAATTGGATTAATTTGTAAGTCTGGACGTTATGGTGGTACTTTTGCGCAAAGTGATATTGCCATGAAGTTTGCCAGTTGGGTTTCTGTTGAATTCGAGTTATATTTGCTGAAAGACTATCAGCGGATGAAGGCGGAGGAGCAAAAGGCATTAGGTTGGTCTGTCAAACGCGAACTGGCAAAATTAAACTATCACATTCATACAGATGCTATCAAGGAACATATCGTTCCGGAGGATATTGATTCGTACCATCGCTCGCTCATATACGCCAATGAGGCAGATGTTTTAAATGTGGCTTTGTTTGGTATGACGGCAAAAGAGTGGAGAGAGGAGCATCCCGAAGAAAAGGGCAATATTCGCGATTATGCCACTATCAACCAACTTATTTGTTTAAGCAACTTAGAGAACCTTAATGCGGTTTTTATTAACGAAGAAATGCCGCAATCGGAGCGTTTGCTCAAGTTGAATGCAATTGCTCAACATCAAATGCAAGTGCTGGAAGAAGTACAAACAAGAAAGATATTAACAAAATAACACCCGCCTATGATTGACCGGCATCGGTCGTAGATACCGTCCGGCAGACGTAAAATGTGATATTTAAAATTCTATGATATGATACAATCTGTTAATCAACATCCTATTCACGATATCTTTGATAGTCAAGCTAAGTTTTATTATCTAATCCCTAAATATCAACGCGAATACATTTGGTCTTATTCTCAATGGCAAAATTTATACGATGATTTGCGTAATAATGGAGAGGGATATTTTATCGGCTCCATCATTTGTATAAATGTAGCCAAAGGGGTATTCAATGACCCTGTTTTAGAGGTGATTGATGGACAACAACGACTCACTACCCTCAGTATTTTTATGGCAGCAATGTACAATAAATTGCAAGCCTATAAGTCAGAACTTGAAGAACGAGAAGAAAGCGATTTACTTTTTACACTTCGCAAGTCTTTACGACGTGAGTCTTCTGAAAATGGACTAATCATTGTTCCGCAGATTCAAGGCTATAATGCTGACGATTATAAATTTTTGATGTTTGATAATGGTATCTTGAACCAGCAGAAAGTTACAAAGCCAATTTGTCATCCTTATTTTCCATCACGTAAATTAGCACGTTGTTATAATTATTTTTTATGGCGCATGCAAAATGATATGGAGCAAGCGGAGAATCCGTTACAAATGTTGATAGACTTAAATAATAAGATTAAGCAAGCCGTGTTGGTTATGATAGAGGTGGCAAACCATAACGACGCATATATGCTTTTTGAATCTCTAAATGACAGGGGAACTCCATTATCAGCGATTGACTTAATGAAAAATAGTATTTTGGCTCATGCAGATCAAAATAAACTCAAGGTAGATGATTGCTATGAACAATGGAAACGACTAATGGATATGCTTACGGATGACTATCGCACACAAGAACGTTTCTTCCGCCATTATTATAATTCATTCAAACGTCGTCATAATGCACCATTCATAGCTGAAGATATTCGTAGTAAAGAGCCGTTGGGTGTTTTGGCTACAAAGTCTAACCTCCTCTCTATTTATGAGAAACTGATAACCTATGATTTGTTTGGTTTCTTGAAGGATGTTACTATTTGTGGTGAAATATATGCTCGCTTCATCAATCCGGAACAAGAAGAAGATAAGGCTATTCGCTTTGCCCTTTATGACCTTATGCACATTCAAGGTGCTCCATCATACGAGTTATTGTTATACTTATTTTACAATCATGAGAAACTGCATCTAAGTAATCAAACGATAGCTAATATCATTGCCTTGTTGGCGAGGTTCTTTGTCAGACGTAATATAACAGACACACCAAATACAATGTATCTAGACCGCATTTTCTTGGGAATAATAGCAAAACTAGAAGATTGCACATGGAATGAACGCGAGATATTTAATTATATCCAAGAAACTCTTAGGTCTGTATCTGCCTCAGATGAATTATTTAGAGAAAAACTGAGTGGCGATATTTATGAAGATAACGTTGGCGTTGCGCGCTACGTACTTTGCAAACTCTGTGAGGAGGCAATGACTACGGAAACATGGACAGACCTTTGGGCACAAAATGCCAACAATAATAGCAATAAGAAAGTTTATGTTTGGACAATTGAGCACATCTTCCCTGAAGGAGAGAACATTCCTCAATGTTGGGTTGACATGTTAGCAAATGGAGATAAAGAATTGGCAAAACAATATCGCGAGGAATATGTGCATAAGATAGGCAATTTAACGATTAGTGGTTACAATAGTGCCCTTGGAAACAAATCTTTCATAGAAAAGCGTGACCGCAAAAAAGATGATAAGTTTATCGGTTACAAGAATGGTTTGGAAATCAATACAGAATTAGCCAATCGAGAAACGTGGACTATTGAAGATGTTAAAGAGCGTACCATCCGCTTGGTTAATCAATTAGTTTCAATGTTCGCATTATAATAAATATCGTTTCACAAAATAGAAGTAACAATTATGAAAAAACACTTGTAAAGAGTAAATAATATGTTTATTAGATGTAAAGAAGCCGAAAATCAATATATTATTGACACGGAGAGGAAAATAGTCTATCAAGTTGTCGAGGGCCACGCATGGGTTGTGAAATTTAATGATCACAACTTTGATAGCGATAACTTTATAAGATGGCATCCTTATCTTAAGGAGATTAAAACTACAAGATCTAAACCAAGAGAAATTAGAAGATTATGAAAGTACATTTTGCTGATGTTGTCGCAGAAGTGCGTAAGTTTACCTACAAAGGGACTTACGACGGGTCATTAGAGGGCTCTTATGAGGATAGCTCTCAATATATTTTAGAACGTTTGATGAATGATGCACAGAGGTTTGACGGATGGGTTGTGCTACCATCATATAGAAACAAAGCCAATACAGAGTTAAAAGACTTTCAATATTATGTTTTCGCACGTACAGACTACGAACACAGCATATTCATTTATTGGTTTGGTGAAGAGATGAATGAAACAAGGTCTATTGTAGAAGTGATAGAGGAAATAACTCGTGGGATTAATTTCATGGATAAATGTAGATTTTTATCCTTGGATGATTTATATTAATGAATTCTTGTACTTTTGCAGTACTTTTAGGATTGCGATGGTCATTTTTGAAAATGCTATTGGCGGAATTGGCGTGATTGGCGAACAAATCATTTTGCTAAATACCAATAAAAACTACACAAAAGGGTCTGTCCCCTTTGTGTAGTTTTTCCTTCAATGGTGCATCCACGCAAGGAATGTATCGGTAGTAGAACGATAGTAGTCCATACTATGTCCATAGAAATTCCATCTCCGCCTTCGGGTTGCGATGGTTGTTTGTAAATACCCTTGGCGGAGTTGGCGGACTTCCAGTAATGGTCGAAGTCCGATGGTTATTAAGACTCCGCCAAGTCCGCCAAGTCCGCCACAACAAAAACGGCAAAAGACTTTTGCCGAGAAAGGAACGGGGGCTATAGAACCGAGATTGAAAAATCTCGGTAACGGGAACATTGTTAAAGACTCCGCATACAATGCGGAAGAAAGGACGGAACAACGCGAGCAAAGGGAGCGCTGCAGCGCAGCAAAGCGCGACAAGAAAGCGGAAGGGCAATCACACAGTGTCTGCCTAGGAGAGAGGGTCTGCCAAGTCCTTAGACGAACGCGGTAATCACGCCCAAATCAGGCGGTAATCACGCGGAGATGATAGTGCGACTATAGTCCTCGCATCCTCCGAACAAGGGTTTGGGCGAACCCAAGAATAACCCAAGAAGTACCCAACACCTAAAGTGCGATAGTAAGGAACCCTTGCGAGACCCCAGAAGAAGAAAGCAAGCTGCCTTGCGAAGCTTCGGTGTCGTATATTGGGACGCCGCCTTGCTTCGCAATTCCCCCCAATGTACGGTCGCGTATTTATTTAAATGAGCAAAGGATTTTCTATTTTTAGGCAGGGCTATGCCCTTCCATCCAAAGTCCACAAATTACTACCATAAGCAAGCTTCCGTAGTAATTTTTGTACTTTATATGGTTAGATTTCATCTATTTTGCCTAAAAATAGAAAATAAACTTGCTCATTCCAAATTTTTGTTGTATATTTGCAGCCGATTTTGATTATGCAAATTGCGTTACGCAAAATGCATAATCTTATAACTAAATGAATATGAGTAAAATAGACAATCCATTTGTAATGTATGGCTATGCCGGTCCTGAGTATTTTTGTGACCGTAAAGATGAAACGCAAGCATTGATAGAGTCTCTCCTTAATGGTGGTAACGTGACCTTAATGAGCCCACGCCGTATGGGCAAAACCGGTCTTATTCTCAATGCTTTTCATCAACTCAAGGAGCAATATCCCGAAGTGGCTTGTTTCTATGTGGATATCTTTGCAACTCGCTCGTTTAGTGATTTCGTTTCCGTATTATCAAAAGCCGTTATTGGTCAATTGGACACTCCTTTACAAAGAGCGGAAGGCTATTTAGCTCGTTTTTTTCAAAGTGGTCAGATAACGATGTCGGTAGATCCGATTACCGGTCTCCCTCAGTGGGGACTCAGTTTTCAACCGACAGAGGCGCAAGTGACATTGGATAAGATTTTTGCCTACATAGCACAGTCTGGAAGGACGTGTTTTATTGCTATTGATGAGTTTCAGCAAATCGCCAAATACGAAGAAAAGAATATAGAGGCATTGCTTCGAACTTACGTCCAATCGGTTCCCAACGTGCGCTTCATTTTCTCAGGAAGTAAACAACATCTGATGTTTGAGATGTTTACCTCTCCCAAGCATCCGTTTTATCGCTCTACGGAATGTCAAAACTTAGGTACGCTTGCAGAGTCCGTTTATTATGATTTTGCGCAAGCCAAGTTAGAGGTCAAACATATTCAACTTTCCGCAGAGTTGTTCCATGAGATATATCAGCGTTTTGATGGGGTAACATGGTTTATTCAAGTGATATTGAATCGACTATATCGATTAGAAGAAGGAACTAAGGTGGACGGTACAATATTACAATCTTGTATTGAAAAGATCATTCGTAGTCAAGAAGATAATTATCGTAATCAATATAAGTTACTAACACAAAATCAAGCGAAACTTCTTTGTGCTATTGCGAGAGAACAATGTGTTAAAGAGCCATTGTCTGGGCAGTTTATACATCAGTCTAATTTGAAGTCTTCCAGTAGTGTTCAACGGGCATTCCAATATCTATTAGAAGAAGAATTTGTCTATTCCACAGATGCCGGATATATTATTTACGACCGCTTTATGGCGTTGTGGCTAAAGACAATATAGACATTTTTGCCCCTAGGTTTGTTTTGTACGACTAGCGTTGAGAGGACCCCGAAAATAGGGACGGAAAGGCGGGAGGGAGCGCCCCGCGGCAAGGGGCACAAGAATGCCCCGACGAGCGGGGAAGAGACACAAACAAACGGCGAAAACTTTCGCCGAGAAGGGACAGGGTACAAAAGCGAGAGGGGAGGAAACGCAATGCTAAAAATCTAACAAAATCTTAACAAAAATCACCGAAAACTTGTGTATGTCATTTTTTTTCCGTACCTTTGCAGCCGCAAAGGTTGCATAAATCACATAATTATGATACGGACATACAAACTGATTGGCATTAACGGCATGCGAGCCGAAGTAAGTAATTTTGGAGCGAAGATTCTTCGTCTCATCGTTCCCACCGCCTCGGGCGAGAAACGAGATGTGGTTCTTGGTTTTAACGATCTCAAAGACTGGCAGAGCAAAGAACTCTACTTTAATGCCGTCATCGGTCGTGTAGCCAACCGCATCAAGGACGGTAAGTTCACCTTAGACGGCAAGACCTATCAGTTAGCCATCAATAATGGCACAAACGCCCTTCATGGCGGTCCGACCGGTTTCAACGTGCGCGAATGGGAAGTCGTGGAGCAGACGCTTCATAGCGTCACCATGCACTACCGCTCCAAAGACGGAGAGGAGAATTATCCGGGTAAATTGGATGTATGGGTGACCTACGCCCTCACACATGATGGGGCTCTGTCTATCCTCTATAGAGCCAAGACCGATAAGCCCACCATTCTCGGTCTAACCCAACACGCTTACTTCAACCTTAACGGAGAGGGCAGTCCTACCGTACGAGACCATACCCTGCAAGTGTTAGCCGACTATTATACCCCCACAGACGACACACAATGTCCCACGGGCGAGATTCTCCCCGTGGAGGGTACCCCGATGGACTTCCGCCAACCTACTCTCATCGGCGACCGTATCGATGACCCGTTCTTTGCCTTAGGGCGCGGAATAGACAATAACTGGGTACTACCGCAGTCGTTCAACACCCCCTTTGCCGCCCGACTGAGCGTGCCCGACCTGACGATGGAAGTCTATACCTCTTTCCCCGGACTGCAAGTCTATACGGGTAACTGGGTGGAGCCAAACATAGGCAAATCCGGCAAACCGTACAACGTGCAGAATTCCGTATGCCTCGAAGCGCAGAACCTGCCCGACGCGATTAACCACGAGAATTTCCCCTCTCCCATCCTCCGTCCCGGGGATCTGTATGAGCAGATGACGGCATATAAGTTTATAGTTTAGAGTTTATGGAGAAGATTAGAAATTTTTGTATTATTGCTCATATCGACCATGGTAAATCAACCTTGGCAGACCGTATGTTGGAGATAACCAACACGGTTGATGTCAAGCAGATGGAGAACCAAGTGTTGGACGATATGGACCTCGAGAAAGAGAGAGGTATCACCATCAAGTCGCACGCTATTCAGATGCAATGGCACGAGCACACCCTTAACCTCATTGATACTCCGGGGCACGTCGATTTCAGTTACGAAGTGAGCCGCTCTATCGCTGCTTGTGAGGGTGCTGTGCTCGTTGTCGATGCCACGCAAGGGGTACAGGCACAGACTATCAGTAACCTCTACCTCGCTATTGAGCACGATTTGGAGATTATTCCGGTTATCAATAAATGTGATATGGAGAACGCTATGCCTGAGCGCGTAGAGGATGAGATTATTGACCTTATCGGTTGCAAACGCGAGGAGATAATGCGTTGTTCCGCTCGAACGGGTGAGGGCGTTGAGGCTATCTTAGACGCTATCATCGACCGTATTCCCGCTCCCGTAGGTGACCCTAACGCACCGCTGCAAGCCCTCGTTTTTGACTCCGTCTTTAACTCCTTCCGCGGTATCATCGCTTATTTCCGTATTATCAACGGAACGATACACTCGGGCGACCTTGTCCGCTTTGTCAATACCGGTAAGGAGTACGATGCCGACGAGATAGGCGTGCTCAAACTCAATATGCAACCCACCAAAGAACTCGGTGCCGGCAATGTAGGTTATATCATTAGCGGTATCAAGACCTCCACAGAGGTGAAGGTGGGCGATACGATCACGCAAGTGGCACGCCCCTGCGAGAAAGCGATTGCCGGTTTTGAAGAAGCCAAACCGATGGTCTTTGCCGGTGTTTATCCGATTGAGGCAGAGGACTATGAGGACTTACGTGCCTCGCTGGAGAAGTTGCAACTCAACGACTCGTCGCTCAGTTTCTCGCCCGAATCGTCGGTGGCATTAGGGTTCGGTTTCCGTTGCGGATTCTTAGGGCTGTTACACATGGAGATTGTGCAAGAGCGTCTTGACCGCGAGTTCGATATGGACGTGATTACGACCGTACCGAACGTTAGTTATAATGTGTATTTGAAGGACGGTTCGCTTGTGGAGGTACATAATCCGGCAGGCATGCCCGATTTGACGGAGATAGACCGTATCGAGGAACCTTTTATTCGTGCCTCGATTATCACGACCAGCAATTTTATCGGTTCTATCATGACGTTATGCTTGGGCAAACGAGGTGAGTTGGTTAAGCAAGAGTATATCTCCGGCGACCGAATGGAGTTGCTGTTCGACATGCCGCTGGGAGAGATTGTGATAGACTTTTACGATAAACTCAAGTCGATTAGTAAGGGTTATGCCAGTTTCGATTGGCACCCGAACGGTTTCCGTCCCAGTAACCTCGTTAAACTCGACATACTGCTCAACGGCGAACAGGTGGATGCCCTTTCGACGCTGACCCATCGTGATAATGCGCTCGATTTCGGTCGTCGTATGTGCGAGAAACTCAAGGAGTTACTGCCCCGTCAGCAGTTCGACATAGCCATTCAAGCCGCTATCGGAGCCAAGGTCATTGCTCGCGAGACGGTTAAGCAGGTGCGTAAGGATGTGCTTGCCAAGTGTTATGGCGGTGACGTGAGCCGTAAGCGCAAACTGCTGGAGAAACAGAAACGCGGTAAGAAACGAATGAAACAGATTGGTAATGTGGAGGTTCCGCAAAAGGCCTTCCTTGCTGTGCTGAAATTAGATTAATAATAACCCAAATCCTCAAAAACATTTTATTATGGAGTACTTTTCTATGCCCGCGTGGACGATGATTCCCTTTGTGATCATGTTACTCGCTATTGCGATTGGTCCTATTATCGCAGAGAAATTCTGGGAGCGGAACACCAACAAACTCATTGTGTCAGCCATTTTGGGTATTCCCGTGGCTATTTTTATGCTGATTAAGGGTAATGAGATCGTTGACCCCGATGGCATGAACATGGCGACCTCACTGGTGGACACCATTTTCTTTGATTATCTGCCGTTCATCATCTTACTGCTCTCCTTGTATGTAGTGACGGGCGGTATTCACTTAGGCGGTGACATCAAGGCTAAGCCTATTATCAACACGATGTTCTTGGCGATAGGCTTTGTGTTAGCGAGTTTGATGGGAACAACGGGTGCTGCTATGTTGCTTATTCGCCCTGTACTCACCACCAATCAACAGCGTAAGTACAAGATGCACACCGTGCTTTTCTTCATTGCGTTGGTGGCTAACTGCGGCGGTTTGCTCACTCCGCTGGGTGATCCCCCACTCTTTATGCTCTTCCTTCGTGGAGCTTCCTTCACGTGGTTTGCGTCTATGTGGGCACCATGGCTCTTTACGGGAGCTATTCTGTTGTTGCTCTATTTCTTAGCAGATACCTATTACTACCGCAAGGAAGATTGGGTTAACCTCTCGGCTGATAGTCGCGAAAGAGAACCCCTATCCCTTTCGGGCAAACTGAATTTCCTTTGGCTTGTTGGAATCATTGCCAGCGTAGCTTTCATCAATAAAGGCTTTATTCCAGCTATGGGAGAGGAAGAATCCCCTCTCTATATCAAATACCTACGCGAGATAGCTCTTGTGGTATTAACTGTACTCTCCCTTGTTACCACATCCAAGAAAGTACGCTATGACGAGAATAAGTACAGTTGGGACTCTATCTTAGAGGTAGCCGCCCTGTTTATCGGTATCTTTGTGACGATGGCTCCGGCGCTTATTTTCCTCAAGCAGCACGCCGCCGACCTCGGTTTGACACATATCTGGCAGTATTACTACTCCACGGGTGCTCTCTCCGCGTTCTTGGACAACACGCCTACGGCAGTGGCTTTCCACTCGATGGCAACGGGTCTCAGTCCCGAAGTGATGGCGTCGATGGATACGACCCTCGTTGCGGGTATTCCTCAGATACTGCTCAAAGCCATCTGTATTGGTGCCGTCTTCTTTGGCTCAATGACTTATATCGGTAACGGACCTAATTTCATGGTTAAGTCGATTGCAGAGGCTAATGACGTTAAGATGCCGTCCTTCTTCGGCTATATGATTAAGTTCTCGCTCATTGTCTTACTGCCCGTTTATATCTTAGTACAAATTATCTTCCTATGAGCCTGATAGAAAAAGTTATTGAGTGGTACTCCGGCAACATGACCTACGCCTCTATTGCGGCGTTGATGGGTGTGGAGTCGTCTTTCATCCCCTTCCCCAGCGAGGTGGTTATTCCGCCGGCGGCTTATGTAGCTTCCGACCCTGCCTCTGCCCTTTATGTGAGCGATGTCTATATTGTTAATATAGGGCTCATTATCTTGGTGGGAACATTAGGAGCGATGGTGGGTGCTATCGTCAATTATGTGCTGGCGATGTGGCTTGGACGACCGATTATCTATAAGTTTGCTGATAGTAAGTTAGGGCATTTATGCTTGCTTAGCAGTGAGAAGGTACAGAAGGCGGAGAACTACTTCAATGACCATGGTAAGGTCTCTACGTTCGTTGGGCGATTGATTCCTGCTATTCGTCAACTCATCAGTATTCCCGCGGGTCTGAGCCGAATGCACTTCGGCTGGTTTATGCTATACACGTTCCTCGGTGCGCTTATTTGGAACACGGTCTTAGCCGCTCTTGGTTATGTGGCTAACGGTCAGATGGACCTTATCAAAGAATATAGCCACGAACTAAGCGTGGCCATATTAGTGATTGTGGGTGTTGTAGCTATCGTACTGATTGCTAAACACTTTATCAAGCGCAAGCGTTAACGTCTTCTCCGCCAACCGCCAAAGAAGGGGCGGTTGTGTTCCTCTTCTTCGAAGATGATAACACCATCTTCTTGTGGATTGGGGATAGTGGATTGTGGATTGTCATCAGCAGGTTCCTCGGCTTCCGGCTCTTCGGGAGTTTCCGGCTCTTCCGGCTCTTCGGGAGTTTCCGGCTCTTCCGGCTCTTCGGGTGTTTCCGTTTCTTCGGGTGTTTCGGGTTCTTCGGGTTGCTCCGGTTCTTCCGATTGCTCTTGTTCTTCCTGTGTCTCCGGCTCTTCTTGCTCTTCTGACTCTTCAGGTTGTTCCGGGGTTTTCGGTTCTTCGGGAGTAATCTCCTGCGTTCCTATATAGTCATAGACCTCATAGCCGGTGGCGATAATAGTCACGCGAACGGCATCGCCTAAGTTGTCATCCAACGAAGCACCCCACTGAACCTCTACATCGTCTCCCACTTCCTTAATGAACTCGTTGATTTGGTCGATCTCTTGCATCTCGATGGCACTCTCTTGTGAGCAGTAGAACTGGAGTAAGATACGCTTAGCGCCATGGACATCGTTATTAACAAGCGGCGATTCTAAGGCGTTATGAATAGCGTTTGTGATACGATTCTCACCCGAGGCAGTACCTACGTTCATGATAGCCACATTACCATCCTTGAGGGTGTTATAGACATCGGCAAAGTCGGTGTTGATATAACCCGGGATAGTGATAATCTCGGCAATCGAGCGAGCGGCATTGCTCACTACATCGTCGGCTTTCTTGAAGGCGTTGAGAAGGTTGAAGTCGGGATAAATCTGTCTCAGTTTCTCGTTATTGATAACGAGCAAAGCATCTACGCTTTGCGACAGGTTCTCGATACCTTTCTTGGCTTTATCCATCTTTATTTTGCCCTCAAAGAGGAAGGGAACGGTCACGATACCAACAGTGAGAATGCCCATCTCTTTTGCCACGGCAGCCACTACGGAAGTAGCACCCGTACCCGTACCTCCACCCATTCCGGCGGTGAGGAAGAGCATCTGTGTGCCATCGTTTAGAGCGTCCTTAATGCGGTCTTTATTGTCTTCGGCATACTGCTGTGCTTTCTCGGGATGACCCCCTGCGCCTAAGCCGGGGCCTAATTGTAATTTAGCAGGAACGGCAGACTTGCTTAAGGCTTGCTTATCCGTATTACAAACCAGAAGGGACACACCTTCTATACCTTGTTCATACATGTGGTTAACAGCGTTGCATCCACCTCCGCCTACACCCATCACTTTGATGATGGCATCTTCCTGGATGTCCAAGTCGATGGGCATAATGTTTGTATCTATATCCATAGTGATAATTATTTATTCATTTGAAAATAATGTAATGGCAGCCACCTTAAACTTATCCACCAACTTAGGCGGTTTGACTAACTCGCCCTTATGCGTATCGCGATAAGAGGCTCCTAATAGCAAGGTTCCCACCAAAGATGAGTAACGAGGTGAGAGGTATTGTTCCTCCGTGTCGCGCCCCACTAAGGCGTCGTGCGCTCCGTATAACGTATTGATACCCGTGAGGGACTGCATATAGGCGTCCAAACCGCAGAGCATAGATGCTCCACCCGTGATATAAAGGGTCTTGATACGGTCTTTGTGTTTGTCTATTTGTTCTAAGATAGGTACTAATATCTCCTTGAGTTTGGACTCAATCAGGTCGGCAATCTCAACGCTCGTTATCTGCAACTCGCCGCCTATCTCCTCTGTGGCTTTGAGGCGGATGTGCAAGTCTTTTTCCACATATTCGGCGGAAGCGTAACCATAACCGCACTTAAGTTTCTCGGCGGACGCTAAGGAGATTCCTTGTTGGGAGAGTAAGGTGGTGATGTTATACCCGCCTTGGGTGACCACCTTGTGAGCCAAGTATTCCGTACCCTTGTAGATGGACAAGGTGGTTGTTTGCGCCCCAAAGTCAATGACCGCGCAGCCGTCTTGCAGTACCTCAAAACCGTCCTCTTGAGCAAAAGCAGAAAGCAGGGCGTCTGCCCGAACGAACGACTGTTCAATAGAGCGCATTGCTTGGTCAAAACTCTTGTCTATCTTCTCGGCGACCTCTTTCTTTGTGACAAAAGCCGTGTAGTGACCTTCAATCAGTGTTCCTCGTTGAGTCTCCGAAGCCAAGTCGTCGTAACAATACTCTTGGTCGTCTAAAAGGAAATAAGCAGGCACAACACCTATCACGGCATATTCGGGGTACTTGGCATTGATCTTGTCGTAGCACTCCTTCTCCATATCGGATAACTGTGCTTTCGTGATGCGCGTGCTGTGCACATTATCGCGTTTAGACTGAACAGCAGCAATCATCGTAGGTGAACCGCCCACTGGCACGAAAGCGGTCGGTAGATTCTCCACGCCAATACGATTGGCAAGTTTCTTGAGTACCTCCGCAATCATATAACCCACATTACCGGATTGGATGATGTTTCCTTTCTCAATACTGGGGAATTTCTCACTTTCCTCCACACCTAAGATATGGAAAACATTATTTTCCATCCTTTTTGCGGCCATAGCACGCACGCCGCTACTACCCATCTCTACCGCCACTAAGGGCAATGATTCTGTTCGTTGTGTCTTTCTTATCATAGTTTATTCCTTCCCTATCACTTGGTTCTTATATCGCAAGTCCAACTCCTTATATTCTTTCCCTTCTACTTTCGCCATCTGCGTTTCGAAGACGTGCAGTTTGTGCATCTTACTCTCGAACTGCGAACCGTCTCCTATTCTAATTTTCAATCCCGTTGTATCCACTAAAGTTATGTTGTTTTTATCCTGCACATCTATTCTCTCGAAGCGGTCTTCCCAACGCGTTTGGTCTTGCAGCCACACCACTATATCCGCCAGTTCTTTCTTTGCCAAGTCCTCCTCCACGTTCCCTATTGCCCATATGACGTCTGCTTTCTCATGTGAGTGCAGGGGCATGCGCAAGCGGTCGGAATCAATATAGTAACTCGCACTCTCCGTGCGCACGCCCATGAGGGGTTGGCGTTGAGTGAGGCGAACGATGACACGTCCTTGGCGAGTGATGTAACACTGCGCTTGTCGCACCATCGGATGGGACTGAACACAGGCTTCGATGGCTTGTGTCAAGACTTGTTCTTGAGGGAGGTTCTCGGGATTGAGATTGGTGTGACGAATGAGGGTATTGAGTTCCTCTTCGGTCACATACTGACAATCCGCTAAGTCGCGAATATCCCACTCAATAGCAGAACAAGGGGTGGTCTTCGGGCGCGAAGAGAACCACACCGCAGCAGCAATGAGGTACACACCTATCAGTGCTACCACAATACCTACAATAATATGTTTAACTATCTCTTTCAACTTTCAACTCTAAACTTATAAACTAAACGACTACTCTACACTCTAAACTCTCAACTCTACACTAATCCTCGGAACGAGCCGATCTATATCTCCTGCTCCTATGGTCATCAGGGCAGTTGGCTGATGAGGGTCAATATGTTGTTTCAAATAGTCCACGAGGTCGGCTTTTTGTACGATGGTCACAGGGCAAGTTATTTTACTCATCAGCATGTCGGAGTTCACGCCCTCTATCGGCAACTCGCGTGCCGGATAGATAGGCAACAGTACGACCTCATCGAGGGTACTGAGTACGCTCGCAAAACCGTCTGCAAAGTCACGGGTACGAGTATAGAGGTGCGGCTGAAAAACGCCTATGGTATGCCGCCCCGGGAAGAGTTTACGAATCGAGTTTATCGACGCCTCTATCTCTTGCGGGTGGTGGGCATAATCGTCTATGTATGCTAATGCGGGCGTGTTGATAAGGATATTAAAACGCCTCCACACACCGGCAAAAGAGGCGATGCCCCTTTTCAGTTCGGCTTCCGTTACGCCATTGAGCCAAGCCACCGCCATGGCAGCCGTTGCGTTCTCTATGTTCACCCACACAGGAGCACCTAAGTCAAGGTCGGCTATAGTGGACGAAGGAGTATGAAAATCAAACATTATCTTCCCCTCACTCACTCGGATGTGGTCTGCATAGAAATCGGCGGTATCGTCCTCAACGGCATAGGTATAGACCTTAGTGCCTTTTTTCATACGAGGGGTGATGGGCAGTCCTTTCTTCATGATAAGAGCAGACTGAATAAGGCTCGTATAGTGCTCAAAACCCTCGCGGTAGGCTTCGGGAGTGCCGTATATATCGAGGTGATCCGGATCGGCAGCCGTTATTACGGACATATAGGGTGTCAGTTGATGGAACGAACGGTCGTACTCATCGGCTTCCACCACAACGTAAGGGCTGTTACGGTCAACGAGCAGGTTCGATTGGTAGTTATTGCTTATACCGCCTAAGAAAGCATTGGTGCCCACTTTTGATTCGTGCAGCAGGTGAGCTAAAATGGTGGAGGTAGTTGTCTTGCCGTGGGTTCCTGCCACACATAGAGCTTTCATCTGACGGGTGACAGCACCTAAGACCTCTGCGCGTTTGGCGATTGTGTATTGTTGGTCACGAAACCAAGTGTAGAGTCTGCTATCCTCAGGCACAGCGGGAGTGCGGACAATGAGACAAGCCGTTTTGTTCAGCGCCCAAGCAGGGAGGGCGGACTCGTCGTCCTCATACGTGACGGCGATACCTTCTTGCTCAAGGGCTTTCGTGATAGGCGACGGCGTGCGGTCGTATCCTGCACAGAGGAAACCGCGTGACGCAAAATAGCGTGCCAACGCACTCATGCCTATTCCTCCGATGCCGAGGAAATAGAAAGACTGAACATGGTTGCTAATGGTCATTTTACTCCACTTTAAAAATCGACTGCAAAAATAATAAAAATAATTGATATGTGCAAAAAAAAAGCGACTTTTTGGGCGAAAAACACTTTTTCTTATTGTCATGTATTGCATATATCAAAAAAAAGCAGTAATTTTGCAACACTTTTCAATCGTAAATAGTAAATCGTCAAATAGTAAATATCTTTATGGCAACACAAGAAGAAACATTTAAGAAACTCGTAGCGCACTGCAAAGAATACGGATTCGTCTTCCCCAGCAGCGAGATCTACGATGGTCTTGGCGCAGTGTATGACTATGGTCAGAACGGCGTAGAGTTGAAGAACAATATCAAGCGTTATTGGTGGGACTCGATGACCCTGCTGCACGATAATATCGTGGGTATCGATGCCGCTATCTTTATGCACCCTACCACGTGGAAGGCGTCCGGTCACGTGGATGCGTTCAATGACCCGCTCATTGATAACCGCGACAGTAAGAAACGCTATCGCGCTGACGTGCTCATTGAGGATCAACTCGGTAAGATTGAGGAGAAAATAAACAAAGAGGTCGAGAAAGCGGCTAAGCGTTTCGGTGAGAGTTTTGACGAAGCTATGTTCCGTCAGACCAACCCTCGCGTGCTGGAGCACCAAGCTAAATGGGACGCCCTGCACGAGCGTTACAGCAAGGCTATGAACGACATGAACCTCGACGAGCTGAAGCAGATTATCCTTGATGAGGAGATCGTTTGCCCTATCTCCGGTACGCGTAATTGGACGGACGTGCGTCAGTTCAACCTCATGTTCCAAACAGAGATGGGTAGCACCGCCGATGGTGCGATGAAGATCTATCTTCGTCCCGAGACGGCACAAGGTATCTTCGTTAATTTCCTCAACGTACAGAAGACCGGCCGTATGAAGATTCCGTTCGGTATAGCTCAGATTGGTAAGGCGTTCCGTAACGAGATTGTAGCTCGTCAGTTCGTGTTCCGTATGCGTGAGTTTGAGCAAATGGAGATGCAGTTCTTCGTTAAGCCGGGCACCGAGATGGAGTGGTTCAAGCATTGGAAGACTTTCCGCCTCAAATGGCACCAAGCCCTTGGCTTAGGCGACGAAAAATACCGTTACCACGACCACGAGAAACTGGCTCACTACGCTAATGCTGCTACGGATATTGAGTTCCTTATGCCCTTCGGATTCAAGGAGGTAGAGGGTATCCACAGCCGCACGAACTTCGACCTCAGTCAACACGCTAAGTTCAGCGGAAAGAAGATTGAGTACTTCGACCCCGAGATTAACGAGAGTTATACTCCGTTTGTGATTGAGACGTCTATTGGTGTCGATCGTATGTTCCTGTCTATCATGTGCGCTGCTTACAAAGAGGAGCAACTCGAAGGTGGTGACACTCGCGTGGTACTTAACCTGCCGCCCGTTCTCGCTCCCGTTAAGGTGTGCGTCATGCCGCTCGTTAAGAAAGATGGTCTGCCCGAGAAAGCGCAAGAGATTGTTGAGATGCTCAAGTACGATTTTAAGACGAACTACGACGAGAAGGACAGTATCGGTAAACGCTATCGCCGTCAAGACGCTATCGGTACGCCGTTCTGTGTGACGGTGGATCACGATACGTTAGAGGATGGTTGTGTGACCGTTCGCTACCGTGATACGATGGCGCAAGACCGTATTAAGATTGACGACCTCCACAAACTGATTGCTGATGCCGTTGATGAGAAAAATCTGCTAAAGAAGTTGAAGTAAACTTTAGGAATCCTTCGGTGACCGTTCGGTATTGAAATGCCCTTTCCCTAGATACGGTTTTCCCGTTTCATCGGGACAACCATGCGGTGAGGTACGGTACAGACACACTGAAGATACACTGACTAAAACTGATAAAATGGGCGGTGCTGTGAATCAGTGCCGCCCATTATTATGTAGATTATGTGTATTTGATATGCCCCCGAAAATAAGGCTTAACGAATGCGGGTTCCGGTGATGTCATAGACGGCATCGGCATAACGGATAACCAACTTGCCGTTTTCTATCACTTTGACGGCGCGGGAAACGTTCTTTTGCTCTACTTGCTCTAATGCCACTATAGGCTGAGACACTAAGATAAGCAAATCACCCGGGGCAAGAGCAACCTTGTCCTTCGTTACCTTTACACTACCGTTCATATAGTCAAACCACGTTCCCTGAGGTAGCGTCACCGACTCATATTGCGAAGCCGACACATTGCCTGCTACGAACACATCTTGTCCCCACTGAATCGTTCTCACGTTCTTGCCATGACCCAACGAAGAAGCCGTTGGATCACCGGCAAACACGTCGGGCAGGTACTGCGTGCGCAGTTTGATAATCTTAGCCACTTGGTCATAGATTTGCATTCGGCTCGAACCGGAAGAAAGCCACCCCATCGAAGCCGGATTCACTTTCTTGGAGCAGCGGTTATCCTCTTTGATCTCCGAGTTATCGGAGGACGAGTTAATCGAGTAGTCATAACCTAATTCCCCAAACTGATAGAGCATATGAGGTCCGTCCAGCAGGAAATTGAGGGCACGCACCATCGGTACACGGTGCAGACGCGCCTCCTCATCGGTCTTGAGGTTACCATTACCGTACATCTTAACCTTGTAGAAATTGCGCTCCTCGTCGTGGCTCTCGCAATAGGATATATATCCGTCTCCACGGTTACCGCCACTGATATCGTCATCTTTATCGAGCCAGCCCATGGCTATCTGACTATACGAGTTACTCAGTCCGCTACCGCCCGTCCAGCACATCATACCGAGGTTAACCAGCGTCGATTGCGAAGGATTGGAACCCCAATACTCCTGAATGAAATAAGCGTCTGGACTAACGGATTGCACCGCTTTCTGCATGCGCACGAGGTTATCTTTGAGGCAGGAGCAGTTGGTTCCACAGAAACCGTGACTAAGATCCATACGGAAACCGTCCACCTTATACTCGGTCAGCCAGTACTGAAGGGCGCGGCAGAACATGTCTTGTGCCGGTTCAAAATCGTGGTTCCAGTCCTCATAGACATTGTTCGAGTGAGGAGCCGTGGCATTAAACCAAGGGTTGTTCTTCAGTTCCGTGCCGTAGGGGTAGAGTTTATTCATAGGGTTGAGTCCCGTGGCGTGATTGAAGACCATATCCATAATAACGGCTATACCGCGACGGTGGCACTCGTCGATAAACTCCTTGTACATAGTAGGAGTACCGTACGCCTTATCCAAAGCAAAATAGTGGTTAGGCGAGTAACCCCAGTTATAGTTACCGTCAAACTCACTAACGGGCATGAGTTCGATAGCGTTCACACCAAGACCTTGGATATAATCCAGTTTCTGCTTCAGTCCCTTGAGGGAGCGATCGGTAGTGAAGTCATAAACCCATAGTTCATAGATAATGAGGTTGTTCTTGTTAGGACGTTGGAAATCAAGCGAGGAGGCAGACCAGTTATACGCCGGTTTGCCGGGTTGGATAACGGTCACATAACCGCCATCGGCACCGCAGCGAGGGTAGTCGATGAGGGATGGATCTACTTTCTTAGGTTCATACTGGTCATCGGGGTGAATAACCTTCTCGGAGAAGAGGTCAGAAATCTGCACATGCTTGCCGTCGGCACGCTCCACTACGTATTGGAATCGGTACTCCTTGCCTTTGGTGAGCCCTTTGAGTTCAATCCAGAAGTAATTACCGTCTTGGTAGAGTTGGTAATCGTTGCTCAATCGCCAATCGGTCATGTCGCCTAAGAGGAAGACGTGCTTGGCAGGTTCTGTCTTGGAGGCAGCGTAGGTGCAGAGAGTGACGGACGTGCCGTCCTCACCGTAGTAGATACCGTTCACGATACCGGCAGGACGCGCCTTCGTTATGGGCGCAGAAGGAGTGAAGTTCTTCCATATGTCTTCGCAAGGAGCTTCGCCTAAGTCGATGAAGATATCCCGTCCGCCGGTAGCCTTACCTTCCTTGCTCCCGCCGGGGCCGTCGTTGAAAACGAGGCATATCTGAGTGATAGGCGTTGTTTCGGGTACACCGTAGTACTCGAACATATTAGGGGTAATCTTGAGAACCCAATTGCCGTCGGCGTTTTGTGTCATCTTGTATTTCTCCTTGCCGTCGCGCCACGTGCCCGTTTTTTGCCAAGAGGAGCCGTTATAGGTGATACCCGTGTGGGCATAGCACTTGGTGGCACCAACCATACCTTGGTTGCCTTCGTTGGGGTTAAAAATAACGGTTATCTCGCCGGTATAGCCGATGGGGACGATAGCCGGTTCGGTAGTCACTTGGGCTTGCGTAATGGCGCAGCCGAGGAGGCATAATGCCGCAAATAGAATTTTCTTCATACTCCTTATATTATAATATTCTAGTTTATTTTTTCTCCCGATCACTCGCGTTGTATTTTTATCTCTCACAGATTTCACACGCCCTACGGGCTATTTCACAGAACCACCCCTTCTATCTTATTCTATATATCCATTTATTCCCGGATTGTGAGTAAACTCCCATCCTATAAATAAATGTCTATATAGGGACCGTTCGTTTCTCTCGCAGTCCGTGCGGTCACCCGCACCATAATAAGATTATGCAGCGCTCTATTCTTATCTCGCTACGCTCGAACGATTATTTCCGCAGATGTGGCAGCAGGGAAGATTAGTTTCGTCTGCCACTCCCCACACTCGCATCTGTGGAATTTCTCTTCAATAATTTATTATTAGCAGTACGTTAGTGCTGCAGGAGCGAATGCATGGAGCTCCGTTTACTTTTGCGTTTTTGTTATTGGATGAGAGAGTTTACTCGGTCAGACAATAGAAAAACCAAAAGGAATAATAAATTATAAGACCATCTGTACTTTTCCGTCTCCGGTGGCTCACCGGTCTGCGTTTTCAGCGAGAGATTAAAATCTGTGGAATCTGTGAGAGATACACTGACCGAGCGGGAGATAAATAGACAGGAGAGGTCTAATCAAAGACCCCTCCCGAAAAGATGTCCTTACTTCTGTAAGAACGTTTGTCCGTTCATAATCACAAGGCCACGATAGGTCTCGTTAACCGGTTGACCGAGGATGTTGTAACGTTGACCTTCTATAGCCTTCACGTTATTGATGCCGGTACCTGAACCTTTGAAGTCACCGGTCACGACGACATAACCTTGAGCAAAGGTTACGGTAACATCATTAGGCGTATAAACGTTGAAGCAGATATTTCCATCCACATCCGTGTATAAGCCTTCTACTGCTACGGTCGGGCTGAGGTTGTCATAACCCCAAGCGTGTTCCCAAGTTCCGTCGGTCACTTTGAGTTGATACTCACCGGCAGCTAACATCGGGAAAGTATGAGTGTAATCAACCATCTCAATAGCGTCTGCCTGCCAAGCTTTCTCTTCGCCTACCAAAGCAGCGTTACCGGTTACATAGTATTTAACCTCTACAGGCTTCGGTGCCTCACAAGTAATGGTAAACAGGTTAGAATCATCTACCCATGCGCCAAAGTACATCGTATCGCACAAAGCATAGTTGGCTGTTTGATTCCATACGTTCTTGCCTTCACCGTCCCAGATAATCTCTGTGGCATCCGATGCACAACGTACCAATACAAGGCTATCTACGGTCTCTAAAATTTCTGCCGTATAAATATCGTCTGCCTTATTCGCAAGTTTAACCGTCTCGTTAGAACCATCCTTACCCCAAGTGATAGCAAACAGGGCAGGATCACTGTCTGCTGCTTCACCCGCGATAAACGTAAACTCTTTACGTGGTGCAGGAGCAGGGCGACCGGTGATGAAAGCTTTCAACGTGCTATCCGCTGCGTTGAAGAACAGTTTGATGGTGTCACCAGCAAGTAGAGTCGGAGCTTCCAAAGGAGCAACCATGCGAGCAGGAGCATAAGGGATGGTGTCGCGTCTTTTAGGTTCGGGAGGAATGGGACCGGGGAGACCATCAAGACCATCTAACACGGTAATCGCATCTGCGGCAAAATACAGAGCATCGGTATCATCTTCCTTATCGTTGATGTTCACACCTGTGCCACCAAAGACTACAGAATCCAACATATAGACATTCTCTTGATCTGTTGCGCTCATCTCAAGCCAAGACCATTCAGTAGCGCCATTCCAGTTGTTCTTCGCATAGTACTTGGTCTCTATAGGTTTCGGAGCTTCGCAAGTAACAGCAAACAAGTTCGTCTCAGGAACCCAAGACTCAAAGTACATCGTGTCGCACAACTCGTAATTGGCGGTTTGATTCCATACGTTCATGCCTTCACCGTCCCAGATAATCTCTGTGGCATCCGATGCACAACGTACCAATACAAGGCTATCTACGGTCTCTAAAATTTCTGCCGTATAAATATCGTCTGCCTTATTCGCAAGTTTAACCGTCTCGTTAGAACCATCCTTACCCCAAGTGATAGCAAACAGGGCAGGATCACTTTCTGCTGCTTCACCGGCTACAAACACAAACTCTTTACGTGCTACAGGTGCAGGACGACCTAACAAGATTGCAGTCAGAACGGTGTCCTTATCGCTAATTGACAACTCAAAGCGTACCGTATCCAAAGCTTGGATCGTATCCTCACCTACATACGTCATATCCTTCAAAGCAAACCATTTAGCATCTGTATCATCTTCTTTCGAGTTGATATTGATACCTGTTCCACCAAAGACTACGCTATCCAATACATAGAGGTCTTCTACCTTGGTCATCTCTTTCCAAGACCATTCGCCACCATCCCAATTGTTCTTCGCATAGTACTTGGTCTCTATAGGTTTCGGAGCTTCGCAAGTAACAGCAAACAAGTTCGTCTCAGGAACCCAAGACTCAAAGTACATCGTGTCGCACAACTCGTAATTGGCGGTTTGATTCCATACGTTCATGCCTTCACCGTCCCAGATAATCTCTGTGGCATCCGATGCACAACGTACCAATACAAGGCTATCTACGGTCTCTAAAATTTCTGCCGTATAAATATCGTCTGCCTTATTCGCAAGTTTAACCGTCTCGTTAGAACCGTCCTTACCCCAAGTGATAGCAAATATAGCAGGATCACTGTATGCTGTTTCACCGGCTACAAACACAAACTCTTTACGTGCTACAGGAGCAGCACATGCAGCAAAACCATAACCTTCGCCATCGTAATGAAGAACGATATCGGTGGTCTCACCAAATGCCTCGTTAGCCATGTTCGCACCATTCAGTTGAACTTGAACCTTCCAGTCGGCATCCATACCGAAACGGAGTTTGAACTCAGTGCCTTCCTCAACGTCTTTGATTTCAGCAACCCAGCAGTCGTTAAAGTCTTCATCCACAATTTTTTGCATATAAATACCATTGCTCCAATCGTCAAAGCCACCCATCACGCGTATGCTGTCAGCATAAGCAGCGATGTCGTCGCAGAATGCAGGCAAGTAAGCGGTAATGGTGTAATCGTGTTTGGGTTTTTCAACAGCACCACCATAAACGCTCCACTCACCTAGGCAGACTTTCGTTTCTTGCCCCCAAGCAGTAATGGTGTACATATCCTTATCTGCAAGAAGAGTTAAATCTTCCGTTTGATTCCAAACTTTAGTGTCATTCCACTCAGCCTTAGTTGCATCATTAGCATGACGAACAAAGATTACTTTCTCCATGTCGGCAGGAATAGTGGCTACGAAGATATCCGCATTTCCTTCAATAGCGGTCAAGAAACCCGTAAATTTACCTTCAACGCCGTCTGCCCAATAATAAGCGGAGAACTTGGCATTAGCTTGATTCCACAGTTTGCTTCCACCGGTATTGAGATAAAGAGTTCTAGGAGTTTTCTCCAATTGTAGGATATCTGTTTTTCTCGTATATGTGCTTGCACTACCACCTGAAGTCTTATAATAGAAGTAGTCTGCATCTAAATAGAGTGTTCCTGTGGCGCGGTCAATATGACTTGTATTGGCAGCATCGGATTTGAAATAACCACGACCGGCAATATAGAGGTCGTAACCACTACCATTCTGTTTACCGATAAGTTGTTTGTTCACGATGTAAAGAGAGTCATTAGCGGGGAACCATTTGATATCAATAGTAACGCCGTTTTGCGATAGCGAACCTGCACCGAAATTAGTAATGCGGATACGTTTTTCCGCTTTTTCCGGATGGGTGCTAAAAGTACCAATTTGGATTGTTTGTCCCGCCATGGAGACAGGGGTCAACTTGTCTATGGTTGCAGATATGGTATAGGTACCACTATTGACAAACCCTTCGATAAGTGGAGTGTCGTTATAGACAAATTGTCCTGCATAGACGGTGCAAGTACCTTTGACATTGCTGCCGTCATTAGCGGTTGCAGTGATAGTTACGACACCATCTTTTTTGTAATGAATCGTGCCATCGGCATCGACAGTAACAATGGTTGCATCAGAGGTTGACCAAGTGACGGACGGGTCGGTTGCATCTTGGGGAAGGACAGTTACTTTCAAAGTACTTTTGTAACCTTTCTCCAAATCATAACTTCCGGGATTAACCGTGATACTGGTCACGGGAACCTCTGCTCCCCACATCGTTGTGCATAGCACCAACGCTGTGATTAAAGAAAGAATTTTTCTCATAAGCATTTAATTTTAAAGTTAATAAATTGGGTTATTTATTCGTTCTTTTTGAACGTTTCGTTTACTTAATCATCACTCTCTCCCCCATTATATTGTAGAGAAGATTATCACATTGAATATAGATCGAACCATCCTTCATGAAGGTGCGGTGATTAGTGTTGCTTCTTACTTCCTCAAGGTCGTCCGAAGCGCTGCAATCCACCAAGATAGCGTTCTTACCGCCCTTCTCGGTATCGTCGCCCCACGAATAGCAAGCATCCTCGTCCGTATAAAGGTCAGAGGACTGGGTCGAACCATCGTTGAAGATAAGGTTCACTTCTTTTATAGAAGCGTCAAACGTGTATTTATATACACCCGAAGCGTCCTTGGTCAGCGGCGAACCGGGCCACTCTCCTGTGAACTTGGTTTGTGCAGTGTCCGTACCCCACGAATAGAGGTTCACCACTTTCCAGTTTCCGGCATTATCAAACGTGACGGTGATAGGCCAGTTCTGCGGAGCCTTATAGGTATAGGTCTCCATCACCACCTCACTCTGCTTATCTCCGGCAATAGCCAACGCCTTAACCGTCGTTGTTTGCTTGATGTTAATAAGTGTCGGATTAACAGTGCTCTTAGTCGAGAGAGCTGAGGGTTCACTACCGTCTAAGGTATAATAGATAGTGGGGTTATCCTCACCCGAACCGATAACCGTCATCGTTATATCCACACCCGCTTCAGCATCCTTGAACACCTTACTTCCCGGGGAGAGAATAACCTTAAAGTCCGTCACGGGAGCAGAACACTCTTCGTCCTCCACCTCGCACTCACCCGTCCAGATATAGCACACATCGTACGTCGTATATAGGTCTGCCGTTTGCTCTCCCTTACCGCCATTGTTGAAGATGAAGTTAATCTCCTTCACCGTCTCATCAAACGTATAAGCATACCAGCCGTCCGCATCTAAGGTCAGGGGTGTACCGGGCCAACCGCCTAAGATATTAGTACCTTTACCATCTGCCGTCCAAGCAAACAAATAAACATCTTTCCACTCATCGGGTTGCGCCAGACGAACGGTAATCGGTGTCTTAGCCTCCTTATAAGTGAAGGTAGCTTCTTGTACCGAAGAGGCCTTCGTTCCTGCATAAGCAATGGCTTTGACGGTGGTTGTCTCTTTGATAGTGAAAGGCTGTGTGTAATGCAACGACGACTTACTCGGCGTTGTGCCATCAATCGTGTAATAGATATCCACCGCACTCAGACTACCCGTAGCCGCCAAGGTCACTTGAATACCGTTCACGTTATCGGTAAAGCGTTGACTACCCGGTTGGATAAACACGTGCGGAGCCTCTTCGTTATTCACCTTAATCCAAATAGCAAAACCCTTGCTCACACCATCTACGAACTTAGTATATCCTGCTACCGTTTGCGAAGCCTTATCGCCAAGCAGCAAAACCAAACTACCGTTCTTACCCGTCACCGTAGCCTTATAACCGCCATTGGTGGCTTCGTCCGAAACAGCACTCTCGCTATGTACCCCCGTCAAATGACGAGCATCAATCATCTGTCGGATGAACGGTCCCGTATAACTATCTTTCCAGTGAGGATAGAACACGCAAGGCACGCCCGGCATAGAGAGAATAAAAGCATTGGCTTGCAGCACTTTGTTCTTATTATCGTTGTTCTTCATCGAATTGCCCTTACCCAAGAACTCATTATCGTCGCGACTGAAACTGTCGTGGCTATCCACGAACGTCACCGCATAACGGCTCTTGCCTGCACCGAGTAGTCCGCAACCCTTGCAACCATTGTAGTTACCGGCGGCTATACCACGGTTGAGAGCCTCGTACTTAGTGGCAAAATCAAAGGTACAGGTGTTCCAATTAGCGTCACTCAAATGCGACTTGAGGGTCTCTACATTGCCGTCCCAGTACTCCATGACGGAGAAATAATTGCCCGCAGCTGCGTTATAATCATTGATATGTGAGTTATGGAAGCCCTTGCAATAGTCGTAACGCCAGCCGTCATAACCCACGTAGTTCTTGAGGTACTTAAGGTAGGCTTTGAACATATTACGCACGGCTTGGTTCTGGTGATCCCAGTCGCGAGCAGCAGCGTAGTTAGCCTCGTCGCCATAACCGTCATCATTTGCCCCCGTAGCGGCACCTAAACAGTCTTTGGCTTTCGGGTCAGAGTTCATCTCATCTGTCTTACATATCCAAGCCGCCGTGGGCGAGAACTTACCATAACAGCCAAAATCGTTCTCGTAGAAATTGCACCACGAGGTCTTATTAGCCGTGTGATTGATAACCACATCCGCTATCACCTTGGTATTCTGCGCATGAAGGGCGTTGATGAGTTTGATAAGATCCGAACGCGAACCCCAAGCGGAGGTCTGATTCGAATATTGAGCAGGACCGTAGCCAACACCCCCGTCCGACTTAGCCGAAGGCGGCAACCAAACCATATCGAAATAAGCACCTATCTCACTGGCATCGGGCAATAAGGTAGCCCACTTGGTATCTCCGTATTTCTTGGTATCTGGAGCATAAGTACCATCTACGTGGTAACTATCCCAATAGAAGCCTTGCAACATCACGTCCGGGCACTCGGCAGGAGCACTCGTGGCATACGTGGTACGCTCATCGGGACAAGGCTCTATCGGTTTGGGATCTGAACAACCCTCGCCATAACCGATATAGAGCACATCGTCACCACTCTTCATCTTAATATAAAAATCATAACAGCCGGACACGAGGGCAACCACATAACCCGCTGCTTTTCCGCCCTTGAAATCTACATAAGCGTCGTAAGGGTCTATATCCACCATCCAACGCGAGTCACAACTGAGGTTAGCCAGTTTGCACGTATCGCCCATCATCAACTTGACTTTCGCCATGTACTGCACACGCCCTTCCATATCGGGTTCGCCCGTGGCAGTAGCCGGAAAGACAGAAATACTATCCCCACGCTTAACCTCTATTCCATAAGGACCATCTTGACACTGACCGTCATCGCCACCGCCTTCTATATCCTCGCCCCAATCCGAACAACCGGCACCGACGGCACCTACGTAGAGCTGGTCGGCGTTGTATTTGAGCTTAATGTAAAAGTCATAGCAGCCGTCCTGCGAGCACGAATAAGCGTCCGCACCCTTGCTGATGTTCTTCGTCGAAGCACCATCAAGCGCCACTGTCCAAGCGGCTTTATTCTCCTTGTCATAAAGACTGAGAGCATCCCCTTTCTTCAGGGGTACACCCAAGCACATATATTCTTGGAAAGACGGGTCTCCGGGACTGGGGTTCTGTGTCCCTGCAAAATAGTGCTTACCGTTCACTAAAATACCATAACTTGCGGCATTAAGCCCCATGCTCAAAACGAGCGAGAATAGAAAAATAAAAGTCTTTTTCATTGCGTTACTATAATTAAAGCGTGCAAAGGTAAGAAAAACTTTGCATATATGCAAATAAAAAAAGCATTTTGCAACGCAAAACGCCTTTTTACCTTATCTTTGTGCTATTTTAATGACATAAACCGTATCCCCTTCTACCCTAAACGAGACCTTCCACCCGGCATAATCGAGTTTATATATCCGCTCGGGGTCGGACTGATATGCAGGACGAGGGTCTTGACTCAGTATCTCCTCTATTTGGGAGTAGGGCACCTCTCTGCCAGTAGCCTGTTGCCTGTTGCCCCACTCCACTTTCAGTCGATAATCCCTCGTTGCTTCCCCAAAACCGTTACGGGCATCGGGGTGACTATCGGAATAACTCAGATAAGGTTTAATGTCATAGATGGGTGTGCCGTTCAGTAGGTCGGCGCCACGAACAATGAGAACAGTACCTTCGGTGGCTGTTTTCTCTACTCGTACCAGCTCTACCGAACTCAGTCCCAAGCGATTAGGACGGTAGGGGGAACGCGTAGCGAACACACCAACGCGCGTATTGCCGCCCAACCGAGGCGGGCGCACCGTAGCTTTCCACTGCCTGTCCCCTGTCGCCTGTTGCCCGTCGCCTGTCGCCTGACTGAACTCCCATATCAGCCACAAGTGACTAAACCCCTCGATGCCGCGGAGCATATTTTCATCGCGGAAGGTAGGTTCAAAGACGATTCGTGTCTCGATAGAACTCGTTTCTTGGGATTGGCGAGGAATGCCAAATTTGTCGGAAAAACCGTTATGTGCAGTCGCAATTACCTGTAAATTCATGAAAAAAAGCGTTTTTTTTGTATTTTTTTGCAAAAAAATTTGTGTATGTCAAAAAAAAGCCGTACTTTTGCACTCGCTTTCGAAAAGTAGGGCTCCCACGAAGCCTGCTTTGTGGGAAGAGGAGGAACCGCGGCCACCACCTATCATCGCGGAACGATGATATCGTGGCAAGCAGATTCCGACGAGGTACCTTAGCTCAGGTGGTAGAGCAATGGACTGAAAATCCATGTGTCCTTGGTTCAACTCCAAGAGGTACCACTAAAGGAGTTCTACTGCAAAGGAGAACTCTTTTTTTTATCTCCCGCTCACTCGCTTTGCTCGTTATTACGCAAATTTGCTGCCATGGCTATAAGCCTCCCCTTTTTATTCCGCGTGGCTGAAGCACACGCTTTGCTCGTCGAGTAGGCTTCACAAGATGTCAAAGTTCCGCTTTGACAGGGTTGTTTCAGCCCACTCTCCTTAATTACGCAGATGATATATGTTTCGGCTGCACCTAATTTAGAAAGCACCGCAGGTACTAAAAGTTAATCTTTCGCGAAGCGTAATCTTGCCCGCACGCTCGGAGGGCGTACAATGTCGCGTGGAGCGACCTTACTACCATCCGCGTAATTGAGGAGAACGAGGCGAAAGACACCCCTAGGCTTGCGGGGCAAGGCTATCGTGCTGAGCCTTGTTCGACGGGCAAAGGGCGTGCGCAGCCGCCCGAATAAACCAATTAAGCGCGGGTTTTAGCCATGGCGGCTAATTTGCGTAATAGGGCAGTAGGCACTACTGACCGAGCGGGAGATTACGCCTGCAAGTACCGGTCGGCTTCGATGGCGGCTTTGCAGCCGCTGCCGGCAGCGACGATAGCTTGACGGTAATGCGGGTCAGCACAGTCACCTGCGGCGAAGACACCGGGCACGTTCGTGGCTTGACTATCGCCCCGTACGATGATATACCCTTCCTCGTTGCACTCTACCGCCGGACGGAACAAGTCCGTGTTCGGCTTATGCCCTATCGCCAAGAAGAAACCATTGATAGCTATATGCCTTATCTCTTCCTCCGGTTCACCTTTCTTGTATATCAGGTCGGCTCCCTCTACTCTATTCTCACCCGTGAGGCGCAGCGTATTATGCTCAAAGAGCACTTCTATCTTGGGGTTATTGAGTACACGGTCTTGCATGATCTTTGAGGCACGGAGGTATGGTTTGCGCACAATCAGATACACTTTCTCGCAGAGGTTACTTAGGTAATTAGCCTCCTCGCAAGCGGTGTCACCACCGCCCACTACGGCTACCGTCTTCCTACGGTAGAAGAAACCATCACACGTGGCGCACGCGCTCACGCCCTTTCCTTTATAATCTTGTTCGGACTGAATACCCAAGAACTTAGCACTCGCACCGGTAGCGATAATCACCGTCTCGGCTTCGTATTCGTCCTTATCTTCGACAGTGATATAGTTTATAGGTACTCCTAATCTTGCGTTGGTGACGCTACCGCTCACGAAGGTGGTACCGAAGCGTGCGGCTTGGCGGCGTAGGTCGTCCATCATTTGGAAGGGTTCAACTCCGTCGGGGTAGCCGGGGAAGTTCTCAATCTCGGTGGTAATCATGAGTTGACCACCCGTCTGCGGACCCTCAATAAGGATGGGTTGCAGGTTAGCACGAGCCGCGTAAATAGCGGCGGTATATCCGGCAGGACCGGAACCAATAATAAGGCAACGTGTATGTGTCATAGTGTATTCTAATAGTCTTTTCCTAAACTGTAATAACGTCTATATCTCCAGAATATATTTCTTGACGAGGAACCAAAATAAACCGTGTAATATCCGGGGTTAGTTACAAACGTATGCTCGTCCTCGTCCCAATAACCCCAGTCTTTGGGGTCGAGGGTAAAGGTCAAGGTCTTGCTCTCGCCGGGTTCCAGATAGACTTTTTGGAAGGCTTTCAGTTCCTTCACGGGACGCGGTACCGTCGGTTTATCCTCTCCCACGTACATCTGCACTACCTCCGAACCGGCTACTTTACATTCATTGACAACGGTTATTTTGACGGTCTTCGTTCCGTCCGCGTTATCTTCATACCACACAAAATACGCAAACGACGTATAACTCAGTCCGTGACCGAAGGGGAAAATAGGTTTGACTTTCGCCTTGTCGGCATAGCGGTAACCGACGAAGATGTCTTCCTTGTATTCCTCGTAGAACTTACCCTCGGCATTCGGGTCGGGAATACCCGGGTAACCGAGTTCGCCGTACTGGTGAGCGGGGTAGTCCGTCAGTTTCTCCATGATAGAGAAAGGCAGTTTACCGCTTGGGTTAACGTCTCCAAAGAGAACATCGGCAATAGCGTGTCCGGCTTCGGAACCGAGGTACCAAGCCTGCACGATAGCCGGCACTTTCTTTGCCCACGGCATAGCCACTGCCGTTCCGCTGATGTTCACCACTACGAGGTTGGGGTTAGCCTTATACAGAGCTTCTATCAGCTCGTTCTGACCATAGGGCAGTTCGTACTCCTTACGGTCAACGCCTTCGCAGTCTTGGTGACCGTCCTTATTCAAACCACCTATAAAAATCACCACATCGCACGCACGAGCCAAGAACAACATTTCTTCTTTAGGGTCTTCCCCGTTTTCATAATCATACTTCTCCTCCGACATATCGACGGACATATTGTCTTGCTCTAACCGTTCGACCCCCACGTAACCACGAGAATAATAGACCTCTATTCCATCTTTGGCAGCACGCTCGGAGATACCCTGTAAGGGGGATATCTCGCGTTGCACTTTGAGCGAGGACGAACCGCCACCGATGGTCATGGGGAGAATAGCGTTCTCTCCTACAACGAGAATGGTCTCAACCGGTTTCTTGTGATTAAATACCTTTTCTTCTTCGTCAACATATCCAACGATGGGGAGTAGCGGTTGCTTATCTTTGGCCACATCGTTCTTGAGCAGCACAATACCTTCGGTAGCAATCTTACGGGCAGCGGCGTAATGCTCATCCGAGTGGAGGGAACCGAAGCCGCGATTAGGGTTCATGGACGTACGGAGGATAAGACGCAACACGTTACGCACTTTGTTATCCAGTTCTTCCGTGCCAACCTTGCCCTCTTGTATGAGTTTCTTATAAGGGTTAGCAAGGTAATAGATGTCGTAACTATTGGTAGTACCCATGGTCAGTCCGTCCGTCCACGTACCGAACTCGAGATCGAGTCCATTGGTGATAGCTTGGGGTGTCTCTTGACAGCCGCCCCAGTCGGAGATGACGGCTCCGTCAAAACCCCATTCGCCACGGAGGATATCGTTGAGTAGGTATTCGTTATGGCAGTTATACTGCCCTTTGTAGCGGTTATACGAACCCATGATAGACCACACACCGGCTTCGGTGACGGCAGCCTTGAAAGCAGGCAGGTAGATCTCGTAGAGGGCACGGTCGGACACTTTCACATCCACAAGGTGACGGTAGGTCTCTTGGTTATTGAGGGCAAAATGCTTGACGCAAGCGGCAACGCCCTTGGACTGTACGCCTTGTATATAGGGCACTACCATACGTGAAGCGAGGTAGGGGTCTTCGCCCATGTACTCGAAGTTACGTCCATTGAGGGGCGTGCGGAATATATTAACACCCGGAGCGAGCATCACGTTCTTACCACGATAGAGGGCTTCTTCGGCGAGGTTCTCGCCGTAGAGGCGACTCATCTCGGGGTTCCACGTAGCAGCGAGACAGGTCAGTGCAGGGAAGGCCACGCAGGAGTCGGACGTCCATCCGGCTTGGTTCCACTCGTCCCATAGCACTTCGGCGCGCACGCCGTGAGGGCCATCGGAGCACCATAGTCCGGGAATACCGAGGCGGGGCACACCGGGGGAAGAGAACTTAGATTGGGCGTGAATGACGGCAATCTTCTCGTCTAAGGTCATACGAGAAAGGATGTCTTCTATCTGCTGCTCGCTTTGCGCACGCAAGGAGCAAGGAGCAAGGAACAAGGAGCAAAGAGCTGCCAATAATAGTGAAAAGTGTTTCATAATAGGTAGTATTGGTTAATAATATACAATCATTCGAAATTTGACTGCAAAGGTACTGCTTTTTTTTGATATATGCAAATCTATTTGTTGATTTTATGCTATTTCTCTTGTGTAGAGGTAGTGTTTTTGCAGTCTTTTTGAGCCGACAGTCGGCCGACACTCACTCGACACTCTCTCGAGGGTCTCGCTCCCTCTCATAATTCATAATTCAAAATTCATAATTCTTTGTGTCCCCCTCTATTATTTTGATTACGAACTTTTTGGGCAAACATAACATTAAAAATATATAAAACCGCTAAAAAACTTTCAAAATCGGGTTTTTATCGGGTTTTTACTAAGCCCTGCGAGTACAAGTAATGCCCTTGCATAGGCCTTAAAAGTTGTGGAAATGTTGTGACTATGTTGGGACAATGTTGTGACTTTTGAAGCCGTTGCCCCCCTAAAGGGGGAAGGTAAAAGGTTAGTGGACGGCGCAAGCGCCTACAGGTGAGAGGGGAGAGAACCCGCATTGAATGCGGGGGTGCGTCCGCGCACTCCGATAAAAGAACGAGAAACAAGAAACGAGAAACAAGAAACGAGAAACAAGAAACGAGAAGCGAGAGGGCGGAGCAAAAGGTACCTAATACGGAAAAGAATGTAAAGATATAGGCAAATTTGATTCGTTTGTTTGCATAATTCATTTAATATCCGTATCTTTGCAAAAAAATGACTTACGGATATATTCGCGTGTCAAGTGACAAACAAACGGTAGAAAATCAACGATTTGAGATTTCTCGTTTCTGTAAAGAGAATAACCTAAACATCGATGGTTGGATAGAAGAAACCATTTCCGGAACAACCCCCTACAGCAAACGCCGATTAGGCAAGTTATTAAAAAACATCCATCAGGGAGATGTCATCATCTGCTCCGAGATAAGCCGATTAGGGCGCAGCCTATTCATGATAATGGATATACTCAACCACTGCATGCAAAAAGGTTGCCGCCTGTGGACTATCAAAGACCATTACCGATTGGGCGATAATATAGAAGCGAAAGTGCTCGCCTTTGCCTTCGGACTGAGTGCCGAGATAGAAAGACAACTCATCTCCCAACGCACCAAAGAAGCCTTAGCCCGCAAACGCGCCGAAGGTATGCATCTGGGCAGACCGTTCGGCGTAGAACCAGTACAGATGTTAGCCCCCTACAAACACCGTAAACGTATCAAGAAGATGTTAGCAGAGGGCTACTCACAACGTATGATTGCTCGCACACTACACATAACACCCCAAACGCTCAAACGATACCTACAACGGTGCGAAGAGGAAGGGGTGGATGGTGGATTAGGGGATGAAGAAGGTTTTGCCGCCTTGGATGTATAAGCCGGAGGGCAGGGATGTTCTGTCCGTTCCCATCTCTTGACCCATAACGGAGAAGATACGACTATCCGTTGGTGCCTCACGCACCTCTTCCAACGGAACGGCAGTACGATAGCCCTTGAGGATAGCGTCCCGAACGGCAGGTTGCGTCCACTGCGGCACGGCACGATCCGTCTTACCATCGACCAGTCCCATCCAATAGAAAGTAGTGAAACCCGCTTTCTTAGCCTCACGGCTATATGCCTCCGCAAAAGCGTTCAGTTGTTGCGGTTTAGAACCGCCCGAATCGTCTGCACTACCCCACTCGCCAATGATAACGGGGGTGTTATTATTCGGCACCGAGAGGTTGTTCTTGAGGTTAGTCATAGCCGTTGTCAATTGACCCACAGAAGCAGAGGTGAAGTTCTTGGTGTCCCAATAACTATGCACCTCAAAGATAAGGTGATTAGTGGCCTCATCCTGAGGTAACTTGAGGTTCTTGAGGGGGTCATTGAGGTGGTTATTCCACGTTCCGTGTCCGTCACAACCGGCATACGTGCTGACAATGAGGTTACGCGTAGCGTTATTGCCTCCCGTAGCACGAACGGTATTAACGAAGAGTTGTGCATAACGGTTGATAGCCTCATAAGCCGACTTGGCCATGCCGGCGTTGTACTTAGCGGACGTGCCGAACGAGGCAAAGCACCACGAGTTGGCAGGGTCGGTCATCTCGTTATATCCCTCAAAGAGAAGGTGCTCGTCGTAGTCCTTGAACTCCTCGGCAATCTGCTTCCAGATAGCCGCGAAGCGCTCGTGTTGGGCGTTGTAATTCACCGTATCAGCAATGAGCCAGTGGGTGTTCGATGTGCCTGTGTCGTGGTGGATATTGATAATGCAGTACATGCCCTCGTTGATGACATAGTCCACTACCTCCTTGACGCGAGCCATCCACACGGGGTCAATATCCGTACCTATCGGGTCTTTGGTTGGAGACCAAACAGGCTGATTATTGACAAGGGAGATGTTCCACGTGTTTTTAGTGTGCGGATACCACGTCACGGGCACGCGGATAGCGTTGAAACCTGCCTCCTTGAACAGATGGATAAGGGCTTGCGTGGTAACGGCTTGACCCCAAGCGGTCTCGTAATCCGAGGTCTTGCGTTGCGACCATTTCTCGATCCACATGTTCGTGGTGTCGCCGCTGTTGCTCTCGAGTGTATTGCCGAGGTTCCAACCGACCTGCATATTGCGGACAGCATCGGTGGCGGACTCAAACTCCTGCGCGTGCAGGGGAGAGAGAGTGAATGTGAGAGCCAAAAGGCTCAATAAAGTAAAATGATGTTTCATGATTGTAGATTATGTACACTAAGGTTTGTTATGAATTATATTTTGTTGTTTTCAGTATTTGTTTGTCTCCCGCAGATTTAGACAGATTATCTACGGACTTTTTGTCTCCCGCTCAGCCTATAAGGTTATTCTATTCGTTACACTCATACGATTAACCCTATCGGCTTATTTCGCTATATTTGCTGCCATGGCTATAAGCCTCCCCTTTTTATTCCGGGCGGTTTCACACGCCCTGTGCTCGTCAAGTGGGCTTCACAAGATGTCAAAGTTCCGCTTTGACAGGGTTGTTTCAGCCCACTCTCCTTAATTACGCAGATGATATATGTTTCGGCTGCACCTTTCTGCCTCTCCGCCTATAGTCGTTAGTGATTTTTAGTTACGATTTTCTATTAGATTTTTAGTTAGATTTCTGAGCGAAGCGAAATCTAATAAAAGGTGGTGCTTATCCGATTTGGAGTCGATTTTTAGTTAGATTTTGGCGTAGGATATTAGGTTTGAATATAAAAAATCTTTACTGAAAATCCGTTCGAAATCTTTTTAGCATATCCTTTCTTTTAATTTCTCCTTCATTTCATTCAGTCGATCGGCAGAGCCGTGCGGGCTACGCCCTCAGAAATAATCGTTCGAACAAAGTGAGATAAGAAATCCTACTTAAAATCCTTTCTAAAATCTTTACTAATAATTAATCGACTATT
>JAKSNF010000012.1 GCA_024400115.1 Paludibacteraceae bacterium | reverse complement strand
AGTTCCTTTACATCTCATCATAAAAAGTTGTAAAAATCTAATTGCTTTAATATCAGCAGATTATATGCTATGGTTTACAGGTTTACAAGTTTACAACTTTTTTCTAAGTTTATTGCATTGAATTAATTTTCTTCTTTTTCGCTTCCGAATGAGAGGTTATTCTTATACATTTTTTGAGCGATTCGAGTGTCCTTGTGATTCGCGTAGCGAGAGGTCATAGCCAAGTCGTGATGCCCAGCTTGTTTCATTACATCAATAGCAGGAACACCATTCTCAAGCATGTTGGTAATGCCCGTATCCTTCAGAGAGTAGAGTTGCATCGTTTCGGGCAAATTCAATTCACGGCGCATCTCTAACCAAGCTTTCCGATAACTAGCATCTGCGGCAGACATTTTACTTGGAATTAAATCTTTTCCGCAAATAAAATAATCTTCAGGAAGGATGTCTAAACGTAAATCGTGCATTAGATTCTCAATTTCCGGAGTGAGACCTACAACACGGGTACAGTGGTTTTTTGATACGTTAGGCGGTACGATAATGCAATGGTCTTTCATGTGTACATCGCGGATTTGTAGTTCGCGTATCTCTTTAGGACGGATAAAACCACTGTAGATAAGCATACATACCAATAGGAATCCCTTTTGGTTATTTTCTACGAGGTAATCCTTTACCTGTTTCAATACGTTTTCCGTCACTAAATCGCGGCGCTTCTCTTCGTTTCGCTGCAATTTGAGTTGGGCAAAGGGATTATTGGTTATCAACTCTTCCTCAATACCCCATGAGAAGAACAGACGATGTGATTTGATATAGTTGTTTATAGAACGCGTGGACTTGTCACTGAAGTCGCTGTGCTGACGCTTGAACTTCATCATCTCTTCCTCTCTATATGCCATGTATGCCTGTGCGTCAGCCCTTGTGAAATCTTGTGCAGCAATATCCGGCATATTCTCCAACAAGTACTTTTTGAATGTATGGGCAAAGTTACTATATGCGCGGAAGGTATCCTTACGCACAACCTTTTCCTTTGCCTCAACAAAACGATCCAACAAATCTACCAACAAAATACCATTGTTTTTGGGTTCGGTTTGTGTGGTACATACGGCAGGAACGATCTCCACTTCGGCAGATTTCTCTTGCTCTACGGAAATCTCTTGCACTGGTTGAGTCAATGATTCTTGTGGAATGATAGCCGATTTAGTATATTGAGAAACAATAACTTTTAATAACTCGACTTCCTTTTGCAGTTCCAAGATGGTGGTATTATATACTTGCTGTGCGCTCGTTGTTGTGGGGGCAAATGCAGTAGGAACATTGGTCACAGGAGTAGTAAGCATTGTAGACGGAACCGGCATTTGAGATGTTGCGTCTGTTCTAAAGCCATCAGAATGTTGATCCGGTGTCCAACCTTGGCTCAAACTCATATTCAGTTCCGACACAAGCGTATTGGCATACACATAGAACTCTGACATTTTGCGATAACGGCGCTTAACAATATTAAGGCGAAGACGATAACGCGAAAGTTTTTGTGTTTTAGAGGAACGAGCATAATACTCAATGTACCAACCCAAAGAAGGATTAGGACAAAATTTTAATACTGCGGGGTAATAGTTTACATACGATTGTAAACCGGATGCACCCTCATGAGTGAGGACATTTTCATTTCCATGAGAAGGACTGGAAGGATAGTGTAAAACTGACATTTTTTTTTATGGTTTTGCGTCGAGTTCTCTGCAAAATCATAAAAAATAGGTTTGTTGAAGTGTTCTATTAGTGTTCTAATACTGTTCTGTTTTTCCAGTATTTAATGAAAAATGCCTCAACTCCTATCTGAAGTTAAAGCATTTTTGCTTGTTCTGAACGGTTAAACCGTTGATTTTCAGAACTTTCGCGGTGCGGACGAGACTCGAACTCGCGACCTACGGCGTGACAGGCCGGTATTCTAACCAACTGAACTACCGCACCTTTCGTCGGAATTCGCTTGCTACGATGTCAAAACTCCGCTTTGACAGAGGTAGCCGCGATTCCTCCTCTTTCCAAAAAGTGGTACTTTTTGGAAGTTTTAAAAAAGATTTCTATTTATCCGATTCACACTCGAATCATCACCTAAATAGATTTCTTTTTCGAAAGCGGGTGCAAAGGTACTACATTTTTTTGATATGACCAAATTTTTTCGCAAAAAAATGCAAAAAAAATGCATTTGAGGGGTAAAAATACCTATTTTGGGGTAAAAAATGAAGAATTTTTCTCAAATCATTTGCTCAATTAACGAATTTTTTGTAACTTTGCACGTCATTTTTCGTTGTATATGGCACGCATACAAGACAAAGATAAAGTGTACGAATTCTTCCGCCCCTTTGTGGACTGGATGTTTCGTCAATCGTATCGCCGCTTTCAGTATGTAGGTCGGGAGAATATCCCGACAGATGGTGCCATCATTTTTGCTCCCAATCATACGAATGCCCTTTGTGATGCTTTGTGCATCTTAGGTATAGATGGGCGCCGTAAGGTTTTTGTTGCACGCGCGGATATATTCAAGAACCCCAAGCGGGCTAAACTCCTGAATTTCTTCAAGATTATGCCCATCAATCGTGTTCGCGATGGATTAGATGAGGTGCGCAAGAATGACGAGACCTTAGACAAAGCGGTAGAAGTGCTCAATGATGATGTGCCCTTCTGCATTCTGCCCGAAGGAACTCATCGCCCGAAACACTCGTTGCTTCCGCTTAGTAAGGGTATCTTCCGCATCGCCCTCCGTGCCAATGAGAAATTTGGTGACCAAAAGCCGGTCTATATCGTTCCTGTAGGGTTGGAATATGGCGACTATTTCCACTTATGGGACTCGTTGACCGTCAATATAGGCAAACCCATCAATGTGACGCAGTTTGTGGAGGATATCCAGGCGAAGGCTACGGAGGAGTTGACCCAACCGCAAATCATCAATGCCTTACGTGATGAACTCACGCTGCGTATGCGCGAACAAATAATGTGGGTGCCGGATGATGAGCATTACGAAGAGAATATACAAAAATTGCAGGAGAACCCGCCTGCTCCGTTTGATAAGTTCAAGAAGCATCGTATCCCTCGTTGGGTACTGCTGATTGGACTTATTTTATTGTCGCCTATCTTCGTTATTTGCGCTGCGGTGACCTTGCCTATCTGGCTGATTTGGTTTATCATTAGGGGGAAGATTAAGGATCCTGCTTTCCATAACTCCGTACAATACTTATGGCAACTGATTTGTATTCCGTTGCTGTTCTTCATACAAGCACCATTTTGGATGTTCTTCCAAGAATATCTGTACCAAGTGAGGAAGTTTAGGCGTGCGAAAGAGTAGGGTGGATTGAGCGCCCAAAGGGCTATTGAGGATTAAGGATTAAGGATTGAGGATTAAGGATTGAGGATTTAGGAGAGTGAAAGTGAGAGTGAAGAGGGGAGAGAAGTGTTGGGGAATTGTGTAATTATAAAATGTTGTAGTTATGATTAGAGTTTTTCTTGTTTTGGCATTGTACATGGTAATGCCGGTGTTGATTGTAGAGGGATTTAAGAGGTGGACATGGGTTCAGAAAGTGGGGACTGTCGTGTTGGCGTATGCCGTAGGAATTATTCTTGCCCTTACGGGCGCGTGCTCCTTTGAAGCCGAATCGGCGGCTGCCATCACCTTTAGTAAGGTGCAGTCGATGATTATGAATATCGCCGTTCCGCTGGCTATCCCGCTCATGCTTTTCAATTGTGATTTCAAGCTATGGACCAAGGCCTTGCCTAAAACCATTTGGGCATTGGTAGGTGGTGTAGCTGCGGTACTGGTGGCTGTTATCTCAGGTTACTTTATTTTCCGTCATACGAGTATTCCCGAAATGGAGAACGTGGCAGCCATGATGACCGGTATCTATACCGGTGGCACGATGAACTTCAACGCCTTAGGTGCCTCCTTGGGGGTAGATAAGTCCGTGATGGCGATTGTTCTCGCCTTTGAGATGGTGCTAACTACTCCTTATATATTCTTTATTATAGGTGGTGGTTATAAAGTCTTCCGCAAGCTGCTACCCTATGAGGAGAACGTTACCCGTCGTGGGCGTAAAGATGAAGAGATTGCCACCAACGACGTGGAGAGTTACAAGGGCATGTTCAAGAAAGAGAACATCGGAGGTATGTTTATTGGTTTAGGACTGAGCGTACTCTTCCTTGCTATCGGTGCAGGACTGAGTCTGCTCCTCACCGGAAAACTGAATGAGTTGGTGATTATTCTCACCATCACGACGCTGGCTATTATCGCTTCGTTCTTTAAGAAAGTGAGAGCTTTACCTAAGACCTTTGAGTTGGGTATGTTCTTTATCCTTATCTTCAGCGTGATTGTTGCCTCTCTATTTGATATTCACAGTATCAACGGCAGTGCGGCAATGATAGGTCTGTTTGTGGCTTGGATTATGGTTATTAGTGCTTTATTGCACTTATTGCTTTGCCGAATAATGAAAGTTAGTGGAGACCTGTTTACCGTAGGTCAGGTGGCATTGCTCTGCTCGCCTCCTTTTGTTCCTCCGGTAGTAGGTGCGATGAAGAATAAAAAAGTGCTGCTAAGCGGTATTGTGATTGGATTGGTGGGATATGCTGTGGGAACGTATCTTGGTGTGGCGATAGCATGGCTGCTGCCGTTGCTATAGTTGAATGTGGATTGTGGATAGTGGATTGTGGATAGTTAAGTAAAAAGTTAAATGAAGAAAGTATTGATTTTAGGGCTGGCTACGGCATTAGTGATGCCGTTGGCAGCAAAGAAAGCTCCCAAACCGGTTGAAGTAGATTCGTTGGGCAATAAGATTAAAACCGGTTGGAACTTTGGTGTATTGCCTTCCGTAGCTTTTGATGCCGACTACGGATTTCAAGGCGGGTTATTAGGCAATATTTATTACTATGGGGATGGTAAGCAGTACCCCGAGTATATCCACTCCATCTATGTGGAGGGAGCATATACGACCAAGCACCACGGAATCTTCCGGGTTAACTACGATAGTAAGTACCTCATTCCGAACCATCGGTTGACCTTGGACGCAACCTATCTACCCGATGCGATGTGCGATTTCTATGGCTTTAACGGCTATCAGAGTAAGTTCAATTCCGATTGGGTTAAATGGAACAAGAACCCGGAGAAAATGACTAATCCGGAGCAGTACAAGTCTCGCGTCTTCTATAAGTATAAACGTGACCTCATTCGCTTTGCTGCGGATATAGAGGGTACTATCTACAAGGACTTGAAATGGAATGCCGGTGTAGGTGTGCTTGGTTATATCATTGAGGACTGTAATATAGGCATGCTCAATGGTAAGAACGAGTTTGATTCGGAACTTAAACCCTATGAGCAAAAAGCCCTCAATCCCGATGCAGGCAGTTTGTACGAGAACTATAAATCGTGGGGATTGATTGACAAGGCAGAGGAGAATGGCGGTTGGCATCCTTATGCGCGTGCGGGTATTAGTTATGATACGCGCGATAAGCGTCAAGGTCCTAATCGTGGTATTTATGCGGATGCTTTCTTTACCTATTCGGCGGCTTTTAATGCCAAGTATGGTCAGCAGGCTTCGGCAGGTTATAATCACTTGCAGTTCAATTTCACGTTCCGTCACTATGTGTCGGTGCTGCAACGTCAGAGTCGTTGCTTCAGCAATATTGTGTTTGCTTATCGTGTGGGAACGCAGAACCTGATTGCGGGTAAAAGTCCGTTCTATATGGATAACTACCTCAATTCGCTCTTTATCCAGCGTGTTTATTACGAAGGATTGGGTGGTGGTAACTCGGTTCGTGGTATGATGGCTAATCGTATCTCTGCTAAGGGTTTTGCCTTTGCTAACATAGAGTTCCGTTTCCGTATCGTGAACTTTGACATCGGTCATCAGCATTTCTTTGTGGGACTTAATCCGTTCTTTGATTTAGGTATGGTGACGCAGCCGTATGAGATTAAAGAGGACTTGATTAAGGCACATCCGGACTATTTCTCGCAGGATAAGTCGGACGTCTATCGTCCGCATATGACGGCAGGTGTAGGTTTGAAGGTGGGTATGAACGAGAACTTCGTTCTCTCTGCCGATTGGGCTATGCCGGTGAATGAGAAGCCATACATGGAGCAAGATAATAATAAGCTTTCCAACTTCTACGTAAAGATGGGTTATCTGTTCTAATAGAGAACCTCACCCACTGACGTTAAATATTGAGGACATATTTCTAAATGCGCTTTTCGTTGTCGTTTTGACAGGAAAAGTGCATTTTTTTGTTGTTTTTTTGCATCCACTGACCAAAGGTGTCAGAATATAGCAGTACTTTTGCAGCGGAAAATGAAAACAAACCCGTCCGAACCACCACCGGACACCAAACACAAGCATTATGGAAAACGAAATTGTACTTTATCAACCGAACGAATTAACTAAGTTAGAAGTTAGAGTAGAAAACGAAACGGTATGGCTGAGCCAGCAACAAATGGCAGAGTTATTTGACACCGATAGAACATCTATTGGACGTCATATTCGCAATATCTATCAAAGCCAAGAATTAGATAGTATCGCAACGTGTGCAAAAATTGCACAGGTTCGATTAGAAGGAAATCGACAAATTATGCGAGAAATTCCTTTCTATAACTTAGATATGATTATTTCTGTTGGTTATCGTGTAAATTCCATACGCGGCACCCGTTTTCGCCAATGGGCGAATAGTATTCTCAAAGACTATATGCTACGCGGATATGCTGTGAATCAACGTATCGAGCGATTAGAGCAAAAAGTGATGGAGCACGATAAAAAGATAGACTTCTTTGTTCGCACGTCCTTGCCTCCAATGGAGGGTGTCTTTTACGATGGGCAGATATTTGATGCTTATGTCTTTGTTTCGGATTTGGTTAAGTCGGCAACTAAGTCTATCGTTTTGATAGATAACTATATTGATGAAACGGTCTTTACCTTATTAGATAAACGCGCACAAGGCGTGCAAGCAACCATTTATACACCGTCTATAGACAAGGTTACGCAATTGGATATAGATAAGCACGATGCTCAATACTGCTCAATAGAGGTTAAACAGACGAAGAATATCCACGACCGATTCTTGATTATTGATGAAGTTGTTTATCATATAGGGGCTTCGATTAAGGATTTAGGAAAGAAACTCTTTGCCTTCTCAAAGATGGAGATAGGGGAAGAAAGTATAATGGAGCATTTATAAATTATATATTATGGAACGAGAGAACAACATTTTAGCAGGAGCGTGCATCCTTATTATTTTTAGTATGATTACCTATGCGTGTGTGCAATTGTCACAAATCTTATGAAAATCGCTCGCAAAACGAAGATTTTTTTGCGTATATGGAAAAAAAGTTGTAATTTTGCACTCGATATCGTTTCGCCAAACGTAAAATGGCAGACATCGCTCACCGATGGAAAACAGTGCAAATAAGTTATTGAAAGATATGAATGAACAAAACGAAATAGTACTTTATCAGCCGAACGAATTAACCAAGTTGGAAGTTCGCTTGGCAGATGAAACGGTGTGGCTAAGTCAAGCGCAAATGGCAGAATTGTTTGGTAGAGATAGATCTGTCATTAATCGTCACATTTCTAACATCTTTAAGGAAGGTGAAGTTGACGCGTCCTTGGGATGTGCAAAATTTGCACAGACCAACCAATATGGCAGAAGAATAGGATTTGTACAAGTTTCTCAAGTGGATTATTATAATCTTGATGTAATCATTTCGGTCGGATACAGAATACACTCTCCACAAGGTGTTGCTTTTCGCCGCTGGGCAACCTCTGTTTTGAAGGACTATATGCTCCGTGGTTATGCTTTGAATCAGCGGCTACTGCACATAGAGTCTGAATTAGCAGAGCATCGTTCTATCTTGCAAGCGCATGATAAACAATTAGACTTCTTTGTCAAGACAGCCTTACCGCCTGCCGAACAGGTCTTCTTTGAAGGAAACTTCTTTGAGGCACGTGTCGCATTAGAATCGTTGATTAAGACCGCTAAACAAAGAGCCATTATCATTGATGGTTATGTAGATGCACTTACATTTGATATCTTAGATGTGCGTGCAAATGGGGTAAAGGCTGAGATTTATACAAATGGTGTTGGAGCAGGCATGCGTCGTTTGATGGAGGCGCACGATAAAGAGGCAAACAAGGAGCACATAGATGTCTATAAATGGAAGAACGAGAGCCATGATAGGTGGTTAATTATTGATGACACACTCTATCACTGTGGTCACTCACTTAATGCGATGGGGAAACACTTAAGTGCTATTAGTCAAATGGGAATTGACCCTGAAGAAATACTGAAACAAGTTAAATAGAAATACGTCCGGCAGACGTTAAGTTGCTCCGGCGATTATATATGCCTGCGGAGGCACTCCGCCATCGCTCACCGATGGAAAACAGTGAGGTGAAGGAGAGCGCCAGTGGCTCTCTCCGATAGCGAAGCGGAGAAGCAGAGGTGGTACTCTGCCGACCCGAAGGGGAGAAAGGACTTTAGTCCGCTATGCTCCACAAAATATTAACCCATAAATGACCAAAACAATGAGTAGAATTCAAGACATTAGAGCCTTTGAAGAAAGGATTACGGATGTAGTAAATGAGTACATCCAAGAAATGGATTGCTACGACAATCCGGTATTAGCAATTTGGAGAAGGTGCGGGCAGCATTATGTAGAAGTGAAAGAGTCTGCTAATCTCAAACTGCCCAAGGATTCGGAAACCTATCCAATTGCAAACTGCATTCAGACAGGAGAAAACGAAACAATAGAACCCAATTGGGATTATATCAATAAGACAGCCAATGAGTGGGTGTTCTTGGAGCATTAGAAAAACAGACTGCTTGTTTGCCCAAAAATCGACCAAAGCAACAAACAAGCAACGTATTCCCCGCTTATGCCGGTTAGTGTTGGGCTTTGGTCGGCCTTTGGGCGCTAATCGGTTGTGGGGATTTTAAGAGAAATGGATAGACTGACAAAAGAACAACGGCATAAAAACATGGTGGCGGTTAAAGCCAAAGGGACTAAGCAGGAACTGCTTTTGGCTAGTGCCATGTGGAATGTTGGTTTACGTTACCGCAAAAATGACAAGACTGTTTACGGCTGTCCAGACTTTGTTCATAAAGGGAAGAAGATTGCAATTTTTGTGGATGGTGAGATGTGGCATGGCAGAGATTGGGAAAAACAAAAAGACACTTTCAAATCAAATAGAGATTTTTGGATACCGAAGATAGAAAGGAATATCGCCAGAGATAATGAAGTTAATGCCTCCCTAACAGCAAAGGGATGAACGGTGTTAATGTTTTTGGGGAAACATCCACAAGAATAGTTATATATAGTATAAAGTTTATCGAATTATGGAATGGACTAGAGAACAAACAATACTGACTCTGGAATTATATTGCCGCATTCCTTTTAGTAAGGCGAGCAATAGTAATCCGGAAATATGCAAGTTAGCAGAACTAATGGGTCGGTCTGTCAATTCTGTCAAGATGAAAATCGGTAACTTTGGCAGTTTTGATGAGGAGTTAATGCGTCGTGGTATTGTAGGACTTGCGAATCATAGTCGTTTAGATGAAGAGATATGGAATATGTATTGTGGGCATTGGGATAAATTAGCCAATGATGCAGCTAAACTATATGAACAATTATCTCACCATCCTTTACCTCAACCAGAATTATCTCTCCCCCTCGGAACAGAAAGGGAAGCTGTCATTCGTCAAAGAATAAATCAATCCTTTTTCCGAGCCACAGTTTTATCCTCTTATGACAATAAATGTTGTATTACTCATTTGTCGGATACTCGGCTTTTGGAAGCATGTCATATTATCAGTTGGGCAGAAGATGAATCTTTGCGTACAAATCCAACAAATGGCTTATGTATGAATGCCTTGTTTCATAAAGCATACGATAAACTCTTAATGTCAATCACTCCTGATTATTACATTTGTATATCAGACAAATTTATAGATAGTGCGAAAGACGATAGCGCATTTCGCAATTATTTAGTTTCTCTCAAAAACAAAGCAATAGCCCTACCCAATAGATTCCAACCGAATAAAGAGTTTTTGGATTCTCATTATCAAAAATTTCGCGAATCGGTATAAATACTATGACTCATATACAAAACAATATCATAAAACAACATGTAACACGTATGCTCCATTTTCTTAATACGGAAATAGATGTGTCCGCTTATGATGCAACAAATTATGGAATCGGTTATAACGAATTACGATATTTATCCGTGAATTGTAGTGGTCAATTGTATTTTGAGTCAAACAATATTCATGATTGGACCAAGGGAGAGGATGTATATAAAAAATTCACATGGCAGGAACTGACAGATTACGAAAAAGAAACTATTGAGTGTACATTGCAAGATATTATCAATGGTACATAGCACAAGATGAAACAACTTTTGCTTGCATCCGCATTGGGTATGACACCCGCAAAAGAGTGGAATGGTCGATATAATGCCAATGGTGGTATCATTATCGTTAAGGACCAAGGAGATGTCGTTTGTATCCACTTCTATGACCGTAATGATTTAGAAGATTACTTATATACTCAAACTTATTTTGAAACGCCAAGTATGACCCGCCATAAGTTTGGTCATATTTACAAAAAAGACGGAAATAAATACTTAAAACTTAACCTTCAGGTAAGATTCTCGTAAATCGCCTTTATCGAATCAATGATTAAACCATGCAAACAGAACTTCCTAAAAGAGAATCTGCTGATATCCTCATTGAAAAGGTTAATAATGGAGGGATCTCGGTTAAACAAGCAGACTGGAAGTGCGCAGTTAAAAGTGTTTATCAATCAAAATTACTTGTTCAATATCCAGTAATTTGGCAATATCCGTTACACATATTACTTTGTAATATTGAAGTAATAGACCACCGAATAGATGCGCTACTATGCATGGAGAACAGAAGTGAACAATACTTTATAGAACTTCAAATACCTAAAAGCATGCTAAAAGAGTTTCTGGAAGCATGTCAAAGTCTCCGTTATTTTTATCATCAACTTAAAAGCGTAATCCTAGAAAACCATGAGGCATATACATATTTATTAGAGCATAAAGCTGATGAGGAATATTTTATACAAGAATTTGTTGTTATGCTTAAATACATGCCTCATCAATTATTTTATACACTTACGCAAACTTTTTATAAACAAGCCCGCATGAAACAAAACCTTCTTGATGACAAAGATATAGTACAGGCATTATTGTCTTGTTATCTTCATCAAGGAGAATTAGCAACTCCTGATATTGTACAATTTTGTGCGGCACTCTATCATACTACATGTTATGGGAAGTATGAACACGATTGTTTAGCCAAACCATTAGGCGAAGAAAATAACATTATTCCCATATTTGCTCAGTTTAATATTATTCCCTTACGAAAACGTCTTGCTTGTTTTGAGATATATTGGAAAGATTTATATAATAAAACCAAAAATGTATTATCAGAGGACACCTCTCGACATGAGTTACCATCAGATCAAGAGATTGTGGACATCATTTACGCAAATGAAAAACAGTCATTAGATAAGTTTATAGAAAGTATCGCCAATTTTGCATATCCAACTCGTGCGTTAAAAGAATATCACGAAGACCTTATTAAAATGTGCGAATATTTTCTGGTTTATGCACGAAAGCAATGCTTAAAATATAAAAACTCAGGAATAGAGCAAAATGTAACCTATAATATTAATGCTGAAAATGTAATAATCAACGATATTCACGATAACCAAAATTTCACAGTCAAACATGGATAAGATACCACCAATACCGGATATATTCCGCAGACCTCAATTAAGATATAACACACCAATAGAGGGAGAGGTTGTTGTATACCAACTTGGAAACCAAATAGGCATTATGCTTCTTGAAAGCACCTCTTGGTTTATTGCAGCAACCAATTTTGATAGTGATCCAAACTATATTTGGCATCAAGATCAAGTTCCGGAAGATATTGTGTTTTACTACCCTGAAAAAGAAGAATGTGATTGGGGGTACGATGAGTTTATTTGTTACCTATTTTCTCCAGCATTTGGAAATTCAAAAGAAAATCCTATCTTAAGTTATCTAAATCGTTCTTCCAAATACGTTGTAAATTATCATAGTTGCAAGGTTTTATTCGGCATATTACAACGTGTTCCTTTTAATGTTAATAACCTAAAACAATATGAATCGCTTATTTGGAACGCCCTCAAACATATTGGTGTAGATTTTGATAGATATAAAGCAGAACTCTATTGCTATTTCTTATCTATTGTTCGAATTTGGGAATATACCAAAGGCAATGAAAAACAATATGACTACCAAGCCTACCTGTTAAACGAACATTGGGAGCATTTGTCTTGGATGTACGGAATGGCATTAGGACGTGTAATTGGATCTGAAGATAAAAATTTCACATCTCAAATTAACCATTTGGATAGCAAGAAAAGAAGTAAATATATACATCTTTACCTTCCGCTCGTAGAATTCAATATAGAGAAATATCCCGATTATAATAATGTGGAGAAGAAAGAGAATCTACAAAAAGCCATCAAAAAAATAAAACTTACCGGAGAAAGAGAGAAACAAGAAGCAGATTTGGACGAACTTTTCCAAATACTCTTTCCTCTTCATTTTAAACGTACCATGTTCGAAAATCATCCTGCTTCTTCTGTAGCAGAATTGCAAGCTGATTATGAAGAAATGCAAAAAAAAGTTGCAGAGAAAGATAAGCAACAAGTAACCAAGGTTTATATTCAGTCGGGGGCTGTATATAACGATATTCACGATAATATTAACCCAACCATAAAATCATAACTCCTATGCCGGGCGATCGAGTATTTAATTTTAATGCACCCAATGTCACCTTTAACGACATTCACGACAACAATAATTGCACCATCATCACAGGAAGGGCGCAAGATATTTCCGAAGATGTAGAACGGGAGTGCGCCCCCAAAGGTGCGCCGTCTCGTTACCTCTTTTGCGTAGAGGAAGATGATAAAATCGAAAATGTAGAGGTTAAGAATAAGCAAACATCTAATTTCCTTCAATATCTTACGGATTATAAATTACTCGACAAAGAGATTTCCGCTTCTAAAAACAATGAGATTCTAAAGGCAGTTGTTTGTTTTGTTAAGCAATGGGGACAAAAAGGTTTAACGAAACCTGTTCCCGCTGTTCCTCCCATAATTCGATTCTTAAAGCAAGATTGCAATTTGAAGTGCCAAGTGGATGAACAAACAGTCATTAATGTCTTAAGAAATATGATGGGCGAATGTGATGAAACCATCTTAGAACAGGTTAAAGAATATTTTTAATTCATTTCTATTAAAAAACATGGCTGTTGACAAACCGTCTATTTAAAGGGATTCCGAGAGGAGTCTCTTTGTTTTTAATATGTTTAAATAACCCCTTTCAAAAAACACTTCTACAGAAGCAGTACCTTTGCAGCCGAATTCACAATAACGTGGGTTCGGCTGCTTCTTTTTTAGGGCGATTAAGCAGTCAAACCTAGCCCTTTTACTGCTATATGTTAAAATCTTTTTTCCTGGCTACTATGCCAAAGTCCGAGTTGTCCAAGGCAGCTCAAGTAATGAACGATCTCAACCTCAACGACCTCGTCTATTTCGTTGTACGGCGGGCCACCGATGACCAGTGGGAGGACCTCTATGACATCCTTCAACCTACGCTCGTCACGCGTATTCCTTTATCTAAAGGTAAACGCCAAATGGTTTTCTGTCACCCTATGCACAAAAACAACGACCTCCTTGAGTTTGAAGATTACCGCTTCGTCCTCAAGACCGTCTTAGGCACCCGCTGCCGTATCCCCGTCCGCGTTTGCCACCGCATCGAAGTAGAGGAGGAACAAGCATGAGTGCTAATAAACTGACAACCGCACAAGAGTATGTGCGGAGCAACTATGTCGAGACGGGTCGCTTGCGCTACGACCTGTTGTCGCAGAAACTGCAAGTAGCCCCCCAACCTCCTAAAGGGGGAGTGGGGAGGTTAGAGGACGGAGCAGAGCTCCTACAGGACGGTGCAAGCACCTATAGGTTAGAGGCGAGGGTGTGGACAGACCTCGATACGCGGTGGATAAACACCTTAGCGGTGGAGTGCGCCAATGAGACAGGCGTTAATGTGACCGATAAAGAGATACGTATCGTCCTTAATAGTCACGTTGTGCCCGCCATCAACCCTCTCCGCAACTGGCTCCTGTCCCTGCCCGAATACATCCCCGGCAACAGCTCCTTTATCGACTGGCTCTCGTCGCAAGTAAAAATCAAAGAGTCTTTCAGCCCGCAGGGCGGTCTTACAGCGAACGCAGAGAGCGGTCTTTCAGCCGCTCGGTTGTCCCCGACAAACGGGGAAAACCAACTCACGGAAAGGGGCACAGCGCATGCTGTCTGGCAGCATTGCTTCAAAAAGTGGTTCGTTGCCATGGTGGCCTCGTGGCTTTATGACGATGTGGTCAATCAGCAAGTGCTCGTGCTCATCGGCAAGCAAGGTATCTACAAGACCACGTGGCTCGAGCACCTGCTCCCACCTTGCCTACGCGCTTACTGTACGAAGATGGCTAACGTGCGCGACCTCAATAAAGACGAGCGCATGCGTATAGCTGAGTTCGGGCTCATCAACCTCGACGAGATAGACAGCATGTCCGACAAGGAACTGAACCAACTCAAGTCTATCATCACCTCGTCCGATGTGAACGAGCGTGCCGCCTATGGTTATACGAAAGAGCGCCGTATCCGTATTGCGTCCTTCTGCGCCTCCGGCAATAAGCGCGAGTTCCTCACCGACCAAACGGGTAACCGTCGTTGGCTGCCCTTTGAGGTGGAGAGCATAGAGAGTCCGTACCTCTATGGAGATGTATTTCCCTATGAGCAGATATACGGTGAGGCGCTATACCTGTTGCGCAATGGGTTCGAGTACTGGTTTGAGTTGGAGGAGATAGAGGCGATGGAGAGCCATGTAGAGAGTTTCCATGTGGAGAGCAACGAGGAGCAACTGCTGCCCGTCTATTTCCAACCTGCCAATCCCGGCGATGCAGGGGCGGTGTTTATGACAGCGGCTGAAATCAGTTCTTATCTAACTAACTGGGGCAATATCAAGAAACCCCTCGCGCTCAACAAACTGAGTACTATTCTTCGCAAAAGTGGATATACACTCAAGCGGACGCACTCAAAAAAAGGATTTGTAGTATTCTTGAGGCAAGATATTGATAATCAAAGAAAAATCGAGGCAAAAGAAGCCTTTGATGCGTCCGATGCGACCGATGCGTACGATATTTTCTAATACTACACCCGCGCGTATATGTGTTTATAGAAACAACAGGACGCATCGTACGCATCGTACGCACCCTATCATTTTTGTTATATTTTTTTAGGCGATTGAATCGCCGCCTATCATTATGATTGCTACATTAAGAGAACCATATGCCACCATGAGTGGCAGCCTTTCCAAAACGGACGACAAGTATGTCCGTATGTTAAATGGTAAGTGCATTCTTCAGCACAAACCTCGTAACCCAACCCCTAAACAAATAGCAGCTCGACTTGCTTTTAAACGCAAGTATGCCGGCAGACACTCCGCCGTAGATGTAGCCGAAGCACCCCCGTAGCACCTTATCACCTACGAACCCCCTATAAAACCCCTAAAAAAACAATAATCAACGATTGTCCTTCAGCGCAGTGGTCCTACAGCGATAGCGGTCCTACAGCGAAGCGGTCTTTCAGTCCGTAGGACGGTCATAAATAATTCATCATTATGAAAGTTACATTACAGGAACCCTTCCAATCCATTTCCGGCCTTTGCAACGGCCTCGTTATTTGTCATCAAAAGAACGGCAAAACTTATGCCCGTGTTCCCAATCGTCCGCGTTCTACTCCGCCCACTTCGGCGGAAAAACAAATGCGTGCTAAGTTTTCCGATATTCAAAAGATGGTAACCGAGGTTTTGGCGTCGCCTGCTCTTCGTGCGCATTATGAGAAAGGTTTTAAGGCTCAATTAACCAAATCGCATCCTTACACTTCTCTTCGTAACTATGTCTTCGCCCAACTCTATCATTCCTTATAGTCTATTCCCACTGCCGCATCTGCGGAATCTGCCGGAGTTGGCAGGAAAGTGCTACATAAGCCCAGAGGGCGCAATCGCACTGATGGCCAACGAAATAGGGCGTGTGAAACCGCCCGAAATAAAAAAAATCGGTTTATAATCTGCGGAATCTGCGAGAGATTAAACTAAAAAACTAACGACTTATGCAAATCGACAATAATTTTATCAATCAACACGACCGCCTCGTGCGCGTCATAGTCAATCAATTCAAAGTAGCGAACGTCGATCCGGAGGACCTAATGCAAGAGGGCCGTATCGGTCTTATCGAAGCCGCCAAACGTTTCGACCCCAATATGGGTGTACAGTTTGCGTCCTACGCCAGTTGGTGGATAAGGCGAGAGGTGAAGAATGCTATACAAGCCTATGGTAATGTGGTTCGCATGCCGGACCATTGCAGGGAAGCATACACCTCCGTGAGCGAAAGTATCAACACGCAAGTCTATGCCGAGGAAAAAGAGGCACTCACATATGCCGACTTACTCACTTCCGGTGAGTGTATAGAGGATGTTATTATCCGTAGAGAGGAAGCTGCTGAACTGCACGCACGCCTCAAGAAGATGATAGGGCATCTTCCTACTATCGACCAACAAGTCATTTGTGCCCTCTATGGTTTTGAAGAAGATTCGGTAGAGGAAACCGAATTAGCGACGAGACTGCATAAGTCCCCTAAATGGATTCATCGAGTTCATTTAAGAGCCTTAAAACAGTTGCGTTCGCTTATGGACGAAGACAAGCGATAGGTACCACATACACACCGTCTTCTCGTTGGTAGGCAAACGAACCAACAGCAGTTAAGACCATACTAAACGAAGGAGCTTTCATTTTTGTAGTATCAAGTTTTTGGGATAGTTTACGTAAAGTGGAAGCCCCTTCTTCCATAGCATCCTCTCCACCCAGTTTGATTTCAATTAGTCCATAGGCACCATTCCTAAGATGAACGACGGCATCACATTCCAGTCCATCCGAATCACGATAATGATATACATCGCCATCCAAGGCTTGAGCATATACCCTCAAATCGCGCATACATAGGGTCTCAAAAAAGAGCCCCATTGTATGTAGATCGTTCAATAAGTCTTCAGGACCAATACCCATTGCTGCTACAGCAATGGAAGGGTCGGTAAAATAGCGAGTATCATTGGTTCGTATAGCCGCCTTCGAGCGGATATTAGGATTCCATGCCTTACAGTCTTCGACAACAAAAATACCCTTTAACGCATTAAGATAGGAATATACCGTACGGTCATCCAAAGTGTCATTGTCATTGGCTTTCATATCTGCGCATAAAGCACTTAATGATACGGGAGTACCTTGATGACGCGCATATGACCGCATTAACAACTTAACTCGTTCCGGATTGCGCCCTATTTTATCCGCCTGCTTGATGTCTGCGCTAACTACGGTATCATAATAGTCAAACGCCCGACCAAGGGCAATCGACTTATCTTGATCAATAGCGCGAGGCCAACCGCCGCGACAAATAAGCCATGCTATATCTGCTAACCCTTTATCACAAGTTCCAACAATCGTTTTTTGTGATGAGAATAAACTCTCTAAACTTACTTGTCCATTTGAGTCTCCCGATTCCCACAACGTCATAGGGCGCATTCTCAATCGGGTAATACGTCCTACACCGGAGTGATAAATCTTTTTCTCCTCCTTGTCACTCATGGGCGTGACAGACCCCGTTAAGATAAATTGCCCATCTTCGTTTCGATGATCTACCTCAAAACGTACAGCATCCCATAACTCCGGAGCTAATTGCCACTCATCAATCAAACGAGGTGTTGCCCCCGCTAATAATGAACCGGGGTCGATTTGTGCCATTTTTAGGTTATTCACTCTATCTTTAGGATTATCCATATATAGCACACTTCGACAATGCTGTTCCGCTGTCGTTGTCTTACCACACCATTTAGCACCCTCTATTAAGACGGCACCCATACCCTGCAATTTGTTTTCTAACAAAACATCCGCGATTCGTTGTCTATAACTCATGATTTAGTCTGTTTATTGTTTGTTTTTTAGTCAATTTGTGGAAATATTTTTAGTCAACTTGTGGAATTTTGTGCAAAATTACTGCTTTTTCGGGATATGTGCAAGTATTTTAGAAAAAAAAAGCATTTTGGTGTCATTTTTTTCAAAAAATCAGTGTCAAAATCGAGGGTCTTGCGTATATATATAGTAGAAAACGTTTTCAACTTACTTTCAACTTTAAACTTTAAGACACTATGGCAATCATCAAACCTGCGACGCCGTTCGACAGCGTCAAACGTAAGTTCTCCGGCACGGACGAGATTCATTTCAAGAACCGTACTGCCGACAACGCCACCATCGGTGTGCGTATGAAACACCCCTATGACGGGGGCAACAGTGACAAACAAATCGCCGTTCGCGATGCCTTCACTGCGGCTCAAACAGCTGCTAAGGCTATCCTGAACGCTAAGTCCACCGACACGGATCCGGCTAACTACACCAAGCTGCAAACGTACACGGCAGCCTTCAAAGCCCAAAAGGGTAAACGCAATGGCTACCTCTATCTCCGCGATTACATCGTAGCGCAAGAGTTCGTCGCTCCCGTTAGCGAGTAACCGTATCTCTCACTTGGTCTTTTTATCTCCCGCAGATTTAGACAGATTATCCACGGATTTTTAGGTCTCCCGCTCGCTCGCGTTGCTCGCTATTACGCAAATTACGCGCCAACGCCTAACCCACGCTTAATTGGTTTATTCGGGCGGTTTCACACGCCCTGTGCTCGTTGAAGCAACCTCACAACGATTGGGAACAATCGTTCGAGGCTATGCCGAGATAAGAAATCCAGTTGGTTCCCAATGAGATGTTTCGGTAACTTCTCCTCAATTACGCAGATAAGATATGCTTCGTCTGCACCGAGTAGTATTTCTATAATCATTTGCGTAATAAGCCGCAAAGCGGCTGAGCGGGAGACAAAAACACCAAACTCAAAATTCATAATTCAAAATTCATAATTCAAAATTAACTTATGGCAACTTTTCATTTAATCGAGCCCTACAAGGACTATTCAGGCAAGACCTGCAAACACTCTAACATCATCAACTGTCTCGGTCACACCGGCGTGCGTCGCGACAAACAATGGACTACCCAAATCTGTCACCCCCGTAACCTCAAGGACAATCCGCTGTCCTCGCGTGAGGGCGCAGCCCGTGCTCGTTTCAAAGCCGTTCGCGCAGCGGTGATGGCTGTGAAGAACGATTCCGAGGATTTCCAAGAAGCAGCTATCGCCTTCCAAGAGGTCAAAGCTCAGTACAAGTCTTTCGACGCGTACCTGTGGAAAATCGAGGGCGACAAGTACGATGCGGCGCAAGAAGACTAAGTTCATAGACCGGCTACTGGTGAGAGGTGAGAGGACGGCGCAGAGCGCCTACTGGTGAGAGGATAGGTCCTCGCCTGTAGCGCAGCGTCCACTAACCACTAACCACTAACCTCTAACCACTAACCTCTAACCAAATCAACGTATGACTACGAAAGAGATATTGGCTATCGTGCTGTTATCGTTCGGTAGTGTGGTAGTAGCTTTCGCAGTAGTGGTTGAACCCTCAGGAGAACTGGACGGCAGCGTGCTGGGCTTCTGGGGGGAAACCCTCGGAGCAGCACTACTACTAATGGGAATAGATAAATTTAAACTATAGAGTTATGTTATTGAAACTGACAAGAAAAGAGACCATTGGGAATAGCGTGTTGGGCGTACTCACCGAGAACGGCAAGAAGATTTGCGACACACTCGAGAATAAACAACACCTGATACCCGAACTCATTTACCGCATACAAGTAACGCGCAGTCCTAAGTTCAAACGCCTATTGCCGGAACTATGTCAAGTCCCTAATCGTACCGGCATACGCATACATGCCGGCAATACCGCCAAGGATAGCACAGGCTGCGTGTTGGTGGGCGTACGCGAAGGCAACACGTTAAGCAATAGTCGCAAGACCGAAACGGAACTAACGGCAATGTTGAACCAAATTCAGAAAGAACATGAAGAAATACGCATGGATATTCGTTCTACTCATCTCGGTGATGGCGACGAGTTGTAAGACACAGCAGTTCACGGTGCACGATGCACAATGCACGATCATTCGCGATACGGTGATGCAGCACGATAGTATCTATGTGCATGAGTTCATGCAAGGCGATACGGTGTATGTGACCAAGTACCGTGACCGCTGGCGCGATAAGGTGGTCAATCGCACAGATACGGTGTACGTGCAACCCACGATTCCACCCGACAAACCCATCCCTCGGTTTTACAAAGATTGCACGTGGGGTTTCTTCATCCTCATCCTCTTGCTCCTCGGACGCATAGCCCTACGCATAACAAAAGCGATTTACCTACGATGAAGGTAAGTCGCTTTTTTTTTTGATACATTCCTCGCAGACTACCCGCAAGCTACGAATAGGGGCTTGGGCGAATCCAACAATAACCCAAGAAGTACCCAATACACAAAGCATGGGCAGAGATGTTTTGTGTCCATAAATAATAAAAAATGCGGAGTTGATTCCTAAAAAGTTAAAAATATTTGGTGGTTTCGACTTTTTTTTGTACCTTTGCAGCAAATTTTAGAGCAGTTGACCGAAAGTGGTGAAGCTCAGATTAATCTAAATAATCATTAACTTTAATTATTATACATTATGAACGAAGAAATTAACAAACAAAACGAAGTTCAAGAAGGAACAGAATCTGCCACTGGCATATTAATTGCGACTTACATCTTTGCCTTTTTAGGGGGATTGCTTGGTGTTGTTTTAGGTATTGTTGTTTTTAAGAACAAAAAGTATCTTCCTTCTCATAGAAAGTTAGCACTCTTGGGCGCCATTCTCGCTGCCATTTCCTTTGGTGTTTGGAGTGTTATTGTTGCTTAAGTTCCGCTTGTTCCTTACTGGCGCACAGGACGAAGACTCCTTCTTGCAGATTGCATAAAATAATAAAGCCCAACCGAAAGGCTGGGCTTTATTTGTGTTTATTCTCCGGAGAATAGTCCGGAGTTTTGCGTATGGTGTCTGCTTAGTCTTTGAACTTGGCGCAGATGAACTCGCGGTTGAGGCGGGCGATATTAGCCAGACTAACCGACTTAGGACACTCGGCAGCACAAGCACCCGTGTTGGTGCAGTTACCAAAGCCTAACTCATCCATCTTAGCAATCATAGCCTTAGCACGCTTAGCAGCCTCGATCTTACCTTGCGGCAGCAGAGCGAGTTGACTAACCTTAGCAGCTACGAAGAGCATAGCACTACCGTTCTTACAAGCTGCTGCACAAGCACCGCAACCGATACAAGAAGCAGCGTCCATAGCTTCGTCAGCTACAGGCTTGGGAATAGCAATAGCGTTAGCGTCCGGCACACCACCCGTATTAACGGATACGAAACCACCGGCTTGCATGATCTTATCGTAAGCGCCACGATCCACCATCAAGTCTTTGATTACAGGGAAAGCGCGACTACGCCACGGTTCAACGGTGATGGTTTCACCATCTTTGAACTTACGCATATGCAGTTGGCAGGTCGTGATAGCACTGTCGGGTCCGTGAGGATGACCGTTAACGTACATCGAGCACATACCGCAGATACCCTCGCGGCAATCGTGATCGAAAGCGATAGGGTCTTTATGCTCGGCAATGAGTTGCTCGTTGAGAATATCCATCATCTCCAGGAACGAAGCACCTTGGAAGATATGGTTCAGTTCGTAGGTCTCAAAATGACCTTGCGCTTTGGGGCCTGCTTGCCTCCACACGCGCACCTTGATATTGATATAGCTATCCATAGTCGTTATGCTTTATAATTACGTGTTTTACGTTCGGTGAATTCGTAGTCAAGCGGCTCCTTGATGAGTTCGGGTTCGCTGTCCTCACCGGTATATTTCCAGCAAGCAACATAACTGAACTTATCATCCTGACGGAGAGCTTCACCCTCTTCGGTCTGATACTCCTCACGGAAGTGACCACCGCAAGACTCCTCACGATTGAGGGCATCCACAGCCATCAAACGACCAATCTCGATGAAGTCACTCAGACGGAGTGCTTTCTCTAACTCGTTGTTCAAGCCGTCAGCCTCACCCGGGATATACACATTGGTCCAGAACTCTTTCTTGATAGCGTCAATCTTCTCGATGGCGGTCTTCAAGCTCTCAGCCGTACGGCCCATGCCTACGAAGTCCCACATGACAAGACCTAACTCTTTATGGATAGAGTCAACGGAACGTTTACCTTGGATAGCCATCAGTTTGGCAATCTTATCCTGGATACCCTTCTCAGCCTCAGCGAACTCGGGCAGGTCGGTGGACATACGCGGAACGCCAATCTGGTCAGACAAGTAGTTCTGAATGGTATAAGGAATAACGAAATAACCATCAGCCAGACCTTGCATCAATGCCGAAGCACCGAGGCGGTTAGCTCCGTGGTCAGAGAAGTTAGCTTCACCGATGCAGAACAGACCCTTAACGGATGTTTGCAGTTCATAGTCAACCCAGATACCACCCATCGTGTAGTGGATAGCGGGGAAGATCATCATGGGGTTCTCATACGGATTCTCGTCCACGATCTTCTCGTACATCTGGAAGAGGTTACCATATTTCTGAGCCACTACATCCTTGCCTAAGCGTTGGATAGCGTCACTGAAATCAAGGAAGACAGCCAGACCGGTGTTGTTCACACCATAGCCCTTATCGCAACGCTCCTTAGCAGCACGCGAAGCCACGTCACGCGGAACGAGGTTACCGAAAGCCGGATAACGACGCTCGAGGTAGTAGTCACGATCCTCTTCGGGAATGTCACGACCCTTGATCTCACCGCGTTGCAGTTTCTGTGCGTCCTCTAACTTCTTGGGCACCCAGATACGTCCGTCGTTACGAAGCGACTCGGACATAAGGGTCAGTTTGGATTGGAAGTCACCGTGCTTAGGAATACAAGTGGGGTGAATCTGCGCGTAGCAGGGGTTTGCAAAATAAGCACCTTTACGGTATATCTGCATAGCAGCCGAACCGTTAGAGGCCATAGCGTTGGTGCTCAAGAAGAAGGTGTTACCATAACCACCGGAAGCAATAACAACGGCGTGACCGAAGTAACGCTCAATGCGACCCGTAACGAGGTTACGAGCGATGATACCACGTGCGCGTTCAACGCCGTCAGCGTCCTTGATGAGGACAACGTCTAACATCTCGTGACGGTTATACATCTTAACCTTGCCCTTACCTATTTGGCGGCTCAGAGCACTGTAAGCACCGAGGAGCAGTTGTTGACCCGTTTGACCTTTTGCATAGAAAGTACGACTAACTTGTGCACCACCGAAAGAACGGTTGTCAAGCAGTCCGCCGTATTCGCGAGCGAAAGGAACGCCTTGTGCCACGCATTGGTCAATGATATTATTGCTCACTTCTGCCAAACGATAAACGTTAGCCTCACGAGCACGATAGTCGCCACCCTTGATGGTGTCATAGAAAAGACGATAAACGGAGTCACCGTCATTCTGATAGTTCTTAGCCGCATTGATACCACCTTGTGCAGCGATAGAGTGTGCACGACGGGGGCTGTCTTGGATGCAGAAGTTAAGAACATTAAAACCGAGTTCTGCCAAGGTTGCAGCAGCCGAAGCACCGGCTAAGCCCGTTCCGACAACGATAATGTCCAAACGACGCTTATTGGCAGGATTGACCAGTTTCTGATGGTCCTTGTAATTGGTCCACTTTTTCTCTAATGGACCCTGCGGAATCTTCGCCATCTCGGGCGTGATGATTTGCGCAGTTTCAGTTTGTTTAGCCATATTGTTTTAGATTTTTTAGATTCATTAGATCGCACTCCGTGCTGTAGGACCGCTACGCTGTAGGACTGCACTTTGTGCTGAAAGATTAAAGCATTAATCCGATACCCATACCGAGGTAGTAGAATACAACAACAGCGAAGGGAGCTACTACGAGAGAGGCGAGGATAGTACCAATCACTTTGATTCGTTTGAGCCAAATGAGGTTACTCCAACCGAGCGTATGCAATGCCGACCAGATACCATGATTGAGGTGGAGCCACAGAGCACCAAGCCAGATAAGGTAGAGCACGCACAGAACGATACTCCAAACACCGTTGCCTGCAAACATGAACTTAACCAAACCGGCACCATCGTGGGGCTTAAAAGCGCTGGTCTCGATACCCGTCAGTTCAGCGAACTGCATCTTAAACCAGAAATTAGCCAAGTGCAGAACGAGGAAACCAATAACGCAGATACCCAGAACGAGCATGTTCTTCGATTCCCAATCTACACCCTCTTGACGAGCCGTTACGGCATAACGGTCGTTTCCGCGGGCGCGGAGGTTAAGGATAGTGAGATAAAAGGCATAACAGAAGTGTACTAACACTAAGAATGCCAAACCAAGGGTACCAACAATGGCGTACCAGTTAGCGCCCAAAATAGAACAGATCCAGTTATATGCCTCCTCCGAGAAAACCAAAGCCACGTTCATGCAGCCATGGAAGAGAAGGAAAAAAACCAGAGCCAAGCCGGTGATACTCATTACGAGTTTACGGCCGATAGATGAGTCTTTTAACCACATAGTAAAATGGAATTTTAAATGATGAATTTATAAATGATGTATTTTAAAATTGCTTTTTCCACAAATAGGCGTGCAAAGATACGAAAAAATTTGCATATGTGCAAAAAAAGTTGTACTTTTGTGGCAAATTTCAAAGAAAGATGAAAAAAATAGTCCTTTTTCTCGCTTTAATTGCCTCTTGCACCCTTTTTGCGGGGCAAAATGCCAAGTATTTGCAGTACATTGACGAGTGGAAACAAGTAGCCATTGAGCAACAAAACCTATATGGTATTCCGGCGAGCATCACTTTAGCCCAAGGATTGTTAGAATCCGGGGCAGGTCAGTCTGAATTAGCCGTTAAGGCAAAAAACCACTTTGGTATCAAATGTACCTCCGATTGGTTGGGCGGTTCGTATTACCATGACGACGACCGCAAGGGTGAATGTTTTCGGGTGTATCAAAGTGCGGAGGAATCTTATGCGGACCACTCGCTATTCCTTAGACGCGACCGTTACAAAACGCTGTTTGAACTGGACCCCGTCGATTATCGTCGTTGGGCACAAGGACTGAAAGACTGCGGTTATGCTACCGACCCCGGTTATGCCAATAAACTGATAAGTATCATTGAGGAGTATGCGTTGGATACGCTTGTTAGTTTAGAGTTTAGAGTTGAGAGTTTAGAGAAGCCGTCTAGTTTAGAAGTTCTTAGCCCCAAGGGGCACGATCGGCAAAGCCGTATGGAAAGTGAAGTTATTGTGGCTGTGGAGGCAGCGAATGAAGCAGGAGAGATATGGGTAGAAGCCAAGACGGCAAAAGAAGAGAAACAGGCATTTAAGGCAATGCATAGAAAAGAGAAAGTTAATCATAGACCGTTTGTTTATGCTCGAAAGGGAGAGACGTATGCTTCCATAGCTTATCAACTCAATATGAAAGAACGCACGTTGCGTGAGTGGAATGATGCAATAGGGCACGTGTTGAAAGAGAATGACCGCGTCTTTTTGTGGAAAAAGCGGAAGTATGTGCGTGGTGAGAAAGAAGTGATGTGGGTACACCCGGGTGAGTCCCTTTGGATGATCTGCCAACGCGAGGGTATCCAACTCAAGACGATATATGAGGTCAACGGCATACCGCAAGATATCAAAGTGTTTGAGACAAGACAGAAGATTTTGCTAGGGAAACCGAGGAAATAGTTTAGAGTGGAGAGTTTAGAGTTTAGAGTAGCCGACTGGTTGGATAGTTTAGGGTTGAGAGTGTTATGAAAGGGACACAGAGTATAGGGCAGGCGATAATGGATTTTCTTAAGGAAAACCAATTGGAGCAACCGCTATTAGAGCGGCAGCTCGTTGCCAAATGGGGAGAAGTGATGGGGGCGTTAGTGAGTGAGATGACCCGTTCGGTAGAGATAAAAAACGGAGTGCTGTATGTCAAAGTGAAGAGCGCAGCCCTGCGGCAACAACTATTCGAATGTCGCTTTGAGGTAGTAAAAAAAATGAACGAGAGCGTAGGAGCAGAAGTGATTAGAGATGTCCGTTTATCCTGAAAACATAGAACAAAAGATTGACTTTACCACCATCCGAACGATGTTGGCAGGGGCTTGTACGTCCGTCTTAGGACGCGAACAGGTAGAAGCCATCACCTTCCTAACCGACCGTGCGGCAATCCTCTCCTTGCTTAGAGAAGCGGACGAACTGCAACGTATCTTGAGTGACGGTTCGCTCGATTTTCCAAGAGGCGATATAGAGGACGTGCGCGAAGCCGTTGGACGTATTCGCATAGAAGGGCTTTACCTCAACGAACAAGAACTGCACGACCTACGCAAGACGCTTGATTATGCGGCACGATTGGATACGTTCTTCCGTAGTCTGGACGCCAATCGGTTCCCGATTTGGTCGATAGGCGACAGGCAACAGGCGACAGGCGACAGGATACAGGATATTGTAAGGATTATTGACCATGTGCTTGACCCGTACGGACAGTTATCTGATTCGGCTTCGCCCGAACTGCACCGTATTCGTAAAGACCTACGCCAAGCGCAAGGGTCTGCCAATAGGGCTTTATTGGGTATCCTTCACCAAGCCCAAGCGGATGGTTATGTAGATAAGGATGTGGCTCCAACGATGCGTGAGGGACGATTGGTGATTCCCGTCTCTCCTACCTATAAACGTAAGATTGGCGGTATCGTGCACGACGAGTCCGCTACCGGTAAAACGGTTTATATCGAGCCTCAACAAGTAGTGGAAGCCAATAACCATATACGCGAATTAGAAGGAGAACAAGCGCGCGAGCGCATACGTATATTACAAGAGGTGAGCGGACAGTTGCGTGTGTATATGCCGTCCGTCAAGGAAGCGGAGGCGCTATTGGCACATGTCGATTTTGTACGTGCTAAAGTCATTGTGGCTCAGCAACAAAAAGCCATTATGCCGCAAGTGAGCGAAACTCCTATTATCGACTTACGCCAAGCCGTTAATCCAATCTTAGCCCAAAAGAAAGAAGTGGTACCTTTGGATATCAAGTTAAAGCAGGAGAATAGGGTGCTCGTTATTTCGGGTCCGAATGCGGGAGGTAAGTCGGTGTGCCTAAAAACAGTGGGGCTCTTGCAATACATGATGCAATGCGGATTACTGGTTCCGCTGCGTGAGGATAGTCAGATGTCTATTTTCAATAAACTGATGATTGATATAGGCGATGAGCAGTCGATAGACGATGACCTATCAACGTATTCGTCGCACCTGCGCAATATGAAGGCTTTTGCACGCTATGCGGATGAGAAGACGTTGCTCCTTATTGATGAGTTCGGAACGGGTACGGAACCGCTTTTGGGTGGCGCTATTGCCGAGGCGGTACTGACGCAACTCGTTCAGCAACAGGCTTTTGGGGTGATAACAACCCACTATACGAACCTCAAGCATTTTGCCGAAGTGACGGAGGGTGTCCAGAATGGTGCTATGCTCTATGACAGAGGTCAACTCAAACCGCTCTTCCAACTCAGTCAAGGACAGGCAGGTAGTAGTTTTGCTATCGAGATTGCTCGTCAGATAGGTTTGCCGGAAACAATCATTGCTCAAGCTACGGAACTGATAGGTAGCGAACATATAGACTACGATAAATCGCTGCAAGACATAGCACGGGATAAACGTTATTGGGAGAATAAAAGGCAGAATATCCGCCAACGCGAGAAGCACTTAGAGGAGAAGATTGCTTATTATGAAACGGAGATAGCCGGTCTCAAAGCCAAACGCAAAGAGGTGCTGGCTAAAGCCCAAGAGGAAGCAGCAGACCTGCTCAAACAGAGTAACGCTACCATCGAACGCACGATACGAGAGATTAAAGAGGCGAAAGCGGATAAGGTACGCACTCGCGCGGCGAGGGCACGGCTGGAAGCCATGAAAGACCGCGTTGCTGAAAGACCGTCCTCCGGACTGAAAGACCGCTCCGCTGAAAGACCGTCCTCCGGACTGAAGGACAAAAAGCAGGTGTTGCGTGATTTTAAGGATTTGAAACCGGTGGCAAAATCGATAGCTATTCAGAATCCAACGGTGACCAATACGATAAGACAGCGTAAGTTGCATTTTGAGCGCACGCTTGATTTGCGGGGATTGCGTGTGGACGAAGCGTTAGAGCAGACGATAGCGTATATAGATGATGCTATTATGGTTAGTGCGGGCGAAGTGACGATATTGCACGGAACGGGTACGGGTGCACTCAAACAATTGGTGCGCGATTATCTGAAAAAACGCAAATTAGACTTCCGCGACGGCGATATCGACCACGGCGGTGCCGGTGTGACGATGGTGGATTGTTAGCGCCCTAATAAATAGTGAATGCGCAAGCGTAATGCCGTATAGGCAATCAAACAACGTGTGCGGAAAGAAGCCTGACGGGCACGTTGACGAAGTAGAGAGAAGAGGTAACGCTCTTCTTTTTTGTGTCTTTGAGAAGTAGTGGACGCGGGATTGAAGACATAATTATACCCTGAATAAGGGAGGATAATATAGGCGGGGTTTGTCTTCCAAATATCTACGGAAAAAACGACATCCTCGTATATCATTGGTTCAAAGAGCAGGTTATGTTGCTTCAAAAAAGCCGTGCGGTAGAGCCGCATGCAAGGGGAGGTGAATTGGTAAAAATGGGAAGGCCGTTTCTCTTCTATTATCTCTCCATCGGCACTGACGCGACGATAACCGCATTGGCAAAGATCGCACGAACCGATATGTGTCACTAACTGCTCTAAATAATCGGAATCTATATAATCGTCCGCATCTACAAAAGTGCAGTATTCGCCTTGTATATGCTTTAGTCCTTCGTTGCGGGCTAAGGATTGTCCCCCATGCTCAACGGACAGGAGATGAAAACGATTATCTTGTTCGGCATAGGTTTGTAGTAGGGACCAACTGCCATCCGTGGAACCATCATTGACGGCTATCACTTCCCAATCCGTCAGCGTTTGGTTAACAATCGAACTAAGGCACATCGGCAGAAACGCCTCGGCATTATAAACGGGTATGACGATACTTACTTTTGGCATAAGGAAAGAAAGATTTGTTCAAACTGCTGGGCTTGATATTGGCGAGTAAATTCGGCTTTGTGCTGAACGGCTTGACGGGTGAACCCCTTCGTTTGCCATTCGTGATAGCGGTCTAAGATAAACTGCTTAATCTCTTCCACCGAAGTGGCAGCCAATCCGGCATGGGTATAGTCAAAGGCTTGTGCCAAGCACTCTCCGTCTGATTCTACTAAGAGCTGCGGTTTCTCTACACCCAATCCCTCAAAGAACTTCGTGGTCATGATACCATGTGCGCCTTGTGGTGTGGCTTTCTGCCCAAGGATAAGAAGAATAGAGGCTTGCTGCATGATGGTCTCTATTTGTTCGCGAGGCACATAATCGTGAATAGTCAAGGAGACATGGTGTGACAGAGCCATTTTTTTGAGTTCTTCAGTGCACGTCTGCCCGCTATAAAAATCTACGTGGATGTTTAATTCCGGTATTTGGGCTAATGCCTCAAAGAGCATAAGCGGATTGCGCTTCTCCAACGAGTGCAGTTGTCCCAAATAGACGATGCGGAACGTGTCCGAGGGAGTGTCGTTGGGTTGTATCTCGTTGGGGTCAAAACCGTTGTAGATGCAGTGACAATGCGGATTGAAACGACTGAGTGTCTGTTGATGCCACGGCGAGACGGTGGTTACGGCTGCGGCTTGACGCAGGACACGATTGCGTTGGCGTAAGTGATAACTATCAAAAAGGTGTTTCGCTATCTTATCTAACCAAGAGCAAGAAAGGGAGCGTGTGTAAAAACCGCTTGTTCCCCATTGTTCGCGTATATCTCGTAAGTCGGTCACTAAAGGACAATGCAGTAGTTGGGCCATCTTGCCCGCTGTTTGCAGCGGAAAATAGTGGTAAGTAGAACAAAAAACGAGGTCAAACGATAGACCAACTATTTGCTGTTGCACATAATCAAAATATCTTTTCTCCCTAAACGTAGGCAGACTATCCCAAGCATGTGCACCTGAGCGCAAAGCGATAGGTTCTGCCACCAGAGTAGTGATCCAACCGGCATGTTCTAAATAGCGGTTTAACGTCATAATCCGCGGCGAATAGGCAGGCGGTTCGATGGCTTCACATAATATGAGGATTCGTTTGTTCATGCGGTTGTGATAAAACGAAGAATCTCTTTGTATAAGGTTTGATGATAATGGTCTTGCATGATGTGATTATGCCAAAGCAGGGTCAACTCACCATTATATTGTTTGACTTTGTCAATGAGTTGTTGGCAATAGTAAAATGCTTCTTCTTCGCTGAGGTTCATGTATTGCTCGTTTTGTAGGGTGCAGTCCATTATCGTTAATGGGTGCAAAACGAGATTCGTTAATTCAAACGTGATGGGGTTTATCCACCTCACGGGACGCGTCGTTTGCAAACGGAAACCCGCCTTATCAGCAAACCCCATTGTGTAATCATCTGTAACACCGGCAGCTACCAACGCTTGCATCTTGTCGATAGAGCAGTTGAGGAAATGACATCTATTTAGTTTAGAGTTTAGAGTTGAGAGTTTAGAGAAGCCGTCTAGTTTAGAAGTGGAAAGTTGTTCGTAGTAACTGCTATGCCAACCGAGGAGCGCGCCGTGTTCGGTGAGGTAGTGGGCGAGGTGACGGAAGTCCTTGCCTCGTAGGTTATATTGCGGATAATCGTATCCCTTGCCGGGAGTGTGTTTGACAAAGTAAATCATCTTCGTCTGCGGGTGCTGCTTGACCACTTGCCAATCTTGCTCCATCAACCACTCAAAAGTATAGGCCGGGTCGTGGTAGATATTTTTCCAAGCGGCAATGACCTCTTTAGCATGACCGCGACGAATACCTCCTAATGCTCCGCGTAAGTGCCGATATTGGGTGAGAATATCGATGTCGTGCGTGAGGTTGATGGTTTCCCATTTCGGCTGCGGTAAGGGTAAGTCCAGCGCCTTCATCAGCACACGGCTATACTCGTCAATAAGGGGTATCATTAATCGGTTGCCCTGCCCTAAAAGGGAGTGCTCAGCTAAGAACCGACCGTGCTCGTCGCGCTGTGAGTTGATTAGTTCCTCCGCTCTGGATATAAAGAAGGCTGTGTTATAAATGATGTCCTGCTCTAAAATAGGCAAACTAAGATCGGGTAAGACCCAGTCTTTGCCGAGGTGTCCGTTCGGTTGAATACACACTTTGTACCGCGACCACTTCGTAGGATCTGCGGTGTATCCCACTTGTTTGGCTGCCTCCTTATTGCCGTAAAGCAGAAACTCAATAATATATGCTACAATTTCATCCATTATCCTTAATCCTTAATCCTTAATCCTTAATCCTCAATCCTTTATCCTTTTTCCTTTTTCCTCAATCCTCACTCAGTATTTCCCACTCGTACATTTTCTGTTCGAGTTCGCGTTTGATATGTTCGTATTTGGCGAAGTTCTCTTGCGTTTGGTTGGCAGGGTCATTAAGTTGCTCCTCCATTGCTTTTTGCTCTTGCTCTAATTGGGCTATCTGTTCCTCCGTCTGCGCAATGAGTTTCTCTTTCTTGCGCCGAGCGGCAGCCTCCGCCTTCTGTGCCTCGTAGTCAAGTTTGCTAGACGAACTAGAAGAACTAGACATACTAGAAGAACCAGACGAACCAGACTTCTCAAGTTCTTGGAGGCTATTCATTTTTTTGCTGCGGAGGAAATCGTAGATTCCGCCTAAGTGTTCCCTTACTTTGCCACCGCCGAACTCATAGACCTTGCTTACTAAGCCGTCTAAGAAATCGCGGTCGTGGCTCACGCAGATAACCGTTCCGTTAAAGTCTTGCAGTGCTTGTTTGAGCACATCTTTCGATTGCATATCGAGGTGATTGGTCGGTTCGTCAAGGATAAGCAGGTTACAGGGTTCGAGTAGTAATCGGATCATCGCCAAACGACTGCGTTCACCTCCGCTCAGTACTTTCACTTTCTTGTCGGACGCCTCGCCTCCAAACATGAAAGCACCGAGTATATCGCGAATCTTAGTCCGTATATCGCCCACGGCTACGCGGTCAATCGTATCAAAAACGGTTAGTTCACCATCCAGCAGCGAAGCTTGGTTTTGGGCGAAATAGCCAATCTTGATATTATGTCCTATCTTGAGTTGTCCCTCGTAGTCGAGTTGCCCCATGATACAACGAACGAGGGTTGTTTTACCTTCTCCGTTCTTGCCTACGAATGCCACTTTCTCGCCTCGGCGGATGGTGAAGGTCACGTTTTGAAAAACGGTATGTTCTCCAAACGACTTCTTCACGTCGTCTATGATTAGAGGAAAATCGCCACTGCGAGGAGCCGGTGGAAAACGTAGATTAAGACGAGATGTATCCTCTAAATCGACTTCCAACCGCTCCAGTTTCTCCAACTGTTTGATACGGGACTGCACTTGTACGGCTTTGGTCGGTTTATAGCGGAAGCGTTCAATAAAGTCCTCCGTCTCCTGAATCATCTTTTGCTGATTGAGATAAGCACGCACTTGTTGGTCATGCCGTTCCTGTCTTAGAACAACGAACTTGGAATAGTTGACGTTATAATCGTATATCCGCCCAAGGGTAATCTCGATTGTTCGGGTGGTGATGTTGTCGATGAAGGCGCGGTCGTGACTAACCACAATAACGGTAGAGGCACTCGTCTTGATAAACTCTTCCAGCCACTGAATAGACTCGATGTCAAGGTGATTGGTAGGCTCGTCTAAGAGCAATAAATCGGGGTGACGCAGTAAGATTTTTGCCAATTCGATTCGCATTCTCCAACCACCCGAGAACTCGGAGCACTGTCTATCAAAATCCTTGCGTTCAAAGCCCAAACCGATAATCGTTCGGTCCATCTCGGCAATGAAACGGGCTTCGTCCTCTCCGTTATGAATACTCATCACTTCGTCGCGTAGGGTGCGCCCGTCCGTGTGGAACATAACTTGCGGCAGGTAACCGATAGTCAAATCATTATCCCGACTGATAGTGCCTTTCGTGGGTTCGTATTCACCGGCAATAAGTCGAAGGAGCGTTGTCTTACCGGCTCCGTTCTTACCTACCAACGCGATGCGATCCTTGCGGTTGACAAGGAAAGAGATGTCCTCTAAAACGGGACGCGCTGAAAATTCTATGGTCAGGTGCTCAATCGACAGCATAACTCTTAATTCATAACTCTTAATTCAAAATTCATAATTCAAAATTCATAATTCAAAATTCCCCTAATGTATTGTCCGGTAAAACTGTTCTTACATTGTGCCAATAGTTCGGGCGTACCTTCAAACACTATTTGTCCTCCTGCTTCTCCTCCGTCAGGACCGAGGTCGATAACGTGGTCGGCTGCCAAGATAACGTGTGGGTTATGCTCAATGACGATAATCGTGTGCCCCTTACTGATAAGGGCATCAAACGCCTTGAGGAGCACACCGATGTCCTTGCTATGCAGACCGGTGGTAGGTTCGTCAAAGATGAAAAGGGTAGGTTGCGAACTCTCTTGTGCCAAGAAAGCTGCCAACTTAACGCGCTGTGCCTCACCGCCCGAGAGGGTGGAGGACGATTGCCCTAATTTGACATAACCGATACCCACCTGTTGAAGGGGACGAAGGCGTTGCACAATCTTCTTGCACTCGGGGTCTTCGGAGAAGAACTCAATGGCTTCATCAACGGTCATCTCTAACACATCGTAGATGGACTTACCCCGATAGAGCACGTCCAGCACATCTTGCTTATAGCGTTTGCCATGGCATTGCTCACATTCGAGTACAAGGTCTGCCATGAACTGCATCTGTATCGTTATCGTTCCTTCGCCTTGGCATTGTTCGCAACGTCCACCCGGGGTGTTAAAGGAGAAATGCGTTGGAGTGAAGCCCATCTGAATGGCGAGTTGTTGGTCGGCAAAGAGTTTGCGTATCTCGTCAAAAGCCTTGAGGTAAGTGACAGGATTAGAACGGGACGACTTACTGAGCGGATTCTGATCCACAAACTCTACGTTCTTAATCAGATGGGTGCTACCAGCCACATGACTATAACTTCCCGTGTGCTCTGCCACACCGCCGTATAACTTACAAAGGGCGGGGTAGAGTACGCGACTAACCAGCGACGATTTACCACTACCGCTCACACCCGTAACAACCGTCATCACATTAAGCGGAAAGCGGACATTGAGGTTCTTGAGGTTATTCTCGGAAGCACCTATCAGTTCGATATAGTTATTCCACGGCCGACGGAAAGAGGGTACACTCATAGGGAACATCTCCGCTTTGGGTTGACCGATATAAGTTACTTGACCGCCGTGGCTACCGGCTGCGGGACCGATTTCGATAATCGTGTCTGCCGCTTGAATAATATCCTCATCGTGCTCCACGACCACAATCGTATTGCCTAAGTCGCGCAGGTCTTTAAGTACATGAATGAGGCGCTCCGTATCGCGTGCGTGCAGACCGATACTGGGTTCGTCTAACACATAAAGAGAACCCACCAAACTGCTACCTAACGACTTGGCAAGGTTGATACGCTGGCTCTCTCCACCACTCAGGCTACTACTCGTTCGGTGGAGTGTGAGGTAACTAAGACCCACATCTTCCATGAATTGCAGCCTCGATTTGATTTCCTTGAGTAGAGGTGCTGCGGCGAGTTGCTCCGATTTGGTGAGTTGCAGATTCTCAAACCACGGCTTGAGGGCACTGATGGACATGGTCATGATGTCCGTTATGTTCTTATCCCCCACATAGACATAAGTGGCCTCTTTGCGTAAGCGCAGTCCTCCACATTCGGGGCAGATGGTCTTGCCCTTGTAACGATTGAGGATAACACGATACTGCACTTTCTTGTACTGCTCTTTTTCCAACATCTGGAAGAACTCGTTCAGTCCTTTGAAATGCTCATTACCCCGCCATAGCAGACGTTTCTGTTCGTCCGTGAGTTGGTAGAAAGGCGTATGAATAGGAAAATCGAATTGTGCTGCGTTGTAGATAAGGGCATTACGCCACTCACTCATCGACTCGCTATTCCAGCATAAGATAGCCCCCTCATAGATAGACTTGGTCTTATCGGGAACGACCAGATCGGGGTCAATGCCCGCTATTATTCCTTGTCCATGACAAAGGGGACAAGCTCCAACAGGACTGTTGAAATCGAACAAGTGCTCACCGGGATCCATAAAGGTTATCCCGTCCTTTTCGAACTTCTCTGAGAAAGCGACGTCTATCTCGTCCGATAGGAGACGACATTGTCCTTCACCCTCAAAGAAAGCCGTTTGAACCGAATCGGCAAAGCGGTTTAGTGTTGTCTTATCATCGTCTTTGACAAGACGATCCACTAATAAGTTTAGAGTGGAGAGTTTAGAGTTTAGAGTAGTTGCGCCTACGGCGGTAGTTGAAAGTTCGTCTATACGAACGACTTGTCCATCTATCCAGAGACGAGAGAATCCTTCCTCTTGCCATACCTTGAGTTTCTTGTTGATTGCACTTGTGCTTGTCTCGTGACAAGGGGCGAGAAGATAGAGTTTGCTGCCAGAGGGTTGTTGCTTAAAGAGATTAACCACATCCCTAACGGTGTGACGTTTCACCTCTTCGTGGGAGATAGGAGAAAGGGTGTGTCCTACGCGCGCGTATAATAGTTTAAGGTAGTCGTATATCTCGGTCACCGTCCCTACGGTGGAGCGAGGATTACGCGAAGTCACTTTCTGCTGAATAGCAATAGCGGGAGGGATACCCTCTATCTTCTCCACGTCGGGTTTCTGCATCCGCCCAAGGAACTGACGAGCATAAGCACTGAGACTCTCCACATAACGGCGTTGCCCTTCGGCATAAAGGGTATCAAAAGCGAGCGACGACTTACCGCTGCCGCTCACGCCTGTGATAACCACTAACTGATTACGGGGTATATCGACCGTAACATTTTGTAGGTTATGGGTACAGGCTTTCTCTATGTGGATGACATCTTCGGTCATTTAGTATATTCTTCCAGCAATTGATCTACTAATTGACGATTGGCAGGATTGCTCAAGTCTTGCTGTTCCGTAGATAACTTAGGAATACGAAGTTTATCCCCTGTTTTTATGTCATTGGGGTTCGGGAATTGGTCTCGATTAGCCTCGTAGATAAACACCCATAGGTCCGTTTGCCCATAATACTTACGTGCCAAATAAGCCAAGCGCGAACCCTTACCCACCGTCTCCGTAGCGATAAACTCAGTATAAACACGAGGGGTTAATATATCTTCTACTTGGTTTACCTCGAGAGCGATAGTGTCTTGTTCCTCGGTTCTCGTTTCTTGTTTCTCGTTTCTTGTTTCTTGTCTCTCTGTCGGTGTTATGACTTGTTCTACTTGGTGCAGTTTGTCGTCAATCCAGTGGCGTATGCCGGTGCGAAGACCGAAGTAACAACCTACAAGGAGAACAATGATAACACTAATCGTAATCAGCAAGTCACGCACAAAGTGATATGCCTTCTCCGTCTTCTTTTCCTCTGCCTGCACAGGCTCTGCGCTATCCGCCTCCGAAGACTCTCCGGTAGAGGACTGGCTATCCGCCTCCGCAGGCACTGCGGTGTTGATGTCACGTTGGATGATAGCGACTATCTCGTCGGCTTGTTTGCCGAGGCGTTGGAGGGGTGTGTCTTCTTCTTCGTTGGTAGTGGGAGTGCTTGTTTGTATCAGTTCTTTGATACCTATTTCGGGCACGAAGACCACTTTGTTATAGCCGGGCAGTACGATGGCTTGACCGGTGGTTACATCTACGCTTTTACGAGGCGACACTTCCTGCAAGCGGAAGGTGCCCAAACCTGTGATGCGCACTTGACGTTCGTTCTTCAGTCCGAGTTGTATCTGTGTGATAAGCGCATTCATGAACGCAGCGGTCTCGCGCTCGGAGGTTCCGAGATGGGCAGCCACGGCTTTGCGCAGTTCTATCCAATTCAGTTTAGTCATGGTTGTCTATTTGTTTGAGGTCGTTTTTAAGGGATACGGTTGGGCGAAAACTCAGTTGACGCTTGGCGGGAGCGGTGACACGTTCGCCTGATTTAGGCAGGATGATAGTACGTTCCTTGCGTTCTTTCACTTCGAGTACACCGAGGTTTTGCAGTTGAACGGTCTTACCTTCCATGAGGGACTTGATGATTACGTGGGTCGTGGCATCGAGTAGTTCCTCGGTGCGTTTCTTGGTCATTTGTGTTTGACCGGCAATGTTGTTAATTAAGTCTTTAGTTAGCATATTGCGTATAAATCAAATTCTTCTGTTTTGGTGATAGTCACGTTGTAGAAACGCCCTTTGGTGAGGGGCTTAGAGGAAGAGATGATAACCTCACAATCCACTTCGGGACTATCTTGTTCGGTTCGACCGATATAGTAATCGCCTTCTTTGCGGTCGATAATAACGCGCACTACCTTTCCTATTTTCTGAGCAAGCAGTTCGGCGGATATGCCTTGCTGAATAGCCATCAGTTCTTCCAGACGGGCTTGTTTGACGGCTTCGGGTATATCGTCCTTATAGTGCTGATTGGCGTATGTCCCTTCTTCGTCGGAGTAGGCAAAAGCGCCCATTCGGTCAAAGCGCACCTTGCTTATCCATTGCTTAAGGGTAGCAAAATCTTCTTCTGTCTCTCCCGGGTGTCCCACCATGAGGGTCGTGCGCAGACATATACCCGGCACTTCGCGACGGATACGCTCAATGAGAGCATCTTGTTCAGCTGCGCTTATGTGTCGTCGCATCAGCGTGAGCATATGGTCTGTGCAATGCTGCAAAGCTATATCGAGGTACTTGCACACATTAGGGTGCTTTGCCATCACGGGTAGTATATCGTAAGGGAAGTCGGTGGGGTAGGCATAATGCAGTCGTATCCACTCAACGCCCTTTATTTGTGCCATTTGGTCTATCAGTTCTGCGAGGCGGTGTTGATGTCCGTCTAAGTCCAATCCGTAGGAAGACAGGTCTTGGGCGATGATGTTGAACTCACGAACGCCTTGCTCAACGAGCCAACGCACTTCGTTCAGTATCTCGTCCACCGGTCGCGAGGTGTGCCGACCGGTGATGAGGGGTATAGCGCAGTAGGAGCACATGCGGTTACACCCTTCGGAAATCTTGACATAAGCGTAGTGTTTAGGGGTTGTCAGTTTACGCTCAAACCCTGTATCCTGTCGCTTGTAGCCTGTTGCCTGTACCCTGTCGCCTGTCACCTCTTCGACTATGTCAAAATAGTTGAACTTGCCATAAAAGCCATCTACCTCGGGTATCTCGGCTTCGAGGTCGTGGAGGTATCGTTCGCTAAGGCACCCCATGACATAGAGTTTGTTGAGTTTGCCTTGTTTTTTGCGCTCCACGAATTGGAGGATGGTGTTGATGCTCTCCTCTTTGGCGTCGCCGATGAAACCGCAGGTATTGATGATAGCCATCTCTCCTGTTGGTTTGGCTGCATCAGGGACACAATGCCAACCGACAAGTTCCAGTTGCCGCATTAGTCGCTCCGAATCCACGAGGTTCTTGGAGCAACCCAAACTGATGATATCTATTTGATGGTGTTGCATGGGAGTAGAGGGGTAGGGGAGTAGGGGAGTAGGGGAGTAGGGGTTAGTTGCCTAATTCGCTATGGAACTTGATACGTACAAGGCGAACGTGCAGTTCGTCGTAGTAGTCGTATCCTAATTCTTCCATGGCGGCTTTGATATTATCGTTATCTGCGTTCTTGAAGTAGTCGTATATGTCCGCCAGTTCGTCGGGATCGACCACTTCGTTAATGAAGTAGTTGATATTGAGTTTGGTTCCGCTATAGAGGATAGCCTCAATCTCCTCCAACATCTCTTCCATAGACAGACCCAATGACTCAGCCAAGTCGTCGAGTGCCACGCGGCGGTCAATGGCTTGAATGATGCCAATCTTACGGGTGGAGTCTTTGGCAACGGTACGAACGCGCAAGTCTTCGGGACGGATAATCTCATTTTCTTCTACATACTCCTTAATAACGCGTATGAACTCATCTCCGTAACGTTTGGCTTTGCCGGCACCCACACCCGGGATGTTTTGTAACTCTTCGAGGGTGATAGGATAGGTCGTTGCCATGGCTTCCAAAGAGGGGTCTTGGAAGATAACAAACGGCGGTACGTCTTGTTGCTTACTGATTTTCTTGCGAATATCTTTGAGGATAGAGAAGAGTACATCGTCCGCTGCGGCGCAAGTCACGCCTCCGGCAGGTTCTACAATCTCGTCCTCGTCCTCGTTATGTACCTCGATGGGGACTTCGAATTTGCCTCCTCTCTTGAGGAACTTACGACCATCAGGAGTAATCTTAAGATCTCCGTACGACTCAATGTCTTTGGTGATATAGCCATCCAGCATGGCTTGGCGGATGATGGCGTATAGGGTCGATTCATCTTCGTCATCGGCTGCACCGTAGTTCTCTAACCCTCCGTGGTGGTAACTGATGACCGCTGCCGTCTCGTTGCCATGTAGGATATCTACGATATGTTCGGCTTTGAACTTCTCGTTGAGTTGAATGATCGTTTCCAATATGATTTGGAGCAACTCCGAGCAGTCTTCCATGCGGTAAGTCTTGCGGCAGTTGTCGCAGCAACCGCAGTTGTCTTCGTCGTATTCTTCTCCAAAATAGTGAAGCAGCAGTTTGCGTCGGCAGATGGAGGACTCGGCGTATTGTTGGGTCTCAAAGAGCAGTAGGTTGCCTATCTCTTGTTCAGAAACGGCTTTATCGCGTTGGAACTTACGCAGGCGCTCAATGTCTTTGGGGCTATAATAGCAGATACATTGTCCCTCGCCACCGTCACGTCCGGCACGACCGGTCTCTTGGTAGTAACCTTCGAGCGATTTGGGTATGTCGTAGTGAATGACGAAGCGCACATCGGGTTTGTCAATACCCATACCAAAGGCGATGGTGGCAACAATGACTTGGCACTTCTCCATAAGGAAAGCGTCTTGGTTCTGGCTACGAGTAGCGGCATCCATACCTGCGTGGTAGGGCAGAGCAGAGATATTATTCACTTGTAAGGTCTGCGCAAGGTCTTCCACTTCTTTACGGGCGAGACAATAGATGATACCCGACTTGCCGTTCATCGAACGGATATAACGAATCAAGTCTTTATCTACATCTTCATTCTTAGGACGAACCTCGTAGTATAGATTGGGGCGATTGAAAGAGGACTTAAAGATGGTAGCATCCATCATGTCCAAGTTCTTTTGGATATCGTGTTGCACCTTTGGGGTAGCCGTAGCGGTAAGGGCAATGATAGGAGCCTTACCAATGCGCTCTACCATGGCGCGTATTTGGCGATACTCGGGGCGGAAATCGTGCCCCCACTCAGAGATACAGTGAGCCTCATCCACAGCATAGAAGGAAATCTTTACACCCTTGAGGAAATCTACATTCTCGCTTTTCTGCAAGGACTCGGGAGCCAAATAGAGGAGTTTGGTCTTACCTTCTAACACGTCTTGCTTAACGGCAGCAATCTCCGGACGGGAGAGGGAGGAGTTGATGAAATGCGCTACTCCGTCTTCTTCGGAATAGTTACGCATTGCATCCACTTGGTTCTTCATTAGGGCAATAAGGGGAGAAACGACAATAGCCACGCCGTCCATCAGCAAGGACGGCAATTGGTAGCATAGCGATTTACCTCCACCTGTAGGCATCAGAACAAATGTGTCCTTGCCCTCCATCAGATTGTTAATAATAGCTTCTTGGTTTCCTTTGAAGGAATCAAACCCAAAATTATGCTGCAAAGCAGCAATCAATTCATCATGCGTTGTCATATAATATATTATACGTAATTATCGAATAAGCGTGCAAAGATACACAATATAATTGATATATGCAAGTAAAAACGTTTTTTTTTGATAAAAATTGCAAAAATATTTGCGTGTGTCAAGATAATTTATTATCTTTGCAGCCGCTTAAGTTTAGAAATATACTATATGGAAAAACGCAACTTGTCTTTTGGACAACTTTTTAATCTCTCTTTTGGCTTCTTTGGTGTGCAGATAGCTTATGCCTTGCAGAGTGCCAATATATCCCGAATTTTTGCTACATTAGGTGCTGACCCTCATCAGTTATCCTTCTTTTGGATACTGCCTCCCCTTATGGGTATGATTGTTCAGCCGTTGATTGGCAAGTATAGTGACAAGACGTGGTGCAAGTTAGGTCGCCGTAAACCCTATTTGCTGGTAGGCGCACTTATTGCCGTTGCCGTAATGATGCTGCTACCTAATGCGGGCAATTTCTTTATTGACGAGAATGGTGTTAATCAAGCGGTTCTGTATTCGTTCTTAGGTCTGAATGCAGCTATGTGGTTTGGCTTGTTCAGTCTCATGTTCTTGGATACGAGTATCAATATCGCTATGCAGCCGTTTAAGATGATGGTAGGCGATATGGTGAACGAGGAGCAAAAAGGTTTGGCTTATTCGATTCAGTCCTCCCTTTGTAATGCCGGTTCGGTAGTAGGTTATCTGTTGCCTATCTTCTTAACCAAAGTGTGCATGATTGCCAATGAAGTTTATGATGCTAATGGCGAAATCGTGGAGGGCGTTGTGCCGGATTCGGTTAAGTGGGCTTTCTATTTAGGTGCGGCTATTCTCATTATCTGTTCGCTTTATACCTTTATGACGGTTAAAGAGATGAATCCCGAGGAATATGCTCAGTTCCATGGCGTTGATCTTAAAGCAAAAGAGGAGAAAAAGAATAATCCCAGTTTCATACGTTTGCTTATTGATGCTCCGAGTACGTTCTGGACGGTAGGTTTGGTTCAGTTCTTCTGCTGGGCAGCCTTCTTGTTTATGTGGAACTACTCCAACGGAGCCATTGCCACCTTGTGCTTTGACTGGGACGGTATCAAGGCAGGTGCTCCTGAGTTCCAAGCTGCCGGTAACTGGGTAGGCGTTGTCTTTGCCGTTCAGGCAGGTGGTTCGCTCTTGTGGGCAATGGTGTTGCCGTGGTTGGAGAAACGCTTTGGCAATAAGGGCGCTTATGCTATCTCGCTCATCGTGGGTGCTATCGGTTTTGCGTCTATTATCTTTGTTCATCATCCTTATGTGCTGTGGGTTAGTTACGCTCTCGTAGGTGCTGCTTGGGCTGCTATGCTGGCTCTGCCGTTTACTATTTTGACTAATTCGCTGAAGGGTGACAATATGGGCTATTACTTAGGACTGTTTAACTGCACGATTTGCTTGCCGCAGATCATTGCAGCCCTTGTGGGTGGTCTTATCCTTAAATATATATGCGCAGGCGCGCAAGCGGGTATGTTAGTCGTTGCCGGTGTACTGCTCGTTTTAGGAGCCATCAGCGTCATCGCTATCAAAGAAAAAAACAACTAACAAAAAAATATCAACAACATGAAAACAAAATTACTATTTGGCGTAATGGCGTTTGCGATGGTTTTGGTGTCGTGCAAGAAGGATAACGATGTTATCAGCACGATGGAACAAACCGGCGACGCAAATATGCGTGGAATGTATGTAGGGTGGCAAATTGACTCGGTCAATATGCAAACCACCTTGGCACAATATGTGCTGGACAAAGAAGCTTACACGGGTAAGTATTATGAGGTACAAACCGGAAACAAAAAACTTTATGCGACCACGGAGGTTGGCTTGACGTGGGTAGATAAGGGTTTTGCGGAAGATGGCTTGTCCTTTAAGTTAGAGATTACTAAGGGCGACCAAACGTATCCAATGACGTGGGTTCATAATGCGTTGTATGATGAGAAGAATCAGGCATACACATCGTCTTTGTTGGATATTTATTCTACCTTCAATACCGCTTACGAAACCTTTACCCAATTGAATGGTAAGTGGTATTATAAGGATTCGACCGTGTTTAATGATACTATTAAGACGGAACAAAAGTATTTGAAGTTCGACGAGGTAGTAAGTAAGAATATCTCTTGGGACTCTGTACAAACGTTGATTAATTATGTTGCCTCTATTCAGGATACCTTGCATTGGTACAATGAGGAGTTTGGCAAAACGGTTCGTGATACCGTTTATTACAAGGAGACAAAGACTCAGGGTGTCTATAATGCCATTGCGGCTCAAGGGACGGAGGCTTCTCGTATTCTGTCCACGTATGACTATATCGGTAATGCAACCGAGCATTTCGTAACGGTTCAGTTTGGCTACGAAATAGCGGATAAACCTCAGCCTTGTGCCTATTCTGCTTGGACGGCTGTTTATGATACGAATTACTACAAACATCCCGAGAGTGCTAAGTATGAGATTACTCAAGTGGAGTTGGAGAACGGTGTTTGGACGTTTAGCGGTATGACTAATGGTAAGAAATTTACCATCTTAGGTAAGGGTACTGTTAAGACTCATACGGAGAAAGATGGCGTTAAAAAGGATGACGAGCAAGCCAATGGCTTCCAGGAGTTTGTGATTAGTGCTTACTCTGCTAAGGATACAACCATAACCTTAGGGGAAGATAAGATGAAATACATGAAACCGGTTATGAAATAATGTTTAGTAATTTATAAATCAATATAGAAATGAAAAACGTATATTTAAGAATAGCATTGGTTTTAGTAGCGGTTAGTTTGAGTTTGAGCACTTTTGCCCAGACGGCTATTTCCGGTACGGTTCTCGATGCTGCTAATGGTGAACCCATTATCGGTGCCAATATCATAATTAAAGGCACAACGACAGGTACGGTTACTGACTTTGATGGTAATTTTTCTTTGAGTGCTCCGGCTAATGCCGTTCTGCAAATATCCTATATGGGATATAAGGGCGTGGAGTTACCTGCACAAGCAACGATGGTAGTTAAGTTGGGTGAAGACACGGAAGTGTTGGACGAAGTGATGGTAGTAGGTTATGGTACCGTTAAGAAGAACGATGCCACCGGTTCCGTTACGGCTATTAAACCCGACGCAATGAACAAAGGTCTGACGACCAATGCGCAAGACATGTTGTCCGGTAAGATTGCCGGTGTGAGTGTAACCGACTACGGAGGAACGCCCGGTGGTGGTGCTTCTATTCGTATTCGTGGTGGTTCGTCTCTGTCCGCAAGTAACGACCCGCTCATCGTCATTGACGGTTTGGCAATGGATAACGGCGGTATCCCGGGTGCAGCTAACCCGCTGTCGATGGTGAACCCCAGTGATATTGAGACCTTCACCGTTTTGAAAGACGCTTCGGCAACCGCTATCTATGGTAGCCGTGCTTCTAACGGTGTCATCATCATCACGACCAAGAAAGGTTCGGCTAATCAGAAGATGAAAGTGACCTACGACGGTAACGTGTCCTTCGGTACATTGACCAATAAGATTGCTACTCTAACGGGTGACGAGGTTCGCCATTATGCAACGGCTTTAGGTCACTCTACGGAGGCTATGGCTTTCTTAGGCACACAGAATACGGATTGGCAAGACGAAATTTATCGTACGGCTGTTTCGACCGACCACAATATCTCGTTGATGGGTGGTTTCAAGGATGATAAATGCAGCATGCCTTATCGTGCTTCTGTAGGTTACACGCTCCAAAATGGTACTATTAGAACCACACAAATGCAGCGTGTTACGGCTAACTTGAACCTCAATCCGAGTTTCTTGGATGACCACCTGATTTTCAACTTGAATGCCAAGGGAATGTACATCCGCAATAGTTATGAACCCGGTGTTGTAGGTGCTGCTTTGTCAATGGATCCTACGCAACCCGTTCGCGGCGGCGCTACCAGCGTTTATGGGGCAGCTTCTCCTACGCAGCAAGAGGTAGATGACCTGTTCGGCGGCTATTTCCAACCTACGCAGCCTGCAACCTATGACGATAATAACTGGCCTTTGAAACCAAAGGATAATTGCACATACAACCCCGTTGCTTCACTGAATCAAAAGTCGAGTAAAGCCAATTCGGGTGTGTTTGTTGGAAACTTAGAGGCAACCTATAAGGTGCATGGCTTAGAGGACTTGCTCTTCCACGCTAATTTCGGTGCTGACTATTCGTTCGGTAAGCAGAACTACGACAATAGTTTCTACGGAACGGATAGCCACTACTATGGCTACAATGGTTACGACCTTAAGCACAAATACAACCTCCAGTTCAATGCTTACGCTCAGTATGGTCACGATTGGAAAGAGGCTCGTCAGCACTTTGACATCATGGCTGGTTATGAGTGGCAACACTTCTACAATGACTATTTCAACGAGGGTCGCGGTCATTACCAACTGACCAATAACGATCCTACCAAAGCCGGTAAGGAGACTAACTTCAGCACTTCGAGCTTTAAGACGCAGAGTTACTTGGTATCCTTCTTCGGTCGTATGAACTACATCGGTTGGGACCAACTCATGTTAACGGCTACCGTTCGTGCCGACGGTTCTTCTCGTTTCGCACCGGAGCATCGTTGGGGTATCTTCCCGTCCGTGGCTTTAGGTTGGAAGATTAAAGAGACCTTCATGCCCGACCAGAATGTATGTAACGATTTGAAACTGCGTTTAGGTTATGGTATCACCGGTCAACAGGAAATCAACCAAGGTGACTACCCCTATATGGCTACTTATAACATGACCAAGAACTACTCCGCTTACTATCCTGTAGGTGGCGAAGACAACTACGCTAAGGAGGATAAAGACGGTAACGTGCTCAATCCTGAGCAAGGCAGTTATGTGATGGACGCCCAAGGCAATATCCTGTACTACTCCTATCGCCCGAATGCTTACAATAAGGACTTGACATGGGAGAAGACCACGACCTATAATGCCGGTTTGGATTTCGGTTTCTTGAATAGCCGTATCACCGGTAGCATTGATTACTACTATCGTCAAACCGATGACTTGCTGAACACTATTCCTTGCGCTGTAGGTACGAACTTCCGTAACCGCGTGATTGCTAACGTGGGTAGCCTCGTTAACCAAGGTGTTGAGTTTGCTATCAATGCTGTTATCTTAGACTACGGTAAGAAGTTCAAATGGGACTTTGGGTACAACGTGACCTATAACCAAAATAAGATTACTCGTCTGACCACGGGTGAGACGCAAACTCCTATTCCAACCGGTGGTATATCTTCCGGTACGGGTAATACGATTCAGCAACATGCTGTAGGTCAACCCGTTTCGTCCTTCTATGTTTATCAAACGCAAAAGGGTACATTGGAAGATGGCACGCAAGTGTATTATGTAGTCGATCGTGACCAAAACGGTACGATTGATGAGCGTGATAAATACTACTATCACAATCCGGCAGCTCCCGTACAAATGGGCTTCCAAATGAAGTTCCAATTCTACGGATTTGACCTCGGTTTGTCTTTCCGTTCGAACATTGGCAACTATGTTTATAATGACGTTAAGGCCAATAACCTGCAATACATTGAGAGCAGTAAGTTCAATAAGGACGGTTACTATCATGGTTTGTTGACCATGTGCTACGACACTTATTGGAAAGACGGTATGAAGTCTGACGCTATCTACAAACAGGGTGCTGAAGGTAAACTGCAACCCGGTTTCTCGGAGTGGTTCCGCACGGACTATTTCGTAGAGAATGCTTCCTTCTTGCGTTGCGATAACATCACCTTAGGTTATTCGTTCGCACCGAAGAGCGGTAAGATTAGCGGTCGTGCTTTCTGCACGGTTAGCAATCCGTTTGTTGTCTCCAAATACTCGGGTCTTGACCCTGAAGTAAGTGGTGGTATTGATAACAATATCTATCCTCGTTGTATGACCACGGTAGTGGGTGTTAACTTGCAATTCTAATCGACAAAGGACAAAAGACTAAGAATTATGAAAAACGTAACTAAATATTTATTGCTGTTGGTAGCCGGTGTTGCTATGACAGCTTGTGTTCAAGACCTCAATCAAACGCCGATTGACAAGAACTCAACCACCTCTTTTAACCAAGATGCTTGTTTCACTAAGTGCTATCAGACCTTGGCTTTGACAGGACAAGAAGGTCCTGCCGGTGATGGTGATATTGACGATTTGGATGAAGGTACGTCCGCTTTCTACCGTCTGATGTGGGAGCTTAATGAGTTCCCGACCGATGAGGGTTGGTGGATTTGGAATGATGTTGGATTGGCTGATATCCGCGTTATGAACTGGAACGGAGAGAATGACCTCGTTAAGGGTCTGTACTATCGTTTCAATATTGACGTTAAGTTGTGCAACCACTTCTTGGCTAATGCTGATGATAATTTGGACAAGACAGCTGCTCAGAAAGCAGAGGTTCGTTTCCTCCGTGCGCTGAACTATTCCTATCTCTTGGATATGTTCTATGCTATCCCATTCACTGAGGAGGATGCTGCTCCCTTCTTCAAGCAAGAGGAGTTCCCGAACGATAACCCCGCTTATCCGCGTTATATGACGCGTCCGGAAATGTTCGATTGGCTGGTTGCTGAGTTAACGGATGTTATCGAGTACTTGCCCGATAACCGTCTTTCGACCTACCGTGTGGATAAAACGGCTGCAAATCTGCTTTTGGCTCGTCTTTATCTGAACGCGCCTATCTATACTTCTACCGACGGTAAGACCCCCGGTGAGGCTCAATGGGCAAAAGCCAAAGAGTATGCAGAAGCTGCTTTGAATAGCAATTATAAATTGTATAGCGAGCACACCACCCATCAATTTGATGTTAAGGATAGTACCGGTGCTGTGATTGGTCAAGATAACATCATGTACACGGCTTATCAGAAACTGTTCATGGCAGATAATGACATCAATGGTGCGCAAAACGAGGCTGTGCTGATGATTTATCAAGATGGTAAGTACTGCCGCGCTTATGGTGGTATCCAATTCTTGGTAGCCGCTACGCGTGACGCTAATATGTTCCCTTGGGGAACGTCGGCTCAGTGGAAGTGCTTCCGCTCCAGTCCGGAGTTCGTTTATAAGTTCGTGCCGCAAACCAAAGCTGCCAGCACCGAGAAAGACGAATATCACATGCGTGAAGTGGCAAATGATGACCGCGCTATCTTGTGCTCTTGGACGAGTTATACGACCAACAAGTGGAAACTGACCGGCGGTCAATCGGCTGAGTTCTATGATTCTTGGTCTTGCCCGAAGTTCAGTAGTGTTTATTCTACGGCTAAACATCCTTCGGAGTCGGTAGGTTCTGATTCAGAATGGCCGGATACGGATATTCCGTTGATGCGTATTGCCGAGGCTTATCTGATTAAGGCAGAGGCTGCTTTCCGTTTGGGTGACCCGGGTACGGCAGCTACTATGATTAACGAACTGCGCACGCGTGCACAAGCTAAGCAAGTGACTTCCGGTGACATCACGGAAGAGTTCCTTTGCGACGAATGGTGCCGTGAGTTCTGGGGCGAGGGGCGTCGTCGTACGGACTTGATTCGTTTCAATCGTTTTGCCGGAGCGGCTGCGGATGCTAACTCGTATGCTTGGGAAGGACGCGCAGGGGCTAACTCGGGCTCCTTCAAGTCCGGCGTAGAAGATAAATGGAACTGGTTCCCCGTTCCCTCTTCGGATAAGTTGAGTAACCCGAACTTTAAGATTGACATTGAGACGGCTCAAAATCCGTTGGATGGCGGTGATGGTTACGGTTATGGTAGTGCAGAATAAAAAATAACGCGCAAGCGTTATTGAGTTAACAATAATCAATTAACAATTAACAATTAAAAACAAAACAATTATGAAAAAGATTTTTTCTTTTGTTGCGGCTGCGCTGATGAGCGCAAGCATGTTCGCTACTCCTGCTACGGTTCCTACCGTAACGGATTTGGCTGGTGCCGGTTATGATGTAACCGCTGCACGTGTTATTGCCCTCTATTTTGACGAGCAAGTATGTAATGACATCGTATGGGCAGGTTCCTACAATGAGTGGGCTACCGGTACTCCTGCTGAAATGCTTCATTTCGAGGCATTGGCAGGCTTTGAAGGATGGTATGTTGTTGAGGTAGCAGATACATCTGCTACCGTACAAGGTAAACCCGTTCAACTGAAGAAGGATGGTTCTTTCTCTTGGGATTTCCAATCCGGCGACGTTGACGCTTGGATTAACATGGCTCAACCCGGCACTCAAACAGCTTCCTTTGAAGCAGGTTATAGTGGTGAGGCTAACTGCACATGGCCCACTGTCGGTGCTTACATCTATGAGGTTGCTTATTTCAAGACGCACAACACTCCTTGCGGTGAGGACAAACCCAAACACGACTACACCATTACCGCTTACCTTCCCGAGTTCTGCGCCGAAATCGCAGCTTATGCTGATAGCGCACGCGTAATGGGTGGCTTCGATAGTTGGACTGATGGTATTTGGATGGAGAAGAAAATCGATGAAGACTTCAACGATTGTTGGTATGCTGAAATCAAAGACGTTGAGGAAGGCACTGAGTTCAAACTCCGTTTCGGTACCGATGCTAACTGGACTGTACAAGTTCAATTGAATGGTAAGGACTTAGGCAATGAGAAGACCGGTGAGACCACCGATATCGTTCTCCAATTCGATGGTGAAGGTTATAGTTTCGCTGCTTGCGCTGCTCCTGTAGTGTACAAGTACACCGAGTATGTGAACTGGCAACTTAAGCACGAGGGAAGTGGCTGGGAATGGACTGAGAACTTGGAAAAGGTTGGGGAAGGCCTCTTCAAATTAGCAGATGCTGACTGGACCGGTTCCGGTTTCAATGTTGGAAGTGATGAGAATCCTATCAAGAAAGACTGGTTCGCTCCTGAAGAACTTGTTCTTGGTGAAGAAGTTATTGCTCCTGTAACCGTTGATGTATATCTGAAAGTTATTGACGATGAAACTGTTGCTATTGGTTTAGGTGTTGAACCCACCGCTTTGGAGGAGATTAAGTCTGAGAAGGCTACCCGTCGTGCTTATATGCTTGATGGTCAAATCTACTTCAAATCGAATGGCAAGATCTACAACGTTCTTGGAACAGAGATGAAGTAATCAAACGTGTAGGTTAAGCGTAACGCTTACGCTTCGCTTACAACCTTTGAGGGTGTGCCCGATGTGGCACTCCCTCTTTTTTTGTCCTGTTATTCTCCTTCCTCCCTCCTTCTTCCTTCTTCCTCCCTCCTCCCTCCTCCTTCTCGTTTCTTGCTTCTCGTTTCTCGTTTCTTGTTTCTCGCTTCTTGTTTCTCGTTTCTTGTTTCTTGTTTCTCGCTTCTCGTTTCTCGTTTCTCGTTTCTCGTTTCTCCTGTACTACATCTCCGACGGTCACCCGACGGTCACCCGACAGTCACCCGACGGTCACGAGACGGTGAACCGACGGTGAACCGACGGTCACAAGTCGGTAGCAGCACCTTTGCAGCACCTTTGCGACATCTTTCCGGTATCTCTCACAGATTCCACTGATTTTCACAGAGCCGCCCCTTCTATCTTATTCTATATATCCATTTATTCTCGGATTGTGAGTAAACTCCCATCCTATAAATAAATGTCTATATAGGGACTGTTCGTTTCTCTCGCAGTCCGTGCGGTTACCCGCACCATAATAAGATTATGCAGCGCTTTATTCCGCAGATAATTTCACCTATCTCCCCACACCCACATCTGCGGAATTTTCTCTCCATAATTTATTATGACGATGTGCGTCCGCACAGCGTGGAAGGTGATGTCGGCTCTGCCGAAGGAGCCTTCCTCTACTTTTTAGTTTTGTTATTGGATAGGGGAGCTTGCTCGGCTAGACAATAAGAAAATAAAAAGGAATAATAAATTAAATATCAATAGCCCATCGGGCGAGTGTAATCTGTGGAATCTGTGAGAGATTTAGTCTGTGTTTTCTGCGCTTTCAGCGAGAGATTAAAAAACAAGCACAAAAAAAGAGGTCGCCCCGTCGGGACAACCTCCTTTTTCTATACCAACTAGACTAACTAGTGTATCTATCGTTTCGCGGATTAGAGAGCGATGCCAAGAACGTTGTAAGCCTTGCCGTCCTTCTCAATAACGATCATGCCGTTCTTGATAGCCTTAGCAGCTTTCTTACCGGCGTTGATGTTATCCAGAGCGGTCTTCACAACCTCATAGCTGAGTGTGAGCGAACCGTCCTCGTTAACAACGAGCGTGTATTCGTACTCAACACCACCGTTGATAGCAATCTTCTCCGGTCCGTTAGCAACTAAGGTTGCGTTACCGCTCTCAACAGGAGCTATATAAGAGTCTGTTCCGTAGATTTGCTTGTTGTTGTCCTTAACTTGAACATAAGAGAGCTCATTGAACGTCGCTTTCACCTTACCATCTACGAAGTGGTAATCACCGAAGTTGTCGATGTCACCCTCGATACCGTAAGCTGCGTTATTGATCCAACCTACCAAGTAGTAGTCAGTTACTTCAGGTGCAGGAACGGTAACATTGATAACTACAGAAGCATCGTACGAGTTAACGCCTTCGAATACCATCGAACCATTCTCGTTAACGGTCAGTTTACCGCTTTGGATGAACCAGTCGTTATTATCAGCGTCCGTTACGAACGAAGGATTAAGTTGCTCTTGTGCATCATAGCCGGTAGAAGCCATAACGTTGGTGTATTCACCGGCTGCGATAGCCTCGTCTTCCATTTCGCCTTCAACAACGAGTTGGAACTTGTCACCAGCGGCGTTCAGACCTTGGATATAGATGTAGTTCACTTTGCTGATAGCTATTTGTTGTGCAGCAATTTCCTCAACAGCAAACTCGCCTTCATAAGCTTCTTTAGCGTCACCATCGATGTATCCGAGGTAACCGATAGCCGTGATGTTGTATTGAACGGTATCCGAACCCAGAACCTTAGCGGTCAGCGTCAAGTTCTTACCATCAGCCTCAACCTTGAACTCGTAAGCGTCGATAATGCCAATCGAACCGGCAGGAGAAGTGAGTTCGCAATCGCCGAAGTCGATAGCCTCCAAGAAGTCACCGGCAACAGTGCTAGAATATGCATACAAGTCAAACTCGTATCCATCAGCATTGCCACCGTAGAAGTTCATGATACCATATCGCTCAACATAACCATCGTAAACATAGAGCTCTGCATCCGTAAAATCAACTGTTTTCTTCGGCTCCAGTTTCACGTATTGAACGAGCGCGGTAACGGGTTGACCGTAGGAGTTCTTAGCGTCAACTACCACTTTGAGTTTGTCATATTCGTCATAGCTGAGCGTAATCGTACCTTCAACCATGAACCAGCAGTCAGAGATACCGCTTGACGTTCTTACACCAGCCCAGCACTCGGTCAGGTAACCACCGGCTACACCGAGAGATTGGAGAGCCGTACCGGCTTCTTGCGTGTCGGAGATAGTGTAAACTCCTTCAGGAATCTTAGTGGCAGTAGGATCAGCATAGAGTTCCAAACCAATAGTGAGACCTTCTGCGTTGGTAGCATAAATGCCAATCACACCCTCGTCAAGGTCTGTGCTCATATCGGTATATTCGAACGTAGCATCGAACGGAGCGTCGGTATCGTACATCATACCGGGTTGCTTGGCATCCATTACGTAGGTCTCAACATCTTTTCCAAAGGAGCCTGCAGAAACGGTGTAATCAACCTTAATGCTAAAGGTTGCGGTCTCAGGATCGTAGGTGCCGTCCTCCACGGAAGCAACATATACGTTGCCGTATTGGGTGTTAACATAACCCGTAAACTGCTTGTCAATAGAGCAGGTGTTGTCCTTAGCGTTCCAGTTGATAATCAGTTCTACACCTTCGCCAAACCAACCTTCACCCCAGTTGGTGATTTTGATTTGTTTGTTATCGGCATTGTTCTTGTCCGTGCGAACGAGAGCAACATAGTTGGTAAATGTTGTTGGGGATGTTGCCATAGCAACAAACGTCCATGAACCGGTGTTGAATCCAAACGGAGCAAAGTCTTCCCACTCGCCCCAATCGGCTTGAGCAACTTCTCCGATAACGATCTTAGAAACTTTATCCAAGTAATAAATCTTCTCGTAGGAAGCATTGACAACAAAGATGTTGGTAGCTTTGAATAAGTTGGCTTGAGCATCGTACGTCATGGTGAAATCAAGCAGTTCAGAGTCAGCATTCGTACCCAACACCCAGATAGGCATAGTACCATACTTACCTACATATTGGAACTTCTCGAAGGTAACAACACCTTCTTTGAGTACACCTTTTATCCATGCAGTTGGGAAATCTACTGCAAGACCTTGGATATAAACGGTATCCTTATCCCAACCAACCAATACGGTATCAGCATATTCTTCAGCAGCACCCGAACCGGTAAACGGCATCTTAGCGGTTACTAATCCGGCAGGAGGAGTAATGAGCTCCGTACTCGGTGTCCAACCCGGAATATAGAGGTTCACACCGCAGTCTCCATAACCACCGAATGAGTCGTCATCATCATAAAAGATACCGGGGAAATAAGTTGCTGTCGAACCCGTTGTGGCTTGTGTGCCACGCATAATCAGCGAATCACCCTTAATGTCCAAGATAAAGGACTCAGCATAATCATCAGCTACTGCAAATTTTTGAGTATCGAAATTGCCCCAACGGACACTTAACGTGGCTTTATATGTAGAATTATAAGATACCAGTTGTTTGGTAGCAAAAGTGATGGTAGAACCTTCTTTTTTACCCTTAATCCAAGCACCTGTAGTATATTTGCTAACAGGGTTTTGCCAATATACAGTACCGTCAGCGCACTCTACCAATGTAGCCGTGCCGGATTGATAAGCCATTGATGTCTTTCCTGTTGATGAATTTACATAGAAACAAGTGTTGGTTGCAAGACGATTATACTCTTTCGTTGTACCCTTGGCAGGTTGAATAATAATACCATGAGCATCTACAATCTCAACCGTTTTGTCCAAATTGTAACTGAATTGATAAACATGATTGCCGGCGGTAGTCATTTCGGCTGTTACCGTGAGAGCGTCTTCGGTTTCCGTCTTCGTGAAAGAAGCCTTAACGGCAGCCTCATTAACCTTATTGACAACGATAGACGCAAATGTGTATTCCAAATCGAAATCTCCGTTGTCAGAGGTATAAGTCTTACCATTCTCCAAACCTTCGGCAGGAGCAAAAATATCAAATGAATATCCGTTTCCGGCAGCGTCCTGCATAATAACTTGCCAATCCAAAGAAGAAGCATAATATTTCGCTTGATATGCTGTAACAGTTACAGGAATAGTGTCATAACTCGGTTGGGGAGTGGGATCATTCGTGTAAACCAAATAGGTTCCGCTCTCCGTAACCATAGAAGCCGTGATGTTTTTCTCTGCGTCAATGGAGAAAGTGCCATCGGTAGCTTCTTCGTATACCGTGAAAGAATTGTCGTAACGATATACATTGTGTTCACCCATGTCGGCATAAGTGTAAGTCTTACCTGCCTCCAAAGATTCAGTGGAAATGACCCACCCATAAATGATGTCGTCATTACCGGTAGCCTCAATGGTTGTTTTACCGGATTTTGAGACAATTTGAGGATTACCCTTAATAATCACCACAATGGGTTCTGCTTGGGTGGCTTGCGGAGCTTTAGCAAGGGCCTTAGCCTCTTGGTTAATAACTTTCAGTTCCGGTGTGGCACTGAGTTGATTGAAGTTCGCAATTTGAGCTTGCTCAAGCGAAACCTTCATGGCCGGTTGAGCTTGCTCAAACTGAACTTTCTGCATTTGCTCTACAGCAACGGCTTTCTTTGCGATCTCAGCCTTCTTTGCTACGGGAGCTGCGCTTGCGCTAAAGACTAACAAAGTAGCGCAAAGCAATGAGAAGATTTTCTTCATAATTTAAATGAATTTAAATTCTGGAGCTTCGGCGTCGTCGAGTTGCAAAAGCGAGCTTTTACTCGACTAGCACGAACCTTCATTTGTTAATAAATAATGTTTATTGTACCCGCGTTCATCGCGCGTGTATTGCTTTATTTGTATCCGCGCTCCTCGCGCGTGATTTGCTTGTATTTTTTATCTCCCGCTCACTCCTTCGTCGTTATTACGCTATATTACGCTTCATCGCAATATGCCTCCCTTTTTTTATTCCGGGCGGTTTCACACGCCCTGTGCTCGTCGAGTAGGCTTCACAAGATGTCAAAGTTCCGCTTTGACAGGGTTGTTTCAGCCCACTCTCCTTAATTTCGCAAATAATATATGCTTTGTCTGCACCTCTCTGCCTCTCCGCCTTTCCGCCTTTCTGCCCTTCTGCCTCTCCGCCTTTCTGCCCACATCCGCATCCGCGTAATTGAGGAGGGCTGGCTTGCAAATTACATGAGGAACCTACCGGATTGCTCATCATTTTGCTAGCCTGACCGACGGGCAAAGCGTGTGCTTTAGCCACGCGGAATAAACCAATTAAGCGTGGGTTTTTGCCATGGCGGCAAATTACGCGTAATAGCGGACCACTGTCCGCGAGCGGGAGACCCAAAATATCTGTCTAAATCTGCGCAATCTGCGAGAGATTACACTCCTTGTTTACAATTTGGCTGCAAAGATACGACTTTTTTTTGATATATGCAAATATTTTTGCGTTTTTTGTGTATTTTTGTTAGAATTTCGTGGAATCACGATAACTCAGCGAGGTATGTTACAATCTGTTGCTTTAGCGGCTCCAAATCATGTTCAATCACTGCCCAAACATGCCCAGGACTAATCGCATAATACCCATGCACGAGAACATGACGCATAGAAATAATATCTCTCCAATTGGTTCCAGTATGGCTGTTTTTGAATTCAATGGACAACATATATGCAGCTTCGCCAATAATTTCAATATTCTTGACTAAAGCATAATATAAAATATTATCATTTTGAATATCCTCTAAGGTTTTTCCTTTGGAAAAATCTTGCAAATTGGTAATACTTTGCAAAATATGCTCTAGACGTCCTTTATCTTTAATGGGCTCTCTCATAAATTAGCATTTTATCTTGGTTAACGGAATTGACAGCAAAAGGAAGAAGTCTTTGCTCCTCAACCATATCAACATTGCGTCCCAAAGTGTCCGATAGTTCGTTCATCATGTGGCATATAGTTAGAAGCGATAACTGATTACTGTCCGAATAAGTTACTAATAAATCGACATCGCTATCTTTTGTCTCTTCTCCTCGAGAACAAGAACCAAACAAATATGCTCGCTCAATAGGTTGAGTGGCAAAGTACCGCTTAATCTTGGGTATCATATTTTGTACTTCTTGGCTTGGCATAATTATTATCTTTGCGTTTTGCGACGCAAAATTACAACTTTTTTTTGATATATGCAAATTTTTTTAACAAAAAAGCACTTATATTCCCAAATTATTGCCATATTATGGGATTATTGGTTGCTTTGAGGCAGAGGATTATATTTGGCGATAATTGATAAAACCGTCCTTTTGCGAGGGATTGGTCTGCTCGCCATCATAAATAACTTGCGTAGATATCAATGTGTTAGGGAATAATGCCTGCAAATAATGCAAACCTTCAAAAAACTCAGGACGATAAGTCTGTGCAACCTTAATTTCGTATGCCGCAAAGGTCCCATCCTCTTTTACCGACAACAAATCCACTTCGTGTTGCTGAGAATCGCGATAGTAATACACATTGGGTGTGTGCAAATTATTGTATTGCCCTTTAATAAAATCGTTAACCACCATATTTTCAAACAAGTTCCCTCGCAACGGATGGGTCGCCATTTGCTCTATGGTATGAATGCCTAATAACCAACTCGCCAAACCGGTATCATAGAAATATAACTTTGGAGTCTTAACGAGACGTTTCTTTATGTTGGCATAGTAGGGACGCAACGGATAAATGATATAGGAAGCTTCTAAAATGCTCAACCACGATTGAATAGTGGGCACACTAACCCCCACCGCCACAGACAACGCCGAGGCATTACATTCTGTCCCTATTCGCCCCGCACACAAACGCATAAACGTATTAAATTGCAAGAGATCCTTAATCTGAATCAACTGCCTTAAATCGCGCTCAACATATGTGGTATAGTAGTTGCTTAAAATCAAATCCCTTCCTGCCAAGTCGTTTACCCATAAAGCAGGATAACCGCCTCTTAATATGCGCTCATCTGTAGAGAAAGTATCATAACAAGACAATATCTCACTTGTCGAAAGCGGCAATAGCGTTATCACCGCTGTGCGACCTGCCATGGATTGCGTAACACGCTGCATTAGCGCAAAATTAGCACTACCCGTAACCACAAATCGATGATTACTTACCCCGCGTAATCGATCCTCATCAACCAAGACCTGCAAATAGGAAAAGATATTCGGATAACGCTGTGCTTCATCAATGATCATCCCTTCGGGATACTTGGTTATAAAGGCTTTGGGATCTTGTTGCACTTCGGATAAAGTGGCAGCATCTTCAAGGTTCACATACGGAAGTGCGGGAAAGAGGTTTCTGCACATCGTAGTCTTACCCGATTGGCGTGGACCGATGATAGTAACAACCGAGAAATAGTCAAATGCGCGCTCGATGTTAGCACATAACTCTCTTGTAATAAACGCGTTATTCATATTTGTGTCAAATTTAAAGTTGTACTTTAATTTTGTAATCGAGTGCAAAGGTACTGCTTTTTTTTGAAATACGCAAATATATTTGCTATTTTTTGTGTATTTTTGCTATATTCCTTTCGCTTGCTCTGTTTATTTTCTCCCGCTCGGTCGCTTTCTTTTGTCTCCCGTTCACTATACCAAAGGTCGGCTTTGCTCGTTATTACGCAAATTGCGCTGAATTAAAATCTCTCACAGATTCCACGGATTTTCTCAGATTATCTTAATTTATTATTTTTTTATTTCTTTTTTTTGTCAGTCGTAAGTAAACTTCCACTTCCAAAAAGAAAGAACTAAAAAAGCGGTACTCCTTCGTCGTACCTCGTGTTGCTTAGTGCAACACAATAATAAGTTATTCAGGGTCATAATTCCACAGATGTGGTTGTAGGTTTATATTACCTTCGTCTGCCACAAATCTAAGATAGCACCGCAGGTACTAAAAGTCAATCTTTCGCGAAGCGTGTGAAACCTATGCCGTATACGCGCAGGGTGTATTTAGTAATTCGCTATTGTCGCTCCACGCGACTTTGTACGCCCTCCGAGCGTGCGGGCAAAGGCTACGCACGCCTTCGGCGATATATTATTAACGTTTAAAGTTAAGTATATACTCGCATATATCTTCTCGCCATCTGCGGAATTTTCTCTCCATAATTTATTATGACGATGTGCGTCCGCACAGCGTGGAAGGCGAACCCTTTGGGGACCCCGCAAAGTACCACTTTGTGGGGAGAGGAGGAGTCGCGGGTACTACCTGCCGAACCGTAGGTTTGTCAGCGTACCAAGCGAACTCCGACGAGAGCCTTCTTTTTTCTTTTGCGTTTTTGTTATTGGATGAGAGAGTTTACTCGGTCAGACAATAGAAAAACCAAAAGGAATAATAAATTATATAATCAGTAGAATCTGTGTTATCTGTGAGAGATTAAAAAGTTCTGCGAGTTCTGCGAGAGATAAAAGTCAGAGCGGGAGAAAAATGACCCTCGAGAGAGTGTCGAGTGAGTGTCGGCCGACGGTCGACTAAAAATGAGAGCAAAAACACCGCTTAAAAACAGCTGAAAGGGAGATTAGCGCTGGATAATCTTGTAGGAAAAGACGGGGGAGGTTTGCCCATCTTTATAGCCGGCAACCATGAGATAATACGTTCCCGGCATCCAAATCTCATAATTAAGGTTACAGTAACTCACACCCGTATCAATATATCCGTTCTTGACATTGATAGGCGCATTGAGTTGCCACATACGTTCTACGCCTCCGGCTTGCTGAACCCGATACTCGTCCTCCAAGCACCATATATACGGTTCCTCCGGCAGGGTAGGGATGATCTTCACTATGTTAGTGGCTTCGTTATACTCAAAACTGAACTCAAAGCCCTCTATATATGGATAAACGGGCTCCTCTATCTCCTCAATGCTTATACTGTCCCAGTCGGAGCAAGGGAAATGGCGTACGGCTCTGCCGTTCTTCCAAAGGTAGAAATAGGGAGCCACCTCTTTGCCCGTGGCTTGAGAACTGAGATCCACGGTGTGTGCCTTGCGGTCGGGAAGGCGGAAGGTGTGAGTGAAGAAATCGCTTGTTCGTCTGCCCGTGCTGTCGCAACCGGCAAGGACAAGGGTGTATTGGCCATCTTCGATGGCTAAGTTTTGGTAATTGAGGGTGGTAGTTCCTTTCTCCAAATCGTATTTCGGGTCAAAGAAAAGCACATCCACAAAAGCTTGCCAGAACTGGGTGGGCGTGAGATACTCGTTGCCCACGTATTCTGCCATCTGGCGAAGGCTGGTAGATTCGGTGAGTTGCCACATATAGGTGGCATTAGGGTCGGAAGGGTTGATGGTGAGGTCGGTGGGGGTGAAGGTGACGGAGAAAGTCAGGTCGTTCATAGGGTAGGAAACGACGGTAAGCGAATCAAGCTGATGCCCGTCCGTTTGAAAATTCAGTTGTCCGCCCGTGTAGCATGACCACTGTATCAGTCCTAATATCCACAAAACTAATTTCATCATTTCTTCAATTCATCATTTCCTCATTCCTTCAATCCCATATTGTCTCTTGCCGTGGAGGATGACGATTTGGCCGTTGGGTTCGAGCACTTTCGTTCCCTTCGTTTGTACCTTCGCTCTACGTGTGCGAAGAGTCGGGGTTGAGGTCGATGCGCTTTCCTCTACCGCTATGCGTCGCACATCAGTCAACGCTTCGCGCCCATATTCGAAGCCGTCGTTGCTATACACAATCAGGCTATCTCCTTGTATAGAAAGATGCCCCAACTGCTCCACAGAAAGAAACCATGCACTCCCACGAACGGGAGTGATGGTTACTTGTTTCGCCTGAGCCACAAGGGCTACAAGGCTGAAAAATGCTATGAATAAACGCTTTGCGATAATTATTGCAGGCTCTTAACGCCGTTCTTAATCACAATACCTTTATAGTTCTTGTCAACTTCTTGACCGAAGATATTGTAACGTACATTATCGTTGATAACGCGGATATTCTCTAAAGCGGTACCGGGGGCTTGCTTAATCACGATAGGCAGTTTAGCTCCGTAAGCTTGGAGGTAAACAACCTCTTCACGAGCCTCTGCTTTAGGATTAGCCTTCACCTCAATCGTTACCAAAGCAGCGAGTTGGATGTATTCGCTACCACCCTCTTCATAGGTGAAAGGACCGGTGATGATCTCGTAGTCAGCAATCAGGTCGCTTTTCTTGGGGTTGATAGCGTTGCCCTCAGCGTCATAGAGGTCGGCTTCTGCCTCAAAATCAGTGGAGATATTGCAAGCGAACTCCAAGGTGTCAGTAGTAACCCATTGATCTTTGTTGTCCTTGAAACTCATTTGCAGCACACCACCTTCAGCAGGCACGTCCTCAATACGAGTATCGGTGAAGTAGTGCAGGTCAGTGTAGTAAGCGTTGAAAGCCATATCGATGTTCATATCACCATAAGTGTGGAACTTATTATCCTTCAGCCACATCGTACGACCGCCGGTAGGAGTCTCCCAATAGTCGCAGTAAATACCGAAGTTACATTTGCTCTCGTTGAAACCGGTGAGCTCAGCATAGCAGTATTGACCAAAAGTAGCGGGCTTAACATCAAAGTTACCGAATACGTTCTTCTCTTTGAAGACGAATTGGATGGAGTAACCACCACCGTCTTCAACACATTCCTTTTGGGTAGCGGTAGCTTGAGCCATGATAGAGTCATGACGGAACCATTGCGTCTTTTTGCCTGTAGCAGGATCAACCTCAATATCAATAGGATAAATAGTGAGCGTGAGGTTTGTGGTAGCAGGGAAAATCTGATCAATACTTGTAGCGTCACGATTATAGCAGTGAACAAATACGGTGTCGCACCACATAGATTTGCCTTCCGGAATAGGAATGATGTTCACGAGGGTATCCAACGTACCGGCACCCCAAGAAGATATGGTCATGCCCGAACCGAAGCACCAAGAAGTTCCGGCAGCACCGGACGAAACCATATAGCGGTTACCAGCATTCTCTTGTTCGCCGCTGCGGTCAGCGTTCATCATCTCGCAGTTGGTCATTTGTTCGGGTTGCCAATAACCGTTCATCATATTCGTAGGAGCAATCTGACCGGGCCAATAAGCCTCAGCTGCATAACCATACATATAGTCAGTGAAGGTTACGTTGTACAAAATACTGCCGTCGTTAGAAGGAATCTGACGCGGATAAACCGACAGGGTGGGGTTGCTATAGCTCCAACCATAGGATGCAGACGGATAATATAACGTAGCCGTATCCTCTACCGTGATGGTCTTGGGGTTACCTTCTTCGTCTTCTCCTTCATAAACCCACTTACCGGGTCCATAAACGGAGTTGTAAATAGTCGTGTCCTTGAAGGGGGTCATCAAGAAGCAGTTACCGGAAACATAACCGGGTTTGTAACTCATGTACATCTGACCGTCAATGAAGTATTGACCTTCCAGCGTGGTATCTACCTCTGTAGCAGCGGGAGCTTTGAAAGGTACGGCATTAGGAGCAAAACCTTCTGCACTCAGTTCAGCGGTGTAAACAGCCGTTGGGATGTCTGTTTTTACCAGTTCGGCTTTTGGCATCTTAGCCAATTGCTGCGCATTCATAGCCACTGTCAGCACTAATGCGCTCATTAAGTAAATCTTTTTCATAAACCAAAATTTTTAATTGTTATTTTTCAGTTCCAGTGACATGGATCACCGTGTTTTCTTTTTCAAATGTTCCACCCTTTGAAGGGTTGATAGCTGTGGTGGGTTTGAATTGGTAGGTACCGTTCAAACTCTCAAACAGCGTCTTGAGCGTAGGCAGAGAGGTTAACATGTTTTCTGCTTGGTGGTCATCCGTTTCTTGCGCACCTACATAAGTGAGCGTGATGTCCTCTCCGTTAAATTCGGCTTTATACTCGTAGTAGAGGTGACCGTATTCAACAACCTTATCCGTATATTTGAGCTCTAACCAATAGGTAATCACTTGCTCACCAAAGATATAGTCCTCGTTATAGGTTAAGCGTAAACCTAAAATCTTAGCAGTACGTTTGTTACCTGTCTGTCCGGCTAAGTCGCAGAGTTCCTCGTTAACTTGTTCCAGCGTGGCATCAATGCCGGTAGGAAGGGTGTTACTCATGTCTAATGTCCAGCCTAAACCTTTTAGTTTCATGTAGTTATACACATACTGTTTAGAAGACATCAGCATAGCCGATTCGGCATGTAACAAACCGTCCTCTTCAAAGGCAAAATGACGGTTGGTGTTCTTCTCACCGGTCATCGTTGTCATGAGGTGAAGACCGTCGGGCATACCCGTTACGGGTGTGTAGGGGTCTTCAATCTCAAATAATTGACCTTGCTTAGCAAAGCGCAAGATTCCCTCATCATTGAATACGGTGCAAACGCTATCGCCGTCCTTATAATCCAAGAGGTTGCCATTGCCGAAGACATCATTCAATGTCTTGTCCGATGCGGTAGATAGGGTGTTAATGTCCTCTCCGTCCTTAAGAGCATACATCACCGTGTAGGCTCCGTATTTCTTACCTTTCAAGCGTACGCGGTCGGGAGTAGCTTCCAAAATAAGGAACTCATAATCGCCCTCATAACCTAAACCGTTCGTACCCGGGTCTGCCCACGTGTGCATAACGTTATTATAGGTGTTGAAAGTCAGAATAGGGCAGATGTCGTTTACCACTTCCCACATACTGGCGGTATCGCGCTTAACGCTCTTACCGGAAGCAATAGCTGCCGATACTTGGCCGTTCTTGGCGAAGTTCAACTGAATGTGAGCACTGGTTTTCTTCTCGGGGTTGGCGAAATAAACCATGTGCCATCCGTTGGTAGCACCGGTTAAAACGTCTTCTGCTGTAGTGATAGCTGCTTGGGCGCGCTCGGCTGCCGATTGGTCGAATAAACGCTCCTCTTCACGAGAGCAACCTGCCAAAACAACCAACGCTGTTAATGCATATAAAATAGTCTTTTTCATATTCAGCCTCCTTATTTCATAATAATCACATCCTTACTTGCGTCGTACTTAATCTCCTTCGACGGATCGTAGTTAGGATAGGTGCGATAGTCAAAGTTATTCTTCATGAGTTCATCGTAGTTGAGGAAAATCTGGCGGTTCATAACCTCCAAGTGCATCTGATAGATACTAATCTTCCATTGTTCGGCAAGCCAATTGGTTACCATTTCCAATTTCTGATTGATATATCCGGCACCTTCTTCTTTAGCCGTTGCAATCAAGTTTTGCCAAGTCTTATCGTCTTTTACAATAAAGTTAGCAATGGTCTCCACAAAGTCCTCGTGGGTGTTGCAACGGGCGTAGTTACTAACGAATCCGCGCGTGTTGGCCTCGTTGTTGGACATATATTGCCAACCCGTCGGATCATAATCACCCGGGGTGATAGACTCGTAATCCTTTGGATAGAGTTTCTTTTGGTGCAGGATATGACTAAACTCGTGGTGCATGGTCTTGAAGACATACTCGTTGAGCAAGTCCATATCGTTCCAATCCATCTTGTTAATCTTCATGAGCGTAATCTTAATACCCCCTTCGGCATAACCGAGTTTCTCGGTACCTTGGGCAGCGTTAATCATAGACGAACCTACAAGCTGAATCATACGCGGACCATTATCATAAAGGAACGAATCGACGCCTGCGCGATGCATAACGGTGTCATATACGTTGTACCATAAGTACTGAGCCAAGTGAGCCAACGTATCCGCCATACCTAAACGTACGGGAACGACGTTGTAGTTGGGGTCCATAGCGGCATCGTCTAACTGATAACGGAACTCGCAGTTATAGGGTTTAACGAAGTACTCGTCGAGCCATTGGTTAAAGGCCTCGGTGTACATGTTTTCCTTTTGTTGCTTGTCCTTAAAGATACTCTCGGGATCTAACTCTTCTTGTTTGCAGGAGCTTACTCCTACCAACACCAGCGCTACTAACGCTATATTGATAATCTTTTTCATAATCGTCCTCCTTATTTAGTAGTTATAACGGGAGTGCCTAATCCAAACGGAGCGGGCATCAATTGAACAGAGTCTGCCGGAGCGGTGGTTACCACGCTACCCGAAGAGGGGGCTTTTTGATTCGTACGCGGGTTAGGCGTCATACCGGCAAGCAGTACCTCTTGTGGCAACTGAATAGCCAAACGCTCGTCGCGAACCTTCATCGTCATCTCGGGCTTCGTTCCCTGCTTATGCGTGAACTCGATACCATAACGCTTCAAGTCTTGCAGACGCAGACCGTCGTGGAAAGTCTCGATACGACGGAAGTGCAAGCAACAATGAATGAGCGGCAGTTGGCGGTCAGAGATAGTCCAACCCGGAACAACCTCTTCTTGGTGTAACTCGGGAGCATAGGGTGTACCATAGTTCTTGGTGTAGAAGTCCTTGATGATTTTGTAATTCAAAGCCACAGTACTATCTGCGTTCATGTTCATGACACGTTTTCTCACGTTCATGTTCTCGCACCATAAGCGCAAGTCGTTGATAGCGCCTTCCTCATCATTAGCATACACTTTGGCTTCTGCGCGAACGAGTAAGGTCTCATCGCAAGTGAAAGCACGTGTCACACCGTGGATATATCCGTAGCCGTTCACCTTGTCCGTATATTCGAACTTATAGTAGAACTTACTCAGGAAACTACCGTATTGGTCACTACCAATACTCCAAACGCTCATTGCGCCTACTAAGCTACGATTGCCCCAGCAAGGACCGGCACCTTCCAAACTGTAGTTCAGCGCAGCATCCTTGGACTGATAACGTCCGTAGCTACCAAAATTGGTGTAAGGAGCTTGCGTCATGGTGGTGTAGAGCAAGAGGTTACTGGGCGACTTGATGTCAATCCAAGCGTTCATACTTTGCTCAATATCGGTAGCCACAATGTGCTCATAATGGTGATCAAAGAGCTTGCTCAGCGTAGTTACATTGTCCGTACCTAAAACGGCATTGGCACAAGCAATAGCTTTGTCCCATTGACGGGTATAGAGGTAAAAACGGGCAGCAAAAGCGTTGGCTGCGGCTACGTTGAAGTGGTACTTAGGCACTGCATAATAGCCATCGCTGATGTTAGGCAATGCTTCCTCTAAATCCTTCTCAATGCACTCATAGGTCTCAGCCAAACTGGGGCGGTCGTAATGAGGCTTAACAGCCGTCTCCGGTTCGGTCATATAAACGATACCTAAGTCTTGCTTACTCAGTTCCTTGTCGCGCCAAGCTTGGCAGAAAACCATGGTGAGCAAGTAGTGGTGATAAGCACGAATCATCTTCGCCTCGGCTTTCTCTGCCGTCATATCCACACCTTCAGCCTCTAATTTCTCAATGGCTTGCAGTGCTTGGTTGGCGGCTGCAATAGCGGAGTAGTGGGCGTCCCAAAGGTACTTGGGCGAGTCCTGTGAACCGCTCGACACAACGGGTTCCCAACCAAAGATCTCGTCGTACATGGGGTCTAACGGCAGTAGGTTACGGCAGTGACCCATTTTATCGGGAGCGTCATTGTCAATCACGTTATCCGACGTGAAATCCAAGATAGGAGCCGTGTTACCATTGGTATAAGCACTCACCAATAATAATTGCACTTTCTGCTTCGTGTCAATAGAAGCACGCATATCGGGGTTTTTATCGAGGAAATTACATCCTGCTAAAACCAAAACCATGCAAAATATACTAATACTTTTCTTCATAATCGTTCCTCCTTATATTATAATCCTAAGCGGACGGTTAATGTGAATTGGCGGGGGTTAGGTGAACTTACACCACCCGTGTTGTAGAATTCAGGATCACGTCCGTTCAGTTTCTTATCCGCATAAGCGAGCCATAGGTTCTGTGCACTAAGCTTAACCATAAAGCCCGAAACGGCTTTCTGACCTTCGAAATACTTCTTCGGAATATCATAACTGAGTGACAACTCTTTCAAACGAATGAAATCGCTCTTGGCTACGCGCTGGTCGCTGTAGTTGTATGCCGAATAACCCCAACTGAGGTCATTAATCGTGCTATACTGACGTGTGGTGGCGATAGCAGGAATAGTGGTTACGTTCTCGTCTCCCGGAACAACCCAACGGTTCTTCATCTCCTTCATGCTGGCGGTCAAATCGCTGTACTGACTGCTATAAACGTAGCAGAGCGGATCCAAACGAACAACACCACCGAAACTATAGGTGAAGTAAACATTGAGTTTAAGGCTGTTCCCTAAGAAACCGAACGTGTTACCAAACGAACCGGTAATGGTAGGATCAATCGTACCTTCATACTTCAAGTACTTAATCTGCTCGGGGTCGTACTCTTGGAAATTCAATTCGCCATAGTTATCAGGACCGATAAGCATATTGTCGTTGCCGTAGAAGGTAGGCAGACCTTCCTCAGTTAAACCGGCAAAAGGAATAGAGAACAAAGCTCCGACAGGGTAGTCTTGCATACGGCCATAACCATTAACAAGCGAATAAACCTGCGAGTACGAATCTAACTTCGTAATCTTGTTCTTTGCCCAACCAAAGATCCAGTCGGTGCTCCAAGTGAAGTTCGGGTTCTTGAAGTTAATGGTCGAAATGGTGAACTCAACACCCGTCGATTCCATCGTAGCGTCGTTGGCTAATTTGGTGGTAGAACCACCTACACCCATGGTTTGAACGTAACCAATCAAGTCGAAGTTATTACGCTTATACCAGTCTAACTCTACGTTAATGCGGTTATCCACAAAACCAAAGGCAGCACCGATATTCAGCTCATGCTTCTTCTCATACGTTAACTCGGAGTTCTCCAAGTCGTATAACTGAATACCCGTTTCCGAAGCGTCTGTGCTCGGACGATAAGGACTATAGCTTTGGAAGACAGCCAACGAGTTCGTTACGCTACTCGGACCGCGGTCCGCCGTCAACGAGTAAGAGGCCTTCAAACTAAGGTGCGTCCATGCTTTGTTAAACGTGGGAGCCCACCATCTTTCCTCATGAGCATTCCAAGCACCCGACACGTTCCAAGTAGGCAACCAACGTGCGTTACGCGATTTACCTAACTTATTGGTACCCTCGTAACGAATGGTTCCGTTAATCGTGTAACGACCTTTGTACGAGTACGTTGCCATACCGAAGAAGGCTAAGTTGCGGTAGTACGTGAACTCATTAGCAAAATACTGTGAGTTCTCCTCTTGACTTTGCTTGAACAGTTTATAATCGGAGAAGGGGACACCACCGTTGTTGTATTGATAACCCCAACCGCGGAACCACGTGTATTGACGGTCTGTCATATTACCTTCACCTCCGGCAAACAGACTGATGATGTGGTCACCGTTCTTACCGAAATCGGAATTGTAACTAACCGTTGCACGGAAGTCCGTAGAGAGCAATTGGTACTCACTCAAGTCGTAAATACCACCCTTGGGCATAACCGAGATAGGTTCAGCCTTCGTGTTATCGGGGTCGGTGTATAGGAACGAGTTGCGCTCACGTATCGTTGAGTTCTCGGGGTCTATACCGGCACGGTAAGCACGAGCTTGGTTACTCTCGTCCATGATATTGTGCTCCGTACGAGAATTATAGTAACGAACAGCACCTAAGGCACTAATCTCCAAGCCACGAACAGGTTTGTAGTTCAACTCACCTTGGAACTTAATATCCGTCACCTTCAACTCCAAATAGTTCTTGTCTAACTCGTCTAACTCATTGAAATCGCAGTAGTTACGACGATAAGTGTCCGTCGGACTCATCACGCGTGCCGTGTTCATAGCATACGAGAAGGGGTTGATATCGAACTCACGAGAAACAGCACCCGTGATCGGGTCGGTTTGTGAACTGATCGTACCGGGAGCTTTCTGTTGACGATAGGAAGCGTTACTTACCAAGTTCAAGGTCAGGTTCTTCAAAATATCGTAACTGGCGTTTAAGTTCGCCGTGAAACGCATTACTTGAGAAGACTTATACCAACCCGGATCGTGCATAGCACTCAAGGAAGCATAAACGCGACCTTTCTCCGTACCGGTGGAGAAACTGAGGGAGTGGTTATGCATGATGGTGTTGTTAAACAACGCATTAAACCAGTCGGTGTTACGATACTCGGCTTGACGCAGATACTCGTTCTTAGCGTGCTCCGTATTCTCAATCTTACCTTGGTCAATGAGCTGGTACATACGACCCCAAACACCGAAGTTCTTAGCCGAAGCCAAGGACGAGTACTCTAACCAACCCTTACGCTCTAACTCTTGGTAAATACCCATCTGCTCTTGCGAGTTACAGATGTTATAATCCAAGTATTGCGGGATTTGACGATAGGTCAATTCTGCATTATAGGTCAGTTTGCTTTGTCCTGCCTGTCCTTTCTTGGTCGTTACAACGATAACGCCTGCCATAGCACGCGCACCGTAGATAGAGGTAGCCGAACCGTCCTTTAAGATTTGGAAACTCTCAATATCATCGGCATTGATACCCGAGATAGCACTAGCAATCAGGGTGGTGGCGTCACCACTACTCAAATCGTCGGCACTGATCTCAACAGCATCTTCCAATACGACACCATCTACTACCCACAAGGGCTTAGAGGCACCGAAAATGGATGTAGCACCACGAACACGAATCTTAGGCGCCGTACCGAATGTACCACTGACATTCTGTACGCTCACACCGGCGGCACGACCCTCCAACGAACGGGAGATATCGGCAACACCGTCTAACTTGGCTTTTTCAGCATCTACCTTCGTAGCAGCACCGGTAAACAAGCGTTTGTCTTGCTTTACCATACCTTGTACAACCACTTCTTGGATCTGCTGCGTGTCCGACGTGAGCTTCACCTTAATGCTTGGCTTAACCGCTACCGTCTCGGTGCGGAAACCCATGTACGAGATCACTAAATTCTTCACTCCGGCAGGGACTGTTAGTTCAAAATAACCATCAAAGTCCGATACCGTACCTACTGTAGTTCCTTCTGCTATGATGTTTGCTCCAATAGCGGCTTCTCCAAGGTCGTCGTAAATGTAACCCGTAACCTTCGTCTGAGCCACTGCAAACACCGTCAGCATAGCGGAAAACAAAAGAAATACTAATCTTTTCATTATTAATTAATTTTATTTTTGTGTGCGTATAGATGGATATATAAAACTTTCCTTTTGCGGAAAAGTGCGCAAAGATACTACTTTTTTTTGATATATGCAAATTTTTTTTTATTTTTTGAGTCGAAAAATATATTTGCACAATCCAAAAGTTGCATTTTTCCTATTTTTTCTATCTTTTGGTAGGTTTCTTTCCATGAAGGAGACTTGCCAAAATACAGCATCTGTTTAGCCATCGTTAGGGCATTGTTTTCTTCGTTCTCGGCTGCAATTGCCATCTGTCCACGAATCTGTTTTTTGGCTTTCGTTAACTGGCTATCCGTGAGGGGTTCGGTGCATAGTTTCTTCAGCTCTTTCTCCACTAATTCGGTGCATTGCTCTCGGTCTTGCTCGTCGCAAGCAAAATAGACAGACCAATAACCCGTATCGCTGAGCGGAGTATAATTGCTTTCCACCGTATAGACCAGTCCGCGTTTCTCCCTCAGACTGAGGTTGAGACGAGAATTGAGCGAACCGCCGCCTAAGATATTATTGAGTAAGAAACCGGTTAACTGCTGCTCGTGCCCTAAGGGATAAGCCAAACCGCCAATGATAACGTGACTCTGGTGCACGTTCTTATGAATAATTCGCTCGCCTGTCGCCTGTTGCCTATCGCCTACCTTCGCACGCGCTTGCGCGCCTATATTATATGGAATAACGCTAAAGCATTGTTCGGCTTCTTTGACAACGGTGGCCATGGGTAAGCAACTTTGCGAAAAAACAACCATACGCTGCGGGTTATAGCAACGCTGCATAAAGGCATGGGCTTGCTCGGTGGTAAAACTCAGAACACTCTTGCGCGTACCTAATATAGGTTGCGCCAAGGGTGTTCCGGCAAAGAGCATATTCTCAAACTCGTCGTAAATCAGTTCGTCGGGGGAGTCGTTGTAACTCTCTATCTCGTCTAAGATAACCTGTTTCTCCTTGTTTGTCTCTTTGTCCGGAAAAGTGGGGTGGAGTACGATGTCTGCAATCAAATGAAGGGTGTGCCTAAACCTATCCACCGGTGTGGCGGCATAGAAAGTGGTTTCCTCTTTGGTGGTATAGGCATTAATCTCGCCACCGATACCTTCTATCTGATTGATGATGGAGCGGGCGCTTCTTTTTTCGGTTCCCTTAAAAACGCAGTGCTCTATGTAATGTGCCAAACCGCTCTCGTGTAGTCCCTCGTCACGCGTGCCGGCTCCTACCATGACGCCTATGTAAGCAACCTCGGATAGCGTTTTTCGGTGCACAATTTGCACTCCATTGGGTAAAATATCATAAAAAATGTCATTCATATTTGCGTATATCAAAAAAAAGTTGTACCTTTGCACCCGTATTTCGTTATTCCCCCTTCATTGGGGTCGCCGGAAAGTCACTTTCCGACGACGCGGCATTGGCGGAATTGGTAGACGCGCTAGACTTAGGATCTAGTTCTCACGAGTGAAGGTTCGAGTCCTTTATGCCGCACGATATGAAAAAAGTTCTTATTCTTTTCCTTGCCCTTGCGGCAATCACTTCTTGTAAGATGAAGAACGAGGCGGAATCTACTCCTATGTTCTATTTCTCTTATTTCCTTCGTTCGGATTCAACGCATACCGACACGCTTTATTGTGTTCAAACGTCTTCTAATACTATCTTAGTCGATACCGCTCGTGTAGCAGATACCATCACGTTCGGCATTACGGCGGATGCTGTTCTCAATGTCTTGGATTCCTTGTCCGTTACGTGGAATCAGAATAAGATGGCTGCTTCTTTTGCTGTAAGGGATGAGTGGTTTATTCCCGAGTTCACCGATGTCAAAAACGGTCATTTTAAGTTCTTGCCCTATTACCGCGGTGTTACAATGCCCATGACCTATGTCCCCACGGTTGCCGGAACGGATACCATCACGCTCTTCTTGCGGTCTTCCACTACGGTATATGGACCTACGTCCATGCACATTATTCAGCCGGTAAGGTAGTATCAAAGCGAGCGATATAACGCTCGTTTTCTTTTTCTAAGGCGTTGTCAGGACGGATCTTATTCAGTTTAGCGAGTTTGACTAACTTAAACAGCGCTTGCCCCATCGTCTCTTCGTCGGGGTGTTGCTCTAATTGTGCCAATAAGGCGTGTAACTCTTGCCAAGTCTTTTCTGCACTCACCTTATCCAAACCGGCATTCATCACCTTATCCTGTATCCGATAGGCTTTAATCAAAGCGGGTAGGGCAGAGGGAATACCGCTAAGCAGCGATTTATTGCCGTCTTTCTCTTTCAACTTAACTTGTTCCCATAGTTTGGCGACCTCCTCCGGGCTACTCGCCTGTTGCCTGTTGCCGGTCGCCTGTTGCCCATATATATGCGGATGACGAAAAACGAGTTTATCTGACAGGTGGTTACATACGTCTCCCATATCGAAAGCCTCCGTCTCGCTGGCAATCTTGGCATAGAAGACGATGTGTAAGAGCACGTCGCCTAACTCTTTGCAGATGTCTTGCATATCGTTCTTTAGGAGAGCGGAGCATAGTTCGTAGGTCTCTTCGATGGTGTTCTGTCTCAGACTCTCAAACGTTTGTTTCTTATCCCACGGGCATTTCTCCCGTAACTCGTCCATGATGGTCAATAAACGACCGAAAGCAGCTAATTTCTCTTCTTGTGTATGCATACTTTTTCTAATTTTACAAAAAACAAGCCATATACAAAGGCATTGTCAATAAAGCTCCGTCTCTGCCGACATTATAGTCTCCACCAAACTTAATAGCGGAATAGATATGGTATTTATCCGGATTCTTAAGCACATTACGCATAGACTTTGCGTTTCCTGTTCGTGCTTTACACTCAATCGGCACACACTCGCCCTTATAACGCATTACAAAATCAAGTTCTATGCCATCCGGTTTTTGATAATAATATAGTTTCTGACCTTTTTTAGATAATATATCGGCTAAAAGATTTTCGTATATAGCTCCTTTATACATACCGAGTTTCCCTTGCAATATATCTGCTTGTGTTCCGTCGTCCAATAGACTGACGAATAATCCGGTATCTGTTAGATAAACCTTAAAACAATCTTTTATGCTATTCCCCGAAAGAGGCAACTCTAATGCTTGCAGATTATGACATAACCTAATGATACCGGCATCGGCTATCCATTGGATTGAACTGACATATTGACTACTTCGTCCTCCACGACGCACCAACGAATAAGTGAACTTTTTATTGTCACGAGCCAACTGGATAGGGATAGATTCAAAGCACTCCCTTATGCGCACTTTATCCTCATTGCGAGCATATTTAACCATATCCGCTTTGTATTCTTCTATAATTTCGTGCTGAACGGACAACATCTGATTAACGTCGTGCGTGGTTAAAAACGTTGTAACCACTTCTGGCATTCCGCCAACCATCACGTATTCTAACAATAGCTGACGCATACGTTGATGAATAGCATCCGGAACGGGTGTTTCTTGTACTAAACAGTCTTGAATCAATTGGATAGCCTCTTGAGGCACTTGATTCGCCCACAACCATTCCTCAAAATCCATTGGATACATTTCCACTATCGTTTCTGCTCCAACAGGAATAGAAGCTTCCTGCTCGGACTCTTTCTCGTTACGATAACCGCTCACTCCAAGCAATGAACCAGTACAAATAACGTCATAACGTCCATCTTGTTTAAAGAACTTAAGCGAAGCACGAGCGGATGGACAATCTTGTATCTCATCAAAAACCAAACAAGTTTGATATGGAACAAATCGTGCACCTGGAATAGAGGATGAGATTGCCACCGTAAGATAATCGACATTTAGCGAGCCCGAGAATAAGCTCATTAAATCTCTTTGTTCATGAAAATCAATATAAATGACATTCGGATAATGTTTTTTGGCAAAAGCCAACACCGAACTTGTTTTACCGCATTGACGACATCCTTTTATGACCAATGGTTTATGGTTGGATGTGTTTTTCCACGAGAGTAAAAAATCCTCAATCTTACGCTTGTACATAATAAGCTGTTTTATAACTAATTAGGGATAGGGTTAACACTTTTTCGGTCGAGTTTTCAACCTCGCTCAACACTTTTTCGGTCGAGTTTTCAACCTCGCTCAACACTTTTTCGGTCGAGTTTT
>JAKSNF010000011.1 GCA_024400115.1 Paludibacteraceae bacterium | reverse complement strand
GGTTGCGACAGCACCATCACTCTCACGTTGAACGTGATGAATCCTTGCCAGGACGTTACAGTAACCGTAGCGGATAGTATCTTCTTGGGTGACTCGTATCTGTTCATCGATACACTCATCACTCCGGAAGACCTCAACCCTGTGGTTGTGACGAGGACGATTCCGCGTGTAGCCGGTTGCGACAGCACCATCACTCTCACGTTGAACGTGATGAATCCTTGCTCGGATACAATAGTAGCATACACTGATTCCATTTACGTTGGCGATACCTACCTGTTCATCGACACGTTGATCGCTCCGATCAAAGCCGACACAGTAACTTGCCAACGCACCATCCCACGCGAAGGGACGACTTGCGATAGTACCATTAACTTGACACTTATAGCAATGCGCGTACAAGAAAGAGACACCCTTCGTGATACGATTAATGTTAACCGTTGCTACAAAGAGGCGTTTACCGACCGTCTGGTCGTAACCTACTATCCTACACAGGATACGACGGTACTCGATACGATTGTTGCCGCTCGTACCTATACAACCGATAGTACGGTTGTGACGGTTGACTCCATCTATCGCTACGAACTGAAGGTTTGGCCCGCTATGACGACTACCGAGCAAACGGATAGCCTCTGCGCTACCTATGGTTCCTTCACTTGGAGTCTCGGCAGTCGTGATAGTATCATCACAGACTTTGTAGTGGGAGATAACCACCGCGAGTATATGTATCAAAACATCCTCGGTTGTGATAGTGCTAAGTTCATCTTAGATGTAGCCGTTTGGCCTGCTATGACGACCACCGAACAAACGGATAGCCTCTGCGCTACCTACGGTTTCTTCACTTGGAAGCTCGGCAGTCGTGACAGTATAATCACAGACTTTGTGATTGGTGAGAACCACCGCGAGTATATGTACCAGAACATCCTTGGTTGCGATAGTGCTAAGTTCGTCTTAGACGTAGCCGTTTGGCCTGCTATGACGACCACCGAACAAACGGATAGCCTCTGTGCTACCTATGGTTCCTTCACTTGGAGCCTTGGCAGTCGCGATAGTATAATCACTGACTTTGAGATTGGTGAGAACCACCGCGAGTACATGTATCAGAACATCCTTGGTTGTGATAGTGCTAAGTTCGTCTTAGACGTAGCCGTTTGGCCTGCTATGACGACCACCGAACAAACGGATAGCCTCTGTGCTACCTATGGTTCCTTCACTTGGAGCCTTGGCAGTCGCGATAGTATAATCACTGACTTTGAGATTGGTGAGAACCACCGCGAGTACATGTATCAGAACATCCTTGGTTGCGATAGTGCTAAGTTCGTCTTAGACGTAAAGGTTTGGCCTGCTACCGTTTATCCGACGGCTAAGAAGGATACGACCGATTCCGACATGCTGCCCTATATCTGGACAGTGGAAGAAACAGGTCATGTTATCTCTTGTGACGCTATGGATACGTATTACGATACCTTGCCCAATATGCTTGGTTGCGATAGCGTGATCTTCGAACTCGACTTAGTTGTACGTACCGTTGAACGTCGCGAGGCTGCACCGGTTGATTCGCTCGTTTGCAAAGGCACTGAGTACCAGAGTCGCTTGTTCCCGCCGACGCACACTATCAACGGTCTGACCGAGTGGCAAGACTCGCTCCGCGTTTGGGACAACGATAACCTGCTGGCTATCGACTCCATCTACACCTATTCCGTAGATATCTACACAACCCAAATACCGAGTGACGAACTGACCGGTATGAAGGCCTTCTGCGATTATACGGTGGATTATAGTTACGCTTGGCTCAATGTGGCTGAGTATGTGGATGGCGCTGTATATAAGTTCGCTGCCATTACCGACACTATTTGGGAAGTTGAGACCACAGCGGGTTGGCAACCTGCGGCTACTACTGTTCTAAGAAGTAGCGACAAGTCTATCCGCGTTCGCTGCACCGTAGTGACCGAGTGCGAGACGACCACCACGACCTCCGCTCCGTTCGAAGTGAAGATGGCTACCGCTGATGATAAGGAGGAACTCACGATTCCTGCTTCTCAGAAGTATGGTAACCGTATCATCATGGTTGATAAGAACGCTACCGAAGGTCTCGGCTGGACGATTCCTGAGGCAGACGTTGTTTGGTATAAAGTGGTAGGTGACCAAGACGATCGTAGTTATAACGCTAATCCCGCTACGTGGGATGACCAAACCGTTAAGGTTGGTTCGTACTACGTAACCCGTCCGGACGGTAACCCGCTCGAGGGTAGTTACTACGCCCTCATCTCGGGTGCTATGCAGCCCGGCATGACTTGTGGCGCTGAACTGCGTACTCGCTTGCTCGTCTGCGAACCCGAAGGTGCATCCGCTCCTAAGTTGACACCGAATATGGTGGCTCCTCATCAGCCGATGGAACTGACCGGACTCAATGCCACTAAGTCCTACACCGTTCGTGTAGTGGCTATGGATGGTAGCGTGATCGAGAACTTCGAGACCATTGAGCAAAATACCATCATCATGAACGCTGCTCCGATTTCGGGCATGTATATCGTCAACGTGGTCAATGACACGGAAAATGTATCACTTAAGTATATCGTTAAATAATGGAGGACACAAGAATGAAAAACATTAAATTTGTTTTGGTAGCCATGCTACTGGCTTGTGCTTCTTCATTGTTTGCACAAGATTTACACCGCGGTGATACGATCCGCATCTTGAAACCGAAGGATAAGACTTACCTCACTTCCGAGAAGATGTCTAACTGGGTATATGACATTAACCACATCATCCTTCAAGTGGGTGGTAAGCGTTTCCCCAAAGGCGTACTCGTGAACGGTATCTACTCCTGGGTTGACCCTGCCGATATCGAACTCGTAGCTCCTTGCATCACTTGCCGCGAAGAAGACAACGTAGATACTCAGCACTTAGCTGACTCCATCGCTGCCCTTAGGCGCGCTAGACAAGAGGCTCAACGCGCTGCTGAAATAGCTGCTGCTGACAAGGCAAGACGCGACTCCATCGCGGCTGCTGAGAGAGCAAGACGCGACTCCATTGCTGCTAACTCTCCGTCTTACGAAGAGATTCGCCGCAGACAGGATAGCGCCTTCAATGCTCAGTTAGCAGAAGAGAACCGCCGTCGTGCTTACGAGGATTCGATTCAGCGCGCTGTGCGCGACTCCATCGAAGAGGCTAATGCACCTAAGACCATTGACCGCTTCACCATCGGTGTTCGCGGTGGCGTGGCTTCGATGATGCAAGACCTCGGACAAGTAGGTAAAGCTAAGGTTGGCTTTGATGTCCTTTTAGACCTTCAGTATGCTCACTATTGGCCCACCAAGAAACAGCATAATGTAGGTTTACTCCTCGGCGTAAGCGCTGCTTTTGCACGCAATAACACTAAAGGACCCGAATTGGCTGATTATATGCTACCCACGATTGATGGTGACGTTAATTATCATATCGAAGGAAGCGTTAATTCGCTCGTTATGAATGAGGTTCAGGTAGAAGTACCGATTATGTTCTCACTCGTAACCAAAGGCGGATTCTTCTTGAACGTAGGTCCGAAGCTGTTGGTTCCCGTTTATAGTTTCTATAACCAGAACCTCACCGCTTCCGACATCACGGCTACCTTCGTCAAAGAGGGTGTGAGTGTGACCAACGACCTCGTTACCGGTCTCTTCCCCTCTGCCCAAGTCAACCAGAAAGGTCAATGGCATAACGCTATGATTCATGTCGTAGCTGCCGGCGAACTTGGCTATGAGTTCAAACTCAAGGGTGGCGACTCGTTCGGACTGGGCGTTTATGGTGGTTACAGCTTGTTTAATAACTATAAACAACTGGCACAACCCGTTCCCTCTTATGTTCAAATATCCGCTCCGAGTGCTACCTCGACCGCAGTGGTTGATGTTAAATGCGCTTCGGACGTTCACGCGAACAAACTCGGATACTGGGATGCAGGTTTGAAACTGGCTTATCACTTCAACTGGTATCATAAACCCCACAAGAAGTAAGTCCTAAGTATAAATACGAAAGAAGCCGCCTCACAAGAGACGGCTTTTTTTGTGGAAAACAGCAAAAAAATGTCAAATTATTTGCATATATCAAAAAAAAGCAGTACCTTTGCACCCGCTTTCAGAGGAAAGCACTAAATTCAACAATGTTGCTATCGTAGATGCTGCATGGTTGTTATCGTTTAACCAATTTAATTTTTCTACTATGTATTTAACATCTGAGAAAAAAGAAGAACTCTTTGCACAGTATGGTAAGGACGCAAAGAACACGGGTTCGGCTGAGAGCCAAATCGCCCTCTTCACCTTCCGTATCAATCACCTCACCGAGCACCTCAAAGTTAACCGTAAGGACTTCGGTACCGAGCGCGCTTTGACTAACCTCGTAGGTAAACGTCGTCGTATGCTGGATTATTTGAAGGCTAAAGACATTGAGCGTTATCGTTCTATCATCAAAGAGTTGAACATCCGTAAGTAATTTACGCTTATTCACAAAACAAGAAGCCGCCCAAAAGGACGGCTTTCTTTGTTCTTTATTTGACTGCCTTGAAACTCATGTCGAGGCTTTTGACGGAGTGGGTGAGTGCGCCAACCGACACAAAATCAACACCACAAACGGCATAGTCGTGTAAGGTCTCCTTCGTTATGCCGCCGCTACTCTCAATCTCCATTTTACGGTGCGTCTGTTCCCACTCGCGAATCAGTTCCACCGCTTGCTTGGTGCGCTCGGGCGTGAAGTTATCCAGCATGATGCGGTCGGGTATATCGGTGGCGAGGGCTTCACGTATCTCGTCCTCGTTGCGAGTTTCAATCTCAATGCGGAGGTCCTTACCCTTCTCCTTAATATAATCGCGCGCACGCGTAAGGGCTGCGGTGATACCGCCCGAGAAATCGACGTGGTTGTCCTTGAGCAGGATCATATCAAACAGACCGATGCGGTGGTTCATGCCACCACCAATCTTAACTGCCTCTTTCTCCAAGTAACGCAGTCCGGGGGTCGTCTTGCGGGTGTCCAGTACGTGACAAGCCGTGTCGGCAATGAGGCTCTGATACTCGTGGGTCGTGGTGGCAATACCCGACATACGTTGCATGATATTGAGCATGGTGCGCTCAATCTGCAAGAGTGAGAGTTCTTTGCCATACACCTTGAAGGCTATATCGCCCGGTTGTACGGCGTCCCCGTCGTGCAGGAACTGCTCGAAACGACATTCGGGGTCGAAATAACGGATAATCTCCTTGGCTACTTCGATACCGGCGATGATACCGGTGCCCTTAACAATGAGTTGCTGGCAACCCATCTGGGTAGGCGGAATACAACTGAGGGATGTGTGATCCCCGTCGCGAATGTCCTCGTCAAACCAGAGGGCAATGAGGGTTTGTAAACGTTTAGTGTCCATAGTGCTTATTTATAATTGCTGATTTATTGCTATCCATACTGATTAGTTGTTTAGAACTGGAAGTAGATGAAGGGTTGTTGTTCGGCGGTCATGAATTGGTAAATAACGACTACGGCAACGACAACCGCTATCAAAATAACCCATATAGGTAACATGGCAAAATTCAACCGATACCAACGCTTCCAACGCTCCGGTAACCAGTGAATAATCATACCCACTACGAACAGAATCATCACATAACGATACTCCCACAAGAAATCAGGAATGATACTGCTATTCCACGCACCACCAATCTGACCCACCATCTGCTTCGCCGTTGCCCACGATTGTTCGTTCTCTAAAGCAGGGTCTAAGTTACTGCTCGAACGGAAGAACAGACGCGTGAAGGAGATGAAGGCAAAGGTTTGGGCAATAGCCCAGGCGTGGCCTAGTTTAGAGTTTAGAGTGTAGAGTTTAGAGAAGCCGTCTAGTTTGTTAGTTGAAAGTTGAGTTAGTAAATAGTAGATATACCGAATAGCGGTGCCAGTCCAGAGGATGAGGAACCAAACATAAGCTAAGTTCATGAGCGGGGCAGGGTAGTACCGGTGTCCAATAACAAGACAGACCGTGATAGCCGTCATCACTCCCATCCGAACATGCCAAGTCATGACGCGCCAGAACTTATTGATAATCATGCCTATTCCGTTCAAACCTCCCCAAATCATAAAGTTCCAACTCGCTCCGTGCCATAAACCGCCAAGGAGCATGGTGATGAACGAGTTGAGGTTAGTGTAAAGCAGTTTGCGGTGCTCCTTGCGCACGATAGCCACAACGGTTACGATAGCGGCTAATGCCACAATCACTATCGTTGCCACCCAACTACCCGTCAAGACGAGTGCCACAAAAGCAATGAGGGCAATCCAGAAATAAGTGCCGAAAGTGGCGTTGCGGTTACCGCCCAAGGGGATATAGAGGTAGGTCTTGAGCCAACGCGAGAGAGACATATGCCAGCGGCGCCAAAACTCCTGCGGGTTGGTCGCCTTGTAGGGCGAGTCGAAGTTCTTGGGTAAGTAGAAACCCATGAGCATGGCTACCCCAATGGCTATATCCGTATAGCCCGAGAAGTCGGCATAGACTTGCATAGAATAAGTAAAGAGTGCCATGAGGTTCTCAAAACCCGAGAAGAGCGTGGGCGACTGGAAGACACGGTCAATGAAGTTCACCGCCAGATAGTCGGAGAGAATCACTTTCTTTGCCAGTCCGTTCAGTATCCAGAACACCGCCATACCGAAACTGCGGTGCGTCAAGTGCCACGGTTTGTATAATTGCGGAATGAACTCACTCGCCCTTACGATGGGACCTGCCACTAACTGCGGGAAGAAAGAGACGTAGAACCCGAAGTCTAAGATATTACGCACGGGTTCGATACGCTTGTGATACACGTCCGCCGTATAGGAAATGACTTGGAAGATATAAAACGAGATACCCACAGGCAGGATAATCCGATCGACACTAAAGCGCCCGTCTGCCTCAAAGCCGTTGCCGATATAAGCGAAGATGTCAAACACCTGAAAGTCCAAACCAAACAGGTTATTGAACATATCGGTGAAGAAATAGGCGTACTTGAAGTAAGCGAGCAGACCGAGGTCGATGACTATGCTGAGGCAGAGTAAAAGTTTAGAGTTGAAAGTGTAGAGTTTAGAGTTGCCGTCTAGTTGGTTAGTTGAGAGATTTTGGCAGCGGTGGATGGCTTTGGCAATGAAGAAGTCGGAGAGGGTGACGAAAGCAAGGATAAGGAGGAAGAGTCCACTCGTCTTGTAATAGAAGAACCAACTGACAAAGAGCAGGAAGATATTGCGCAAGTGCATCCGCTTGTTGCCTCCCCGTCCGCGACCGATAATAAGCGCCAGCACCGAAAAGACAATGCCGAAGAACGCCCAGAAATAGAACTGGGTGAAGAGCAAAGGACTGTGCTCGTTAAAGGCGAATATGTATTGTAATGCCGCAGGCATGTTAGTTTAGAGTGTAGAGTTTAGAGTGTAGAGTAGCCGTCTAGTTGGTTAGTTGAGAGTTGATAAAGTCTATTAGTTTTTCGGCGATGAGGTCGGCACCGCGTTTGGTGAAGTGGATGCCGTCATCACCGGCAAGACCTTGCTCTTGCCATCGGAGCATGGCGTTCTCGCCGCCCATGGCTTGATAGGTGCTGAAATACAAGATACCCGTCCTCATTGCCATCTTCTCCAACTGCATATCCATGTAAGGCACCATCGGGTCGGAACGCATCTGCCCTCGGTCGTTGACCAACATATCACTCGGTCCGACAAAGAGAATATCCGCTTGCGGAGCGCAAGCCTGTAAGTACAGCACTTGGTTCTTAAGGGCATTGACCGTAGCCGTGACGGCACTGTAATCTTGTATGTTTGGCAAAGCGTTTCCTCCGAATTGGAGGATGATGAGCCTTGTGTTGGTCTCTTTGAAATAAGTGCTGAGCAAGTCCTTATTGCTATTGACGAACATCGTTCCGGCACTGCCTCGCATAGGGATATTATCCACATAAACGCCCGTCTCGCTCTCTAAGGACAGACCATAAACGTCTCCCCTCCCTCGCAGCACGACGGAGTGCAGGTCGGTTGTTTCCATCTGAACCGTGGAGTCCGCCCATAAGCGGATACGCGTGTATCGGTTATCCCATTCCTTGCGGGGTTTGAAGGTCAGCGTCAGGTGTTCGCTCCCCTTGACGAGACTATCGTTCATCACGGTTACTTGTCCCATGATACCGTAGCGGTTATTGTCCTCGCGGCGCAAGGAACGCGGTCCGTAAACGAAGTAACGTTGGGGTCCTCCGGTGCCTAAGACAGGTTTGTTGTTCATGGTGAGGGTCTGATAAAGAGTGTAAGTACCCACGGTCTGCATGACGGGTACCAGTCCCAATCCCGAACCGCCGTAACGGCTCTGCCAGTGGCGTCTGAGCGTCATAGATATACGGTCTTGCTCAATCTGCGAGTCTCCGAAGTGGACGACGCGCACCGGATCGGTGGAAACCGTCTTGAGCGCCATGAAGAAACGGTTGAGCGAAGCCTCTTGGGTCTGCTCTAACGGTTCAGCTGAGGTGATAAGCACAAAAGCGTCGAGGGTATCGAGAGAGGCGGGGGACTCGAGGCAATCTAGGGGACCTAGGAAGCCTAGGTTGTCTAGTGTTCCAAGGTTGTCTAGTTTACCAAGGGTGAAGAGGATACCTAAAGTTATCCAGATAAAGAGAACAATATGCCAAGGTCTGAGGGGTCTCATTTCTTCCACAAGACACGGGTGAAGAGTAGTAGGACGGTGAAGATCTCCAAACGTCCGATGAGCATGACGAAGGTCATCCACCATTTGGCAACCGTTGGGAAGTCCGCCCACGAGCCTACGGGGCCGTATTGTCCGATACCGACACCCACGTTACCAATCGCGCTCATAGCGGCACCGACCGATTCTTCAAACTGAACGCCGCACCCGCAGAAGACGAGAACAGAGAAAGCAAAAATGACGATATACCAAAGCATGAACGCCATGATATTACTAATCGTTTCGTGCGGTAAGGGACGGTTATTGAGCATGATAGGCATCACGGCATTGGGGTGAATGCGGCGCTTAAATTCAGACATACCCGACTTGATGAAGATGAGTATTCTTACCCACTTGATACCTCCCGAGGTACTGCCCGAGCAGGCGCCGGTGAACATCATGAAGAAGAGAATAACCCATAGCAGTTGTGGCCAAAGGGTGTAATCGACTACCGCAAAACCGGTAGAAGTGAGGGCACTCGTGGTCATGAAGAAACATTCTCTAAAGGTTTGCTCGAGGTGCACCAACACATCCGTGAAACCGTGGATATACCATAAACGATGGAAAACCGTGTTGAATAAAATCAATCCTACGGAAAGCACCAAGGTACAGATGATAACCGCCCGGAAATACCATTTGGCTTCTTCATCCTCAATCAGTTTGCGGCCTTGACCCCTTAGGCAGTGAATGATAAGGGCGAAGTTAATACCCGAAAGGAGCATGAAGATGGCAATGGTGTATTGAATAGCGGGACTGCTATTGATGAGGCTTAGATTAAAAGTGGAGAAACCGCCGGTGGCAATGGTGGTGAACGAGTGGCAGATAGCATCAAAAGGTGTCATGCCAAACAAACTCAATAGTATGGCTTCTATAACCGTGAGGAAGATATACAACGTCCACAGTTTCTTACTGGTGTCCGCTATTCGTGGAGATAGTTTCTCATACGAAACACCCGTCATCTCGGCAGCATAGAGCTGCATGCCTCCTAAGCCGAACATAGGCAATAAAGCCAAGCAGAGGACGATGATTCCCAAACCGCCGACCCACTGCGTGAGCGCACGCCATAGCAATATACCGTGTGTCTGTGCCTCCACGTCCCCAATCACTGTGGAGCCCGTTGTGGTGAAGCCTGCCATCGTTTCGAACCACGCGTCCGTGATATTGTCAATAGCACCACTGAGGTAATAAGGGAGCATACCAAAGGCAGAGAACACCACCCAGACTAAGGCTACGATGACGTATCCCTCGCGCTCACTGACTTGCCGTTGGGCATGGCGACCGATGGCTAAACAGATCAAACCGACGATGAGTGTGATGATGGTTGACACTAAAAAAGACGCGTCGTCCGGTTCTTTGTACCAGAGCGCTACTCCATAAGCCAATGCCATGAAAATCGTTTCGATGAGAAGCAAAGCTCCCATCGCACGGAAAACGATGCGTGTGTTAAAACTTCGTGTCATTAATCCTTAAAGAATTTATCTAATTGACGGATGACCTCACTCTTACAAAAAACAACCACTTTATCTCCCGGCAGCACTTGTGTGTCACCATTAACTAATATTCCTTCCTTGGCGCGGACGATACCGCCAATGTTAGCGTCCTTGGGTAGGTGCATGTCCTTAATCAGACCCTTAGTGATACGGCTTTTCTCGCTTGCAAGGAACTCTACTACTTGTGCGTCCGCGTTGGTCAGGTTCTTGACGTTCAGTACGTTCGTGTCAAGGAGCATCTGGTAGATGTAACTGGCGGTAATCGTTTTTTTGTTGAGCACCGTCTCAATATCCAGACCTTCTGCCATGGGGATATAGTCGATGTTCTCCACCTCGGCAATGGTCTTACGCACGCCAAAACGCTTGGCTGCTAAGCAAGCAAAGATATTGGCTTCACTCTTACCGGCAACTGCCACTACGGCATCGGCATCTTGTATGCCCTCCTCTCGTAACATCTCCATATCACTGCCATCGGCGTTGATGATGAGGGCATTACCTAATTTCTCACTTAACTTATAACATATGTCTTTGTCCGGTTCAATGAGTTTGATGTTCATGTCGTCGGGAAGTTGCTGTATCGTCTTTTGAGCAATACGACTACCACCGATAAAGAAGATATTCTTCATTTCGCGAACAGACTTACCCATCTGCGTGCGCATAAAATCCATTTCTTCTCGTATGCACACTACATAAACAACATCTTCTACTTCCACCTCATCCGCACCGGAGGGGATTAAGGTGTGATTATCTCGCTTGATGGCTACGATACGGTAGCGCCCATGACTGAAATAACCTGAGTCAAAACGCTTACCTATCACTTCTGCGCCCTCGCGTATCTTCACTACGCACAACTCCAACGCTCCACCGCAAAGGGAGAGGTGGTAACGTAACCAATTGGTCTTGAGCGACTCGCATATCTCGTTGGCTGCCAGCACCTCCGGATAAATGAGGTGATTCAGTCCCAAGTCTTTAAAGAAATTACGGTTCTCTTCCAATAAGTACTCGTAGTTATCTATGCGAGCTAAGGTCTTTTTGGCTCCTAACCGATTGGCTAAGATACAAGCCGTCATATTGGTGTTTTCCTCCGGCGTGACCGCAACGAAAAGGTCGGCATGTTGGATGCCGCAGTCCTTGAGGTCTTGAATAGAAGTCGGGTTCCCAACCTTCTCTAAGATGTCGTAGTTGGCTTCCAATGTACCTAAACGCTCCGAATGTTCGTCCAAGAGCGTGATGTCCATGTTTTCGCGGGAGAGTAACTTAGCCAAGTGAGTTCCTACATCTCCAGCTCCTGCAATAATGATTCGCATATTCCTTCTTTATCTAAATGAAGCATGTGGTATAGTTCCTTCGTGGAACCATGTTCAACAAAACTGTCTTTTATTCCTAATCGCGTGACATGAGGGGTATAGCCCTTGTCCGCAAAGTATTCTAATACAGCAGAACCTAATCCGCCACTGATCTCTCCGTCCTCAACCGTCACCACTCTCTCAAAATGCGTGCCCACATAATCGAGTATCTCCGTGTCAATGGGTTTGAGCCAAAGCATGTTCCAGTGGGCGATAAAGTTTAGAGTGGAGAGTTTAGAGTTTAGAGTAGCCGTCTCGTTTAATAGTTTAAAGTTGATAGTGGAAATGGCTTCCTCCACTACACATCCGATGGCTCCTAAACTAATCACCGCCACCTTTCCTTCCTTATGCAAGCAGCGTCCTTTCCCCACTTTCAACTTTTCAACTTCCAAACTTCTTTCAACTTTCAACTTTAAACTTTCAACTAAAGAAGGCACTCGCCCTCTCGGGTAACGGATAGCGATGGGTCCGTCAAAGTCTTTTGCCAAGCGCATCATCTGCCTCAAGTCCTCTGCCACCATAGGAGCGGCGATGGTCATGTTCGGTACGGGACGCAGGTACGCCAAGTCGAGAAGACCATGGTGAGTAGCGCCGTCGTTACCTACGATTCCGGCGCGGTCAATACAGAGAACCACATGCAGCTTGGGTAATGCCACATCGTGGATGATATTGTCATAAGCGCGTTGGAGGAAAGAGGAGTAGATATTGCAATAGGGGATAACGCCCTCTTTGGCTAATCCTGCCGAGAAAGTGACGGCATGTCCTTCGGCTATACCTACGTCAAAGACGCGCTCGGGTATCTCGTTCTGCATGATGGTCATGGAGCAACCGCTCGGCATAGCGGGGGTGACACCCACCACGCGTGGATCCTCTTTGGCTAACTCCAATAGCGTTTCGCCAAAAACCTCCTGCCATAAAGGTGGACAATCGTTGCTGCTATCTGTCTTTTGTCCATTGTCCTTACTCCTTGCTCCTGTCTCTACATTAAACTCCCCGGGGGCGTGCCAAACGGTCTGGTTTTGTTCGGCGGGGGCATAACCCTTCCCCTTGGTGGTGATGATATGCAGTACTTTCGGTCCGCGGTGGTTCTTGATTTCGTTTAGGATACGAACCAGTCCCTGCACGTCGTGCCCGTTGGCAGGACCGAAATAGCGCAAGTCGAGACCTTGGAAGATATTACTGGGTTGCTTGGTCAGAATCGACTTGAGGTTATTGCTAAACCGCCTCAGCGAATCGGTCTTGCGCTCGTTGATGAGGTGCATCTTAACCGCCAATTGGTATAAGTTCCAACGAACGCGGTTGTAGCACGAAGAGGTGGTTAGGTTAACCAAGTATTGTGTGAATCCGCCGTGGATAGGGTCAATCGCCATGTTGTTGTCATTGAGCACAATAAGCAGATTGTTCTTATCCATGGACGTGTTGTTCAGTCCTTCAAACGCCAAACCGCCCGTCATCGCTCCGTCACCAATAATCGCTACCACATAGGGGAGTCTCTTGTCGTTTCTTTCAGGCACAGCCGGTATATCGGAGTCGCCGGAGCGACCAGCGCAGCGGTCTTTCAACGAAGCGGTCTGTAGCAGTTCTCCTGCTACTTCGATACCGAGGGCAGCGGAGATAGAGTTAGAGGCATGTCCGGCAATGAAAGCGTCGTATTCGCTTTCCGCCGGAGTAGGGAAGGGTGCTAACCCTTTGAACTGCCTATTGGTGTGAAAACGCTCCCGACGACCGGTGATAATCTTATGGGCATAAGCTTGGTGACCTACGTCCCACACGAGTTTATCGTACGGAGTGTCAAAAACGTAATGCAAGGCTACCGTGAGTTCGATTGTTCCCAAAGAGGAACCGAGGTGACCCGGGTTATGGCTGAGTTCTTGGATGATGAAATCGCGCAACTCGTCACAGAGGGTAGGGAGTTCATCTACCGACAAAGACTTCAAGTCTTTGGGAGAATTGATACTATTTAGATACTTATATTCCACGACTAATGTATAAAAAGTGGGCAAAGATACGAATTTTTATTGAAACGACCAAATAAATCTCGTCTTTTCGCCGAATATAAGGGAAAAATGCATAAAAAAGACAAAAATATTTGTGTATATCAAAAAAATGTTGTACTTTTGCAGTCCCTTTCGTGGTCCAATGACTTTTAACCCACGGAAGCGGTAGTTAGAAAGGAGGTGTCATGCAATGATCGTAGTACCTGTAAAAGAAGGCGAGAATATCGAACGCGCCATTAAGAAATTCAAACGTAAATTCGATAAGACCGGTGTCATTAAGGAGCTCCGCGCTCGTCAACAATTCGACAAACCGTCCGAGTTGAAGCGAATTAAAATGCAACACGCAATCTATGTGCAACAATTGCATGCACATGATGATATGTAATTGAAACATCTTCCATCGCAGCCCCTTGGGGTTGCGATGGTTGTTTTTCGTTCTTTAATAAGACGGTCGCAAGTCGGTCACAGCACCTTTGCAGCACCTATCACAAATGCAAAGTCAAGATAGCAAAAAGGAAATAGGAAACTATAAAAGTTGTTAAAGTTTCCGAAATATTTGCACATATGGCATATTTTTTGTACCTTTGCAGCCGAAATGGAGAATACACGAGAAAATATTATTCAGTGCGCTTCGGAGAAAATGCGTGTAGCGGGTATTCGGTCGGTGTCTATCGACGATATATGCCGCGATTTGGGTATATCCAAAAAGACGTTTTACGTTTATTTTGAGACCAAAGATTTACTCATTGACGAGCTGCTTCACCGTAAGGAACAAGTTCTTTATGATGATGTGGTGCGTCAGAGTAAGGGTAAGTCTATTGCCGACCTTCTCATTCATTCGATGCAGATTGCTAAGTCCGGTCAGGACGTAAGGCAGATGCCTTCTCTCTATTACGACCTCAAGAAATACTATCCTAAGCAGTTTGATGCTCACCTTCAACGCTTAGAGAAGCGTAACCAAGAGTTATTGACCCGTTTCCTTACGCGAGGCAAGCAAGAAAATATCTTTCGTGAGGATTTGGATGTGGAGTTGACCTCTATTCTCTTAGCTAAACTGCACCAGAACATGCTCAATAAACTGACCACAGCGAAGGACAAGAACCTCGTCGCGCGCGTAAGTAAATATGGTGTGGATCTTATCTTCCGCGGACTCATCTCCGAGGAAGGAAAGAGGACGATTAATGAAATGATGAATTGAAGGAATGATGGAATGATGAATTGATAAATTACAAATGATATGAAAAAGATTTTTATTACTCTTCTTTGCGCTATTGGACTGAGTCCGCTTTTTGCGCAAGACTCGACGCTGGTTCTTTCGCTCACGGAGGCGCAGGACTATGCTGTTAGACAGAACCGCTCGATGCAGAACGCATCCTTAGAGGTTCAGAAAGCACATGCTCAACGCTGGCAAACCATTGCCGCTATGTTACCCCAAGCCGACGCTTCGGGACAGTACATCAACATGTGCAATTACGAAATGAACTTCCTTGGCGGACAGAAAATCAACATGCCTAACTACGTGACCGCTAATGTGACGGCTTCTATCGGTCTCAACGGACAGGCGATTGTGGGCGTGCTGCTTCAGAACATCGCCATCGAGATGCAGGACATCACGCGTCAACAGACCGAGACCGACCTGCGTGGCAACGTGATGACGACGTATATGTCCGTCAAAATCATGGAGTCGGTAACCAGTTTGCTGGATTCGACCTTGGCAAACATGTTCACCCTTGCCGAGCAGACAAGGCGCATGGTGGAGGTAGGTGCCGCCGAGCAGACGCAGTACGACCAAATGCTTGTGCGTGTGAACGCGATGAGGAACAACGTTAACCAAAACAAACGTAGTGTCGATTTGGCTTACAACACGTTGCGCGTGTTATTGGGCGTTTCGGCAGAGACGGAACTGGTGCTCACGTCGGATCCTAATCCGGAGGCTATGTCCGATGATATACTCAACTTACTTGCCGAGCCTTTCGTGAAGGAGAATAACTATAACTACCAACTCCTCCAAAAGAACGTTGAGTTAGCTAAGAAGAATAAAGCGATGGCAGGTTGGGCTTATGGTCCTACGATTGGAGCAACGTATCAGTATCAGAAGCGTTGGGACTTGTCGGAAGGCGGTTTTAATATGACGCCTCCGAATATGGTTGCCGTTTCATTATCGCTCCCCTTGTGGTCGTCCGGTAAGCGTGCGGCAGGTATAACGGAGAAGAAGATTGCGCTCATGGAGGCACAGAATACGTTTGAGGAGACATCTGCTAACTTAGGTATTCAGCACCGCCAGTTGTGCAATAACTTGGAGAACTCTTATGCTATCTTCGTCAACGAGAACGAGAACCTAAAGGTGACTAATCGTGTGATGAAGAACGTGATGAATAAATACACGTGGGGTTCGGCATCCTTACTGGAACTGACCAATGCCGGTAATGACGTTATCTCTGCTCAATCGACCTATGTGCAGGCAACGATGACGCTTATTCAGAACTTCGTAGAACTGGAGAAGTTCCTGCATAACGGAAAATAGTTTAGAGTTGAGAGTTGAGAGTTTAGAGTTTAGAGTTTAGAGTTTAGAGAAGCCGACTAGTTTAATAGTTTAGAGTTATAAGTTAAATTTTAAGTATATGAAAAAGTCTTTATTTTTACTTCCGGTGGCGATGATGGCACTTGCGTGCACGCAAACAACCACTACCACCGAAAAAGAACGTGTAGAGCAAGTATCTACGATGGTTCTTCAGACGCGTCCCGTAGAGCGTATGATTCAAGTCAGTTCTAACCTCCAAGGTTACCAAACGGTTAATATTGCTCCTTCCCTTCAGGGAAAGATTGAGCATATCTACGTTGAGGTAGGTGACCGTATGAACGAAGGCGATATGCTCGTGATGATGGACGAGAATCAGTACACTACCACCAAACTGACGTTGGCTAACCTCACCATCGAGAAACAGCGTATGGACGCCCTCTTGGAGTCGGGTTCGGTGAGCCAACAGTCCTATGACCAAATCAAACTCAGTTACGACCAAACGAAGGAGTCTGCCGAGTTCTTGGAGCGCAATACGTACGTGAAGGCTCCGCTCAAGGGCGTTATCTCCGCTAAGAACTACGAGGACGGCGAACTCTATGCCGGTCAACCGATCGTGGTACTTACCGAGATTAACAAACTCAAGACCCTCATTGCTATCCCCGAGACTTATTTCCCACTGGTTAAGGAGAATATGAAACTGACCGTTAAGTCAGAGATCTATCCTGATAAGACCTTCCCTGCTACTATCGAGGTTGTTTATCCGACTATTGATCCCTCAACGCACACCTTCCAATGCAAGGTGGTTATTCCGAACAGAGAAGAACTCCTTCGCCCGGGTATGTACGTGACCACTACGCTTGGATTGGGTAAAGAGGAGGTTATAGCCGTTCCTTACCAATCGGTAGAGAAACTGGTGGGAGCTAACGACCGCTACGTCTTCCTTAATAATAACGGGTACGCGCAACGCGTAGCTGTTACCCTCGGTCAACGCATTGATGAGGATGTGGAAATCATCGCTCCCGAGATTGTTCCCGGTGCTGAATACGTCTATGTAGGGCAACATAAACTCGTGGATGGAGTGAAACTCAACGTTGTGAATAACGTTGAGTAGTTGATAGTTAAAAGTTTATAGTTGAAAGAAGCCGACTAGTTTGATAGTTGAAAGTTTTAAAGTTATTAGATTATGGCAATTTACAAAACAGCGATACAAAAACCGGTCACGACTGCTCTTATCTTTGTGGCCGTGATTGTGATAGGCCTTTTCTGCTTTACGCAGTTGCCTGTTGATCAGTTCCCTGAGATGGATCCGCCTTATGTGACGGTGATGACTACCTACCCGGGTGCCTCTGCCTCAGAGATAGAAACGAACGTAACAAAAGTGTTAGAGAACGCCCTTAACTCAGTGGATCACCTCAAGCACTTGACTTCCCAATCAAAGGATAATATATCCATGGTGACCATGGAGTTAGAGTGGGGTGAAGACATAGATGAAGCGGTGAACGATATACGGTCCTTCGTGGATATGACCAAGGATCGCCTGCCCGATAACTGCGGTACACCCGTTATCTTTAAGTTCTCCACGTCGTCTATGCCTATTGCGCAGTATTCCTTCACGGCAGACGAGAGTTATGCAGGATTGGATAAACTGCTCAATGACGAGATTGTACCCCAACTCAGTCATATCGACGGTATCGGTAATATCTCCCTTTCCGGTTCGCCCGAGCGCTATGTCTATGTCGATTGTGACCAGCAGAAACTGGACGCCTACAACCTCTCCCTTGAGCAAATAGGTCAAGTGGTGACCGCCAATAACCTCAACCTCAGTTCGGGTACGGTCAAGATGGAGAAGGAGCAATATCAGATGCAAGTGCGTTCCGAGTTTGTTGACTCCAAAGAGATAGCCGACCTTATGGTTACTATCACGCCCAAGGGACAACCCGTCTTCATCCGCGATATAGCCGTTGTACGCGATACGATTAAGGACTTGAGTTTGGATGAGAAAACGAACGGACGTGAGTCGGTTCGTCTGATTGTGGCTAAACAGACGGGTGCTAATACCGTTAAGGTCTGCGAGAGCGTGAAAGCCGAACTGGCAAAGATACAAAAGCAGATTCCGTCCGATATTAAGATTGAGAAGATTTATGAGTCTTCGGAGAACATCCGTAACTCTATCAACTCCCTCGAGGAGTCCGTGCTTTACGCCTTACTTTTCGTCGTACTCGTAGTGCTCTTCTTCCTTGGTCGCTGGCGTGCAACGATTATTATCTCGCTCACTATTCCTATCTCGTTGATTGTAGCCTTTGCTTACTTGAAGTTAGTGGACTCGTCCATTAATATCATCTCGCTGTGCTCGCTCACGATTGCTATCGGTATGGTGGTGGATGATGCCATTGTGGTCTTGGAGAACATAACCAAGCACGTCGAACGTGGCGAGAACCCACGTGAGGCGGCTATCTACGCCACCAACGAGGTGTGGGTATCCGTTATCGCAACGACCCTTGTGCTCGTCGTTGTGTTCGTGCCCTTGACGATGATTAAAGGTCAAGCCGGTGTTATGTTCCACGAGCTTGGTTGGATTGTGACCATCGTGTGCTGTACCTCCACGGTGGTGGCTATCACGTTGACGCCTATGCTTGCTTCCAAACTATTGAAACCTCGTAAGGTGCATGTGGATGAAAATGGTAATCTCATTGACGATGAGGCGAATAAGAACACGTGGTACGACCGTACCGTGGTGGCATTGCTCGATAAGATTGATGACGCTTATGCTCGTTCGCTCGGTTGGTGCCTCAAACACAAAGCTGCTACGTTCACTATCTTAGGTGCTTTCTTCGTAGCAAGTCTATTGCCGATGGTTATGGGTAAGATTGGTTTCGACTTCATGAAACCGCAAGATAACGGTCGTCTGTCCGTTACCGTACAACTCCAACGTGGTACACGTATTGAGGAGACCTTGAAGACGGCGCGTAAGTTAGAGGCTCGTTTCTACGAACTCTGCCCCGAGATTGAACTCATCAACACCTCGGCAGGTTCGAACGATGATGCGTCTATCTCTGCTCTCTTCTCTTCGACGATGAACAATAAGATATCCATGACCGTTCGTACCAATAAGAAATGGGAGCGTGACCGCTCTATCTTCGAGATAGCAGAGGTGCTCCGTCAAGAGATGGCTCGTTATCCGGAAATAACGGAGTATCAAGCCAACACGGGTTCCGGTATGGGAGGCGGTGGTGCCCAAACGGTGGATGTAGAGATTTACGGATATGATTTTGCTTCTACCTCTGCTTTGGCTGAAAAGTGCAAGTACTTGGCTAAGCAACTCCCCGGCGCTCGTGACGTGAGCGTGAGCCGTGAGGATGACCGTCCGGAAATCAATATCACGGTGGATAAGGAAAAGGCAGCTCGTCTGGGTCTGACTTCGGCAACGATCTCTACCTACCTTCGTAACCGTGTTAATGGTATGAATAGCGGTTACCTCAAGGAGGACGGTTCGGAGTACGATATTTTAGTTCGTTTGAAGGAGGATAACCGTAACTCGCTTTCGGATATTCTTGATTTCTCTATCCCTACTGCTACGGGAGGTAAGGTTAAACTGAGCGAAGTGGCTTCTGTGGGTGAGTATTGGGCTCCACCTACCATTGAGCGTAAGGCGCGTCAACGTATCGTTACGGTGCATGTCTATCCCTATGATATATCCTTGGGCGAACTGGCTCAAGAAATTGAGGATAAGGTGATACCTGAACTCGATTTCCCGACCGGTTATAGTTACCGCTTGGCAGGTACGTTTGAGACCCAACAAGATACCTTTGGTAACATGGGACTGTTGGCACTGCTGATTATCCTGCTCGTTTATATCGTGATGGCTTCGCAGTTTGAGTCCTTCTCGTATCCGGGTATTATCATGTTTGCTATTCCTTTTGCCGTTTCGGGTGTACTCATTGCCCTCTGGCTGACCGGTCGTTCGCTGGATATGGTAGGTGCTATGGGTCTGGTGCTCTTGGCGGGTATCGTGGTCAAGAACGGTATTGTGCTTGTCGATTATATCAACCTTATGCGTGAACGTCACTTACCGCTTAATGAGGCGATTATGGTTTCGGGTAGGTCGCGTATCCGTCCGGTGCTTATGACAGCGTTTACGACTATCTTAGGTATGGTGCCGATGGCTGTAAGTAATGGTGAGGGTGCCGAGATGTGGCAACCGTTAGGTATTGTCGTTATTGGCGGTTTGACCGTCTCGACCTTCCTGACCTTGTATATCGTGCCCGTTATGTACGGTGCTATCACGAAAGAAGACGAGGCTGCCAAACTGGCTAAACTGCGTAAGAACTTCATCTTTATGGACATTAAAGTTAAGAAATAATGAAAAGTGTAATGATTATCTTCAACCAGGCCAACACGGAGCGTGTTGAGTATATGCTGGATGTATTGAAAATAAACGGATTTACGTTCTTTGAACAAGTTCAAGGTCGTGGCACGAATGGGGGAGTACCCCATCGTGGCACGCACGCTTGGCCCGAGATGAACAGTTGTGTTGTCACGGTGGTAGAAGACGAACAGGCTCCCGCTTTGTTGGAGTCCATCAAGAAACTTGACCTCCGTAATGAAGAGATTGGTGTCCGTGCTTTTATGTGGAATATAGAGGCTACGGTGTGAAAAAATAGGCTTTTTGACATGTGTAAGTGACTTTTTGCAAAAAAAATGCAGAAAAATTTGCACATGTCAAAAAAAAGCAGTACCTTTGCACTCGCTTTCGGTCCATTAGCTCAACTGAATAGAGTACCACACTACGGATGTGGGGGTTGCAGGTTTGAATCCTGCATGGATCACATGAAAACAATCAAAAAGCATTCGGAGATTTATCCCTGAGTGCTTTTTGCTCTTTATTAGCCTTAGAGAATGTAATATAAATTTTAAGACGCAATGAACACTATCCCCTTCCTCGCTTGTTTGCAAGGCACTAGTGCCCAAGTAGCAGCCCCTTTTCTGCTCAACCAAGGTAATCCCCTTCGAATAGATCGTGTCAATTGGCCTCGTGATTTTGCGGCATGTCCCGAAACAGTAGTTCATTTGGCAACATCAATGGACACGCTTTATATCCGTTACGATGTTACGGGTCAACAACTTCGTGCCTTAGCCTCTAAGGATCAGATGTCCGTGTGGTGCGATAGTTGCGTGGAGTTCTTCTGCCAACTACCCGGTAAGAAGTCGTATATGAATTTTGAAACGAACTGCATTGGCTCTATGGTTGCATCCCGTCGAGAGGGGCGTGATAAGAACGTGCGTGTGTTCACGCCGGAACAGATGGCGCTCATTGACCGTTTTGCCTCGGAGGGTAGGGAACCATTTGCGGAGAAAGATGGTGTGTTCTCGTGGTTTGTGGTGATTGCTATCCCGTGGTCGTTGATTACGAATGGTAAGGGCAAACCGGCTTCTATTATGGCGAATTTCTATAAGTGTGCGGACGACACCAAGCAGCCGCATTATGTCTCTTGGAGTCCCATTAATCTCCCTCATCCGGACTTCCACTGCCCCGAATTCTTCTCTGAACTACGCGTGCAAGGGTAGTGTACTTTGGCTGCTATCTAAAAGAACGTATTCCTATCTAAACTGCGATAGGAGATAGCCTCCATAATATGTGTAGGTTGAATATCCGCTGTGCCGTCTAAGTCCGCTATTGTGCGTGCAACCTTCAGTATCCTATCATATGCTCGAGCACTGAGACCTAATCTGGTCATGGCGGTCTCTAATATCTTGTCACATTGTTCGTCCAATATGCAGTGTTGTCTTACTACCTTAGGACTCATTTGCGCATTGCAGTGTATTTCTTTTTGATCAGCAAACCGCTCCTCTTGAATCTTACGAGCTTTGAGAACACGTTCACGCATAACGGCGGAACTCTCACCCTGTTGTTGGTTCTTAAGTTGGTCATAAGGCACGGCTTGGATGGAGCATTGAATATCTATTCTATCCAAAAGCGGACCGCTAATCTTACTCATATATTTATGTACCTGCGCGGGTGTACACGTACACGGGTGCGCGGGGTTATTCTCACCGTAATGTCCGCAAGGGCATGGGTTCATGGCAGCCACCAGCATGAATGAGGCAGGATAATCGATTGTCCCGTTCGCACGCGCTACGGTAATATGTCTATCCTCTAAGGGTTGGCGCATAACCTCTAAGACGGAGCGGTGGTATTCGGGCAGTTCGTCAAGGAAGAGGACACCGTTATGTGCTAAAGAGATCTCTCCCGGGTGGGGGTTCTGTCCTCCACCAACGAGAGCGACATCGGTGATCGTATGGTGCGGAGAACGGAAGGGACGTTGCACAATAAGTGAAGTAGCGGTGGCGCTCTTACGCTTAGAGATGAGTCCGACAACGGAGTGTATTTTGGTTGTTTCTAAAGCTTCTTCTAATGTGAGAGGCGGTAGTATAGTGGGGATACGTTTGGCAATCATGGATTTACCTGCCCCGGGAGGACCAATCATGAGTAGGTTATGTCCACCGGCTGCGGCAATCTCAATGGCACGACGGGTGGCTTGTTGACCCCGTACGTCTGCAAAATCGAGGTCTGTAGGATAAGACTCTTTTTCAAAAAGAGATTCTACATCAACCACTGTTGGGTCAAACTCTTGCTCTCCGTTTAGGAATCGAATAACGTCACGGAGATTATGCATGCCATAGACGGTCAGTCCTTGTACAACCGCCGCCTCAGGCGCATTATCCTTAGGTACGATAAGAGTATGTAGTCCTTCCTTGCGAGCACAAAGAGCCATAGGGAGTACGCCTTTTATAGGTTGAAGAGTGCCATCTAACGATAATTCGCCCATAATCATTGTATCCGCAATTCGGTTCTGCTTGAGTTCTTCGGCGGCAATGAGCATCCCGACAGCCAAGGGTAGGTCGTAGGCAGCACCTTCCTTCTTAATGTCCGCGGGGGACATATTGATGGTAATCATCCGTTTGGGTGATTCATATCCGTTAACCATAAGAGCCGCTAAAATACGTTCGTGAGCCTCTTTAACGGCATTATCGGGCAATCCGACTAAGGTGAAGTCGAATCCTGCAGTGGCATGAACTTCAATCGTGATAGGTACGGCATCTATGCCGACGGCAGCGGCGGAGTGAATCTTGATTAACATATTTTTAGTGTTTAGTGTTTAGTGTTTAGTGGTTAGTGGTTAGTGGACGCTTCGCTACAGGCGAGGTTCTTGCCTCTAACCAGTAGGCACGCAGTGCCGTCCTGTAGGAGCTACGCTCCGTCCTATTTCCTATTTTTTTTCTTGGCTTTGGGCCAGTTGAAGTCGTGTTTGAAGACGAAACCAACGCCTTGGATGGTGCTTGCCTGACGAAGGGAGTATTTATCTACCATATGCGAGTAGGCTTTTACGCGGAACCTACCATTCTGCGTTAAGAGATATTCAACGTCCACGTCTCCAAAGAAAGGTCGATTGGTTATATCGTTGTACCGATAACCGACATCTCCGTTAATGATAAGTCTATCAATAGGTTGTAATTGGAACTTAGCCTCTGCTTCATAGGATGATTGTGCTCCCGTTCCTTCCTTACGTATATCCACACCCATAGAGAAGACATCCGTTAACTTACCAAGCCAGCGGTTAATCTGTGTAGTCACCGTAGAGGAGAGAATAGAATAAACAGCATTGGTGCTGATGAGTGGGTTATTGGCAGAAGCCATATACTCAGGGGTGAAGAACCGATTGAAAACCAATAGATAAACGACTTGACGCATTAACATCTCTTCCGTGTTAATGACAGCACTGACTTTATCTTCTATTTCCCGTTCGGAACGCGGTAACGATAAGCCGAAACGTATCTTAGGATCATCTAATACTCCTGTAAGGTTAATAGAGGTAGTGACCGGTATATTCGTTCTTGACGTGGTGATAGCGGACACGTCTGTACCAAAGAGGTCCTTCAAACTGGCAGAGGTGGTATAATCGGCGGTCACATTCAAGGTCGGATTCTCTGCCTCGCCAGACCATACAATAGACGATCCTTCGGCGATAGAGAATTTTCTTTGTAGGACATTAGCTACCGTGAAGCCCATCGTTCCTCGTGTTAAGGTGTATGTTCCTACCATAGAGACTGCTCCCGTTCGGTCATCGTAGCCGACAGTGAACGCTCCGTCTCCGTTAGCGCGTATCTCATCTCCGGTAGTTGCATTAAGGACTAATCCAAAGTCCAATGTTGGATCAACCTCTACATTGAGAGCCATCTTAAATCGTGTATGCGGTCTCGTTTCTTTCGGCTGCAATTCCATCTCTTCCTCGTTCTCGGGGAGTTCGATTCGTTCAATGTCGTGGTGGTCATAGAACGTAACAAAATCGTTGCTGGAGGCAGAAGACGTATAACCGATGTTAAATCGGAAGGAGGATTTATCGGTGGCAATGGCATTAGCAGCAAGGGTCACGTCTTTTTCATCTCCAAAGATTCGCGCTTCTCCTGTTGCATATGTGTGACCGGATAGCATCTCTTGTGGCGAATAAGGCAAATTGAAGACAAGTGTGTGATTGGGCCGTGCTACTAAATCAAATGTAAAGTCCTTCCAATATTCATTATGACTTATCTTGCCATCAAAAAGAAACGCATTTCCTTCTTCATCGTGTAGCGTCAGATTGGAGAAATAAATAGAGGTAGAATCCATAAAGACAGAGTCGGAAACGTAATAGCGACATCCGGTATAGGGTATGGTAAGACCAATGCTATCCGCATAAGCAGAGGCGATAACCCAACACCTCTTTTTCATGCCGGATATATTTACATTTCCATATATACGTCCTGAAATATCAGAAATGAAGCCATCTGTCCAGTGATTGATAAAACCGGAAGATACCGAATCCGCCGCAATGTTAATACCCCAATGTGCTGTTGCTGTTTCAACCAATCCGTCAACATGTGCCACATGACGATTATTTTCCACCACATTTCCATCGATGACGACATTATTGTCCTCATTAAGCATCATCTTAGCTGTTGCCTCTCCCATATAGCTGCCATTAAGGCCTGCACTATCCAAACGCAGTTCGGCTTCAAATGCCGGAGTGGAGAAGATATTATAGACGTTTGCCCAACCCGTTAGGTCTCCCTGAACCGTAAGTGTACGCTCGGGCAAGGCAAAACGTGTGAGGTATTCCGCGTTCAATTTGCCTAAATGAATAGATAGCGCATCCTCAGAATGTGTAGAACCTATTCCGTTTGCTTCGATAAACTGGGATAGCGTACCCACTCGGAAATGGTCAACGGTCAATAACGTATCTGCTACCGAATAACTCAGACGAGACTCGTTGATGTAGTACGTACTATCTCCGTATTGAATGTGCGATGGGTATATATGAACATCCACTAAAGGATGGTGGGCATATTGAGCAATAGATGTTGTGAGTTCTATATCACCTTCAATGAAATCAATCTGGCTACTGAGTTTTTTCCATTGATCATAATCCCTTACGCCTACATCATTTGAGTCGGTTCGAGAGGGGTCTATATTACGCACTCGAAATGCCATGTGGCATGAGTCTTCTTGGGCAAACGAATGAAGAACCAATTGGGTATAACCGAACTCTGCGGATAGGGACATATTGGCTCGACCGGTTATGTTGTCCGTAGAGAACGTGATATCATTAAACCGATTTTTCCCCTTCATGATGTATGGTACATAGCCTTGTAGTATCCAGTTTTGGTCTGCCTCGGAGACATAACCTTTCATTACCGGATAATCGGAGATACGATAGGGCAATTGGAAGAAACGCTGTAAATGGCGTAACTCTCGCCCATAGAGGTAGAAACGGAAGTTATTATTAGATGGTTGTGCCAATATCCGCTGTTGTTGCTCTTGACTATATAGTGAGGGTAAATAATGAATAGATTGCTTTTCTATTGTAGTCAATAATGTGGCATAATCCAGCTGTCCAACTAATGCTCCGGCTAAATAGTCGGAAGTGAGTTTGACATTCTTTGTTCCATCTGCTTGCGCGATATGACTAAATTCCAACTCTTGCATCAAGATTGAGTCGGATTCGTTATGCAAGGCAAGGGAGTCAATCGTTAATTGAGCGATACTACCGGATGTGGCATCTTGACGATAATCAAACGAGCCAACAAAAGATAGGTTGGGGTTGTGAATACGAATAGAACCATTATAGACACCATTATTAGCGTGCCCATCGATGCGCAAATCGCGGTACGTGTTACCTAATGCAAACAACGAATCCAGAACAATTGCCGCTTGAACGTCGAATTTATTCTGCTTCACTTTAGCATCCGTCATCACGTTGAGGCTGATATCTCCTACCTTATCCGTTTCTAACAGCCGACCTAAGTGGAAATTGTTTATTCCTACTCCTCCGGTGAAGTACATCGTTTGCCAATCATCGTCCAAACGGAAAACGCCATTGGTGGTTATTGTTCCTTGATTTGTACGGAACGCTCCTTTTAGAACAAGGTTCTGGATACGTCCCGCAATCTGACCGCGATAATGTACTTGACCTAAGTTATGAATAGTGGGGGGGAGGTTGCAAGGTGATTGCTTAATATCCGAGATGATGTCTTGTGCTATTCCGGCATTGACATATAAATCTTGACAGGTCGCTTTGACATAAGCTTGGTTCCAATCGGGCAACCCTTTAACAAACACATCTCCTCGCAGAATAGATTGATTATTATACAAGAAACGAACATCTCTCAAAAGAAGAGAATCCATCTTACCATCTAACTTAGCATGTAAGTTCACTTGCCCCTTCATCTGCATAAAAGAGGGTTCAATCATTGCCAAATCAGGTGGATAGAGATTGAAATTATCCAATAGCATACCGGTTTCCATGTTGGATGGCAGAGAGTCAAAATGCAAAGAAATACCGCTGATTAGAACGGACGAATGTGGCATCTCAAGTTCGAAATGAGGCAACTGTATAAAGCGATTGCAGATCATCACCTCCATATCTAAGTCGTTAATCGTCAAAGGTTCGATCTCCTTTTGACGATAGGGCAGATACGAATAGGTGCCCTTTAACTCGTTGATGTCCAAAGCCAACGTGTCTTTCGAATACTGTTGTAAATGCAAGCTGAGGTTATCTAAATCAACAAGGTAGTCTTCTACGCAAATACGAGAGTTGGTAACCCGAATATCCGGTGCGGTTATGAGCGTGTGCATAACAGACGTATCCGCCTTAGAGGACTCAAACAAGGGTTTCAAGAAAGCGTAATTGTCATCATGAATGTTTACATAAACGCCATCAACGGAAGCTTTACTGAAACGTATTTCGTTATCCAGAAGTGCTTTGGCTCTAAGGCGAGCATAAACCTCACGAGCATAGAAGAGCGTGTCGTGCTGCTGATCCTCAATGTAGAAATCTTCTATTCGGATAGATGCCGGCATACGATAGCTAACTCGACCTACATGTACCGTCGAACCTAAGGAGTTGCTCAGTTCGGTTGTCACCACTTGTACCGCCCGCGTTTGGAGATCGCTGCTGGTGAGCAATGCCAATCCGACACCCACTAATAGCAACAATGCTATTAGCACCAAGGATACTATGTAAAGAAATCTCTTCAAAGCCTATTAGGGTATATTAACTCAAATTAGCGTGCAAAGATACGACAAAAATTTGAATTATGCAAATAAAAGTGTGATTTTTGACAAAATCACCCTTTTTTTAAGTTTTTATATCTCCCGCAGATTACGCAGATTTCACTGCCATGGCAATGACCACGCTTTTCTGCTAATGGTTCCTTTGTCTCTCGCTGAAACCGCGGAACTTTTTATTCCGGGTGGCTAAAGCACACCCTATGCCCGTCGGTCAGGCCTCATACGATGTCATTGCTCTGCAAAGACAGGGGTATTTCGGCCCGCCCTCCTTAATTTCGCAGATAAATATATGTACGGTCAGCGACCGAAGGGCGCTATAGGAGCACAGACTGACTTCCGTAAAAACAGTGGTGTCCCCTCGTCGCAATTCGCTTGGTACGATGACAAACCTACGGTTCGGCATGTAGTACCCGCGATTGCTCCTCTCCCCAAAAAGCAGGCTTTTCGGGGACCCTAAAAAAGGGGCGTCGGTTTTCGAGGAAGTGCAGTCGGCGCGGACGAAAAATAAGACCGTACCTATAGGCGGGAGGGAGCGCCTTCGTCGCAATTCGCTTGGTACGATGACAAACCTATGGTTCGGCATGTAGTACCCGCGATTGCTCCTCTCCCCACAAAGTGGTACTTTGCGGGGACCCCGAAAAAACAGGGGCAACAAGATGCCCCGACGAGCGGGAGAATAGATGAGTAGGAGCGATTAGGAATGTCAAAAATCACACAAAAAAAAGAGCCGTTGGGCTCTTTCTTTTGCGAGGCGTAAGGGTGACCTTACTTTACGCGACGTGCTTCGATACGTGCGCTCTTACCGCGTAATTGACGCAGGTAGTACAGTTTAGCACGACGAACTTTACCGTACTTATTAACCGTGATGTGGTCAATGAAGGGGCTGTCCATGGGGAAGATACGCTCAACGCCGACGTTGCCGGACATCTTACGAACCGTGAAGCGCTTCTTGTCTTGTGAACCCTTGATGGCGATAACGTCACCACGGAACTCTTGAATACGCTCTTTGTTACCCTCTTTAATACGATAAGCAACAGTGATTTGGTCACCTGCTGCGAATGCCGGAAACTCTTTCTTCTCACCGGCAAATGCCTCTTCGGCAATTTTCATTAAATCCATTTTACTTATAATTAAATGGTTAATTGACTATAGCATTTACTACGTTTTACGCCCGTCTATAAAGGTTCCTGCTTACGCCGGAATAACTCCTCCTGCGGGTCGATATTCTGATCGCCAGAGGCTAATAGTCGAAAATCGCTGCAAAGATACAACAAAAATTTGGAATGAGCAAATTTTAGAGCAAAAAAATAAAATTTATTTTATTATTGAGTGTTTTTTAGGTAGAATATGGGAGTTTACTCACGATAGACTACCGAAAAACAGTCAATGAGAGGCGTTAGCCTTTTCGAAAGTGTATAAGTTTGTAGCACAGGACGGGCATCCTTCGGGCATCCTCCTAGACGGACGCGGTAATCACGCCCAAATCACGCGGTAATCACGCGGAGTCGGAGGCTAAATGTTCTTACTTGCAGACTCCTTGCATAGGTCTTAAAAGTAGTGGCAATGTTGTGACTATGTTGTGACAATGTTGTGACTTTGGAAGCCCCCTAACCCCCAAAAGGGGGAGGGTGAAAGGTTAGAGGACGGCGCAAGCGCCTACTGGTTAGAGGAACGGAACGAGAAACGAGAAACAAGGTGCGGCATAAAATGCCGGGCTAAAAGAACGAAACATATAGTCGGGAATTTCCGGGAACTTTCGGGAAATTCACGATTTTTCACGAGTTCACGATACTATTGTCGAGCAGTTATAATCCTATAAATCAGCAAGTTACAATTTTGCTCTGAATTTTCACGGACAGAATTAGGTTGTTCGCGAAAGTAGGACACAAGTAGGACATGTCCAAGTGTCCTACTTCGTGTAAAGCACTAGCATAATGATAGTTATGGAGAGTAGGACAGTTGGACATTGTCCAACTTGAAAATGCCACGAGAGTGCCAATGGCACGGTGGCACTTTGCTATAACTTACTAAACTATAGTCTATTACACAAGTGTTCCACTGTGCCAATGGCACACTTGCATGTGTAAACAAAATTAGGACAATGTCAACTTTTTTAGGAAAGTGTCAACGAAATTAGGAAAAGGCAGAAACAACCATCGCAACCCCGAGGGGCTGCGATGGGAGGATATATGCTTGAGATGTGTTTTTTGCTAATGTTGCCCAAGTTCTTATAACTTCATGGTTTTCCAAGATGAAGCAGCAGAATTACTTGTTGCCACAATAGGAGTTTGTGGTTTCTCGTTAATTAAGAATGCTTCTTTCTTAACATTCTGATTGATATATTCATATAGTTCTTGGTAACTTACATTTCCTTCTGTTTCTTGCAATTTCTTCAGTAAGAAATAGGTAAATAAGCCGTGACCTTTTTCTGCATAGGTCATTGCTGTTTCATCTCCACTAGATGCCGAGAACACAACCGCATTACCTGCCAAAGTTTCTTTTTTTGCCTCACGAGCCACGCCACGTGCTGCAACTAACATGCTTCCTTCTTTATTCGCACCTGTAAAGCAAGCATCCATAAAATAGGTTATGCGACTGGCTTTAGTAGAAGACAGAGTTTTATATAGTTGATTAAGACTATAGCATGTGGTAGTGTTTGTTCCCATTCCATCAACAGGAATAATATATGCATCACCGGTTTTTTCGTCTGGAATACCATGACCGCAATAATACACAATTGCTTTACTATTCTCAAAATTATCAAGGGCATATTTGAGCCAATCTATGCCGCCAGTTAGAATCCCATACGATGCGTTGGGACAATATCGAATTTGTTTTTCCGGAATGCCCAAAGTTTTTATGCAATACTCTTTGAATACTTCTCCATCATGTGAGGCAAAATTAACGGGATCAACGAATTGATACTCTTCATTGGCAATAATGAGTGCGTATGTATCATCCATAGACTTGCTGGTATGGGGTATATCTTTATCCACATCGGATACTATGGTGTTCTTAGCTGCTGAAACACCAACTTTGGAATTGGAATTTGAAGTTACATCTTCTGGAATTGCACTATATGCACCCGCAAAAGAGATAGTGTTATTTAATTTTTTTTCAATTTTGGCAATCTCTTTTGTCTCTAATACTTTCAACTCTGGTCTTATTATGTTATCTGTAATTTTAACATAATATTCTTTATCTGCTTCTACTTGTAATGAAGTTTGCGTCAAAACCTGACGTGTTCCACTATATACACGTTGTCCATTAGCTCCCGTTTCATATACAGGTAATGTACAATTGGCAATTATATTGAGAAATCCAACAGGAACATCCATTGAGATATAACTCTTAGGAGCAATTAATCCATGTGACAAATCGTTTATTTTGAGATTGATGGTACTTTGCCCAAGGACTAATCCTCCTGGGTTAATAATATGAACGATAGCCGTCTTTTGGGCATTGAGTTGCCCTAATCCCAACAAAACCAATAAAAGAACGGATAATTTCTTTTTCATAACTTTTATTTTTTAATTGTTAATACTATTTCTTCTACTTGCACTGTTGTATCATATACTCGCAAGTTATGAAGCCATTTTTGAAATTTAGAGTTTTCTACTTCCGGCACAAATTCCCCCATATTGCTTAAGGAAATATGGAATTTCTTTTGAGAGAAAACTACGATTAGTGTGTTATTTTCTATGCTTTTAGATGTCGTTAAGATGGTTTCTTCTGCATATGGATATTCAGAGTCCTGAGTACAGAGAAAGACATACTCTTTATTACTTTTTACTTCTCGTGCATTACCATCGCTATCCTCATACGGCATCATAACATTGACGATATCGTTGTTGTCGTCCCTAATAAATACTGCCACATACCCACTCGCTGCGGATTTAAATGAAACAGAGAAACGATCGTTGTTCTTAAAGAGTGTACTTTCAATTCCTTTATTCAAAGGTTTCACTTGCAATTCTACGGTTTCTCGTTTCTGTTCACGTACCTGACCACATACTTTTGCATGGATAACCATCATGTCGTTACGGTACATAACACTTACTTCGGGCTCTTTCGTATCACTAATCCAGATTCCTCGGACTTCGTTTTCGCTGAATGAATTAAAACTATTTTCACTTTTACCGTTGCTATTATGCATCGTTGTAGTATTGGTTTGCGAAACAATTGTTCCAAATTCATCTGCAATTGCCTTAAGGCGTGCTTGAGTAATAGCCGTTTGCTTGGCTTCGGCAAGTGTTTGTGTTTCTGGTGCTACATACTCTACCTCACCACATGCATTAACCGTCCGTTGTGCATAAATATCTACACACATGAGCAGCAAGAGCAATATCTGAATTTTATTTTTCATTAGAATCCGAGGGCTTTATCTAATTGTTCATGCAGGTTGGCTCCTTTTTTCTCCAATTCATCGCGTATGGCTTGTTTAGTTGCTTGTTTTGCCATATCACCATTATATGCGATGCGAACGAGAACTTCTTTGTTTTTATTCTTTAACTCTCGATAACATTCAACAACAACCAATGTACGTCCAATAGATTGACTAATCAAATTTTTGCTAGACATTACGGTTTCAGAGATAGATGCGGCATCATCTGCACTTAATTGCTTATTGGCAACCGTATTCTCTACAAGAGCACTGACTTCTGTTTGAATTTGACCGGCAAGATTAGTAATTGCAAGAGAGGTTGCTGCAGTCTTGGCTGCATCATAATTTTCGCCAATTGATTGTGCGCTTGCAATAATATACTTGGGGAATAAATTTTCATCGTATTCACATTGCATAAGATACACTCGGTCAAGTTGTTTCTCTAAAGGAAGCATACCCGGACTTACAACCCAACCTTCTTTTGCTAAACGTTTGGCTTCTTTTTTGGCATCTTTGGATGCTCTTTCATTCAATTCTTGACGACTGAGTTTGCGAATTTCTTGACGTTCTTTACGGATTTCTTTTGCTTCTTGAACATCAGCAAGACAAACGCTGCTTGCTACGATTAAGGTCATAGCTACCATTAAAATCTTTTTCATGATTATTAATAATTTTAATTTTTTTGCCTACTCTTCATCGGATTTTCGGCGGGCTCCGTTTTATTATATAGATATTTTATTAGTATCCTAGTTCCCTAGAGAAATAGTATCCTAGATTGCATTAATAGACAAAGAAAAAGCGTGAACTTTCGTTCGCTTCATTTGATTTTCTGAGGTCCTGAACTACCTTAAACACTTCAAATGTACGCACAAAAACTCACGCTGGATGCGCGAGCGTGCAAAAACCGTACTTGAAGTGTTTTGATTTTTCTTGAAATTGTTCAGGTTTCAGAAAATCAAGTTGGGCTTACAACGCTAATATTTTATATGTCATGCATCGCCTTTACGATGCCGGTCAATCATAGGCGGGGTGGTGTTTTATTATTTCATTTTGCAGTTTGCGCTGCAAAATTACAAAATTATTTTGACATGTGCAAATTTATTTGAGTTTTTTCTCCATTTCGAGCATCTCGTCGCGGAGGTGAGCGGCGGTGTCAAAGTCCAAATTAGAAGCCGCAATTAACATCTGTTTCTTCTTTTGCTTAATCGCTTTCTCCAATTCTGCCCCCTTCAACTGTTGCCACGAAGCATCCTTCCAGCTCTCTCGGATAGCTGCCTCTACCTTGCGTTTCTCCTCCTCCGGATCCTTATATAGGGCAGACAACGCCTCCGAGTTAATAGCCTTGTGTATCGGCTGCGGCGTGATGTGATGCTCCTCGTTATACGCCATCTGTTTAGTTCGACGGCGTAGGGTCTCGTCTATCGCCATCTGCATCGAAGCCGTCACTTTATCCGCATAGAGAATAGCCTTACCATTGATATGTCGTGCCGCACGACCGATGGTCTGAATAAGCGAACGCCTATCCCTCAAGAAACCCTCTTTATCGGCATCCAGAATAGCCACCAACGACACTTCCGGCAAGTCCAGTCCCTCACGCAAAAGGTTAACGCCCACTAAAACATCGTACAGACCCTTGCGCAAGTCTTCCATAATCTTCACTCGCTCAATCGTGTCTATATCCGAGTGAATATATGCCGATGATATACCATAACGACGCAAGTAATCGTCTAACTCCTCCGCCATACGCTTGGTCAGCGTGGTGACGAGTACCCGCTCCTGCCGATGGATACGCGTGCGTATCTCGTCCATGAGGTCATCCACTTGGTTCTTACTCGGGCGGATATCAATCTCGGGGTCAAGCAGTCCTGTAGGACGGATGAGTTGGTCAACTACGATGCCTTCCGACTTCTCTAACTCGTACTCCGCAGGAGTGGCACTTAAAAAGAGCGTTTGAGGGTAGGGGGGTAGGGGAGTAGAGGGGTAGGGTGATAACCCCACTTTGCCTTCAAACTCTTCAAAGGTGAGGGGACGGTTATCGCGGGCGGCAGGCAGGCGGAAACCGAAATTAATGAGGTTATCCTTACGCGCCTTATCGCCACCGTACATAGCGTGAATCTGCGGTATAGTAACGTGACTCTCATCTATGATAAGCAGCATATCGTCAGGGAAATAGTCCAACAAGCAATAGGGGGGCGTACCCGCCTCGCGACCGTCTAAGTAACGCGAGTAGTTCTCCACGCCTGAACAATAACCTAACTCATCCAACATCTCCAAGTCGTACTTTACCCGTTGCTCAATTCGGTCGGCGTAGATGTCTTCTCCAATGGAGCGGAAATACTCCACCTGATTGGCTAAGTCTAACTTAATCTGTACTTTGGCACGCTCCAGGCGTTCTTTATTGGTACAAAAGATAGTGGCAGGGTAGATATTGAAGTAGTCGAAGGATTGGGACCGCTGCGCCGGTCGCTCCGGCGACTCCGATACTCCGGCTGCGCCTGAAAGACCGCTGACGCTGAAGGTAGATATATGGTCTATCTCGTTGCCAAAGAACTCAACGCGAAGGATATAGTCTGCATAAGCGATGGCTATATCCACCGTATCGCCTTTGACGCGGAAACGTCCCCGACTGAGGTCGAGGTCGTTGCGTATATACTGCGCTGCTACGAGTTGGTTAAGGAACTGCTCCATAGGCAGTTGCTGTCCCACGGAGACGGTGATACCCGACTGCGTAAAGTCCTGCGGCGAACCGATACCGTAGAGACAACTCACGGACGAGATAACAATAACGTCCTTGCGCCCCGATAACAGAGCTGCGGTAGCACTAAGGCGGAGGCGGTCAATCTCCTCGTTGATACTGAGGTCTTTTTCGATATAGGTATCGGTAGAAGGGATATAGGCTTCAGGTTGGTAGTAGTCGTAATAGGACACGAAATACTCCACAGCATTATTAGGAAAGAAAGCCTTCATCTCTGAGTACAACTGCGCGGCAAGCGTCTTGTTGTGACTGAGGATAAGCGTAGGGCGGTTGAGTTCACTGATGACGTTCGCCACCGTGAAGGTCTTACCGCTACCCGTCACACCCTGCAAGGTCTGCGCCGGTGCTCCGGCTCTAATTCCGGCAAGCAGAGAAGCTATCGCTTCCGGCTGGTCACCGGTGGGCTTATATGGACTTTCGAGTTGGAACATGCCAATTCCAAAATTTTGTGTGTTCTAATTTCGGGATAAATAGACTCAGCAAGGCGGTGACTCCTACACCGATAATAATGCCCGCAAAGACATCTTCTGCGAAATGCATAGACATGTAAACTCGGCTGTAGGCGCCTAAGGTCGCTAAGCAGAATAGACCGGCTGCGCCTGCAAGACCGCTGACGCTGTAGGATCGCTTCGCTGCACGACCGCTGACGCTGTACGACCGCTTCGCTGAAGGACTGCTTTGCTGAAGGATAATATCTTCAATGACCATTGTGAGGACGAGGAAAAGGCAGAAGAAAGTGATGGTGTGACCCGAGGGAAAGGAGTTCCACTCCTTGAAGGGGATGCCCTCAATAACCGGTAACGACACATCGGGACAGTGTTCTGCGAACCATGTCACGGGACGGGGAGCATGGGCTATATGTTTGATAATCTGTCCTACACCTCCGGCAATAAGACTACTGCCCAAAAGGAAACTTGCCCAACCGACTTTATAAAAAAGCAGGGCAACGACCACAATGTATATACCCCACTCAGCCACCTTGGTGTAGGCAAGGAAAAAGACATCCCCTGCCGCTGTGTGATGGTCACACAACATAAGGTGCAGCGTTCCCTTGTCGTAAAGGAGCATAAGAGCGCCGATGACCGCCAAGAGGACAATCGTTAATATGTAATACGTGCGACGCATTAGAGGGAGTAGAGAAGGTCGCTCCGGCGACACCGGTATAAGGGAGTAGGGGAGTAGGGAGATATAAGGTAGATATGCCCGTCAATGAGGACTTTCTTGTACCTGTCGCTTTGGTTCTTGATAAGGGGTACGGCGGTAGGTTGAGAGCCGAGCGTTATCTCCAGTTCGTTACTGACCAAACCGGCGTTGGTAGTTACTTGGGCATAGACCGTCTCCGCCTTGGAACTTACGCTAACGTGTATTTGGTTGTTCTCTGTCTGTTGGGGATATCCGTTTAGCGATTGGTGCTGAACGGCCTCGTCGCCTTGAATAACAAAGACTGATTGTAAACAAACTCGTTTGCTTGTGCTACCTCCCACACCTGCCAAACGTACACTATCTGTATTCGCTGGTAGAGTAAACTCAAACCAGTCTTCATCGCGTGTCAAATCGGTAATTGATTGGAGCAGTGTGGTGTTAGCATAAACATCTAACTGCCCTGAAGTGGCGGTGTTATAGAGTGATGCTCGGAAACGGAGCGTCAATGGCTTGTTGTTTTTGCACAACGCTTGCAGACCATAAATCGCCACCGTGCCGTCTGTGTTGGTGCTCCCTAAAGTGAGCGATTGGGTACCATTTGAGCCTACTTTGCCTCGAATAGCTCCGTGATGAGTGGCTTCCAATAGCTTCTGGGTGATAGCAGGAAGGTTGATGAGAGTATCATTATGGCCGGTGGTTGATTGGGTATAGACATCGACACTATAGGTCGTGTGGCACTCACTCCAAGTCAGCGTGAAATCCGTTGTAGAAACATTGTCTGCGCGCAACCGTAGGTCGGTGCCGTCTTCTGTGGGGTGATAAGTCTCCGAGGCGGTGTTAACGAGTTGGGTAAAATCTACGTTTTGTCCCTTTTTTTCGCCCCAGATATACTCGACTAAGTCGGGATAGTCAATATACGGATTGCGGTTATGTTGTACGGATGATATAACATCGGCTCGCTCTATCTCCTTGCGTGAAACGGGGTCTTGGCGGTGCCATTTTAATAGCAAATCAATCAGCCATGGCTGAAACTCTAAATACGAATCATTTGTCACGGCGTTCTTGGCATCAAAGGGGGACGTGCCATAGACCCAAGGAATATCCTCATAAGCGGTGGCAATATAGAAATAGGCGCGTGCAAAATCTCCCTTGTATTCGTCTGCCGGTTCAAAGCATATCCAACCATATGAGGAAGACTTCTTGGCATCCATCCTAAAGGAACCATTATCGAACTTATCGCCTTTGGTCACTTCTCCCGGAGGATAATTGGATTTGTTATTATTGGCTGCCGCATCGGAGGGATTGAGGTTATAAAGGTCTTGGTAGGCGCGTTTACAACCGTCCTCGCTACCCCACCACGATTTAGGGAGACAATGCTCGATTTGCATAGCACAAGCCGATTGTCCCATTTCGTAGGGGAAATAGCGCTTGGTAGGAGAATACATATCCCATATCGAACCGTCAGAGTGACGGTCGGTGAGGGGGAAGAAGGACCATGTACCATCGTAGTATTTTTGTTCGACGGGATTAAATCCTGCCGTTCCATAGTGGAAGCGTTCGCCGCCTTTGACGGTGTCGTGTAAAGCACTCTTAAGTGCAGAATCGGCTTTGCCTTGCGCTATGTCGTAATAACCGATTGGAATAGTTTCTGACCAGAGAGTCAAGGAATATCCGATGAGAGCAAGAAGTATGATTCGTTTGTTCATAATTGCTTATGGAAGATAAGGTTGATAATGACGTACCAAAGGATACATGCCGTACCGCTAAAGAGAACAAAAACGGTTTGTTCATAACGAACTGCCTCCCAGACGGCAAAGCCGATAAGGATAACACAACCGATAAGGAAGATATAACGAATCTTATTCGCCTTCCACGAGCGGTCTTGCGATTTGAAGGAGAAGAAAGGAATCTCACAAACGAGCAAATAATCGCTTAGAAGCGTGATGGCTAATAGAGTCCACGGCATCCAGGTGGGAGCGGTGAGAGCATAAGGCATAGAGCATATGCCTCCCCAGAAGATGGCGTTGGCAGGAGTTGCCAAACCGATAAAACCGAAATGCTGACGCTCATCTATATTGAACTTCCCCAATCGTAACGCCGAGAATGCCGCCATAAGAAGGGCTATGAGTGCCCACCAACCGATAATAGGTTTGAGGAAACAGAAGACCATCATGGCAGGTGCTAAACCAAACGTTATATCGTCTGCCAAGGAGTCCATCTGAATGCCTAAGGGACCGGAAACGCCTAATTTACGGGCAACCATGCCGTCAAAGAAATCGAAGAAAGCGCCGGCTAAGATAAAGAGGAAGGCGTAAGCAAAGCAGTTTTGCGTTGCTAAAAAGACTGCTACTGCGCCGCAAAGTAAGTTGCAGCAAGTAATCATGTTGGGGATGTGCTTTTTCATATACATGTACGCGTATGTGTTATATTAAGGTGTTTTACGATAGACGAGGTAGGTAACCACGAGACTGGGGATGCAGCAGACCATCACGAACCAGAAGAAGGCGGTGTATCCAAGCCACTGTTGGAGATAGCCGGCAACCAGACCGGGTAACATGAGTCCAAGGTACATGATGGCGGTGCAGATGGAGAAATGCGCTGTCTTATGTTCGCCCTTGGCAAACTGAATCATATACAGCATACAAGCCGTATAACCGATGCCGTAACCGAACTGCTCAAAGCCGATACAAGCAGTAATAATCCATATATTAGTGGGTTGCACCATCGCCATATAGCAATAGACAACGCAGGGTAGGGTAAGGAAGAGGCACATCCAAAGGATGACGCGTTTGAGTCCCCATTTACTGCCTGCTAATCCTCCTAATATACCTCCTAAGAGCATCATCACAACGCCGATACCTCCATAATACAAGCCAATCTGATCTGCCGTAAGAGCTAATCCGCCTTGTTCAACGGAGTCTAAGAAGAAAGGCGTACAGAGTTTGAGTAATAAGGCTTCCGGCAAACGATAAAGGAGCATAAATGTCAATGCCAGTGCAATGCCCGGTTTGCGGAAGAACTCTACGAAGGTAAGTCCTATCTCTTTCCATATGTCTGATGCGGCTCTATGTTCGGGAACTTGCTCTGTGCGAGGTAGTGCGAAACTATGCCATAACGTAATAAGAGCAACAAGAAGGGAGACGCTCAGTAAGGTAAGTGTCCAAGCGGATGCTACCGAATGAGACTTTTCTAACCAACCTACCAAGATGAGTAGGAGTGATTGGCAGTAGATACTGGCTAACTTATAAAAAACCGACCTTATACCCACAAAAGCCGACTGCTGTTTGTCGCTCAGCGCTATCATGTAAAAACCATCCGCCGCTATATCGTGGGTAGCAGAAGCAAAAGCTGTGATGGTAAACAGGATAAGTCCGAGTGCGTAATATCCCCGCGGTGCCAAACAAGCGATGAGAAAGATCGAAGTGACCATCAGAGCTTGCATCGTAATAATCCACCAGCGTTTGGTCTTAATCACATCCACAAACGGACTCCACAACGGTTTAATAATCCAAGGGAAGGAGATAAGCGAAGTGAACAACGCCAATTCTGCATTGGGCATCCCTAATTGTTTGAATAGCGTTACACTAATGAACGTGACGATAAAATAGGGTATTCCTTCCGCTATATACAAAGTGGGGACCCACAACCACGGGGTCCCCAGTTTGTTTGTTTTGTTGCCTTGATTATTCATACACCGGGGTGCTCGGAAGCACTTAATAGAAGTTAATGCGATTATCTTCTATTTTGGCATTAGAGATAATCTCCGACATAAGGTATTGAGCCATCGTATTCAATTTGTTTTGCGTAAGTTGGGTCTTCTCTGCCTCTATGTCGATTTCATTATTTGCAATAACCTTTGCACCGGTCTTGATGTAATAAACACCAACGTTTCCTTGGATAGGTCCGGCAATAGTATTGTCTGCCGTAGCCATAGCGGTACCGACAACAGCGGGTTCTGCACCTTTATTACCAAAGCGAGAGGAAGCAAGATTGATGTGCTCTGCTGTTTCGATATTGGTACCGAAGATTTCTGCTGCTTGCTCCAATGTCTGTACGTTCTCTGCGTCGCTCATAAGAAGTTCGGCCTTCTTATTATTGATGACATCCATTACAATATAACTCTGAATCTCTTCCATCGGAATATATTCGTTCTCATTCGCTTCCGTGAGAAGGGCTACTATATATTGGTCGTTGCATCTGTACGATTCACTAATTTGTCCCTCTTTGGCATCAAATGCCCATTGAACAATTCTACGAGAGTTTTCAAAAGAACCAATATTCTCAGTGTTCTTGGTTAGTTTATAGTCGGAGATATAATTCAAATCTTGTTCCTTTGCAGCTGCAATGAATTTTTCTTCCGTGTTATTATCTACAATAAATTGACTGATTTCACTGCTGATGGCATTGGTCGTATTGTCAGACGGAGTCACTTTACGTTCCAAGATAGCTAATTGCACTTTGGGGGTAGCCGGACTCTTGTCCAATACTTTGAAGGGCCATTCTTCTCCGCGTACAGACAATACAACTTGTTCACCCTTCTTGCTGAGGCATATTTTGTCAAAGACATCCGTAGTCTGTTCCTGTTTCAAAACACTTATCGGATACCAAAAGGACTGTGCTTCTGTCTCTTCTTCATTAGTAATCAACTGCAGTTCAATGCTATCAGGAAGCGAATAACCGGCTTTCACAATACGAGCCATCGAATATACGTTATCTTCAAAGGTCAACTCCGTAACTTGACCGGCCTTAACTCCTTTGGCAAAGGCAAAGTCTTTGTATTGAGCAGGAACACTCTCTTCGCTATAGTCTTGATCATAACTGAAGGGAACGTCTGAATAGGAATTAACAAACGAGGCGATATTTTCGGTTGTCTTGAACTCTTCTTGCAATTTATCCATAAGTTCCGCTGCTTCCTTAAAATCGGTCTCAGAAGGAACGATATCGAAAGCGATATAGGAAATCGTACGATAAGGCTCTTGCTTATACTCTTCCTTGTGAAGCTTATAGTAATTCTTGATGTCAGAGGAACTAACCGTAACCAACGAATCAGGAATCATATAGTAAGGTTTGCAAACATATTCAACGTTTACGTCAGCTTGGCGGGCATTGAAAGCAAATTTAGCATCCAAACTATTGGTGCGCATTAAACCTCTAAATAACATGAAATACTTCTGCTGCATAAGTTCGATGCTGGTTCCTCTTTTCAAACAAGTTATGTAACTTGGATTGTACAAGTTAGGTTGTGCAAACGCAGGATTGATTCTCATCAATTCCTCTTCGGTTACACGTAAACCAGCGGCTTTGGCTTCTTCGCCAAACGTGTTCTCTAATAAGTACCATTGCCATACTTGATTGCGAATCTGTTGCTGAGCAATCTCGCTGCTAATGTTCTGGTTCTGCATCTCATAGAACCTTGATAAATGCTCTTTCGACAATTCAAAGTCTCTGAAACTGATGTCGTTACCGGAGATAACCGCGATTTTATCGCGATTGCGATTAAAGAACGAACTACTTGAGTTAAGAAAATCACCCAAAATGAATGCTAACATGGCTATTCCTACGATAATAAGCAGGAGCGGGCCATGATTACGAATTTTTTGTAATGTTGCCATAAATAATTGTTTTTTATTGATTATTGTTTATTGCTTATTTGAAGTTCGGGTTATTCGATTGAATAATGTTTCCTTGGTTGGCAACGGACTCAATCGTAGTACCCTTATAATTAGTAATGGCGGTCTCAACAACCACTATATCGCCTACCTCTAATTTCTCTGCTTTATTCAGCGTTACTGAACCACCTTTCATACGATAGCAGTAGAATTGTGCTTTAGTATTATCTTGTATATAGAACGTGGCGTTGTTATAACTACTTGGAGCCTCGGTGATCTTGCAAACCACACCAATAATTTTATATTTGTCGGGTGTTGTCTCTCCGCTGGCGAGGGCACGACCAATCTCCAAAGCCTTGCTTACGCTAATCTGACCTTCTGCCGGTTCGGGGCAGTCGGGTAGAGGACCTACGGGCTTGGGAGCAATCATCGAATCGATGCGGCAGATGAAACCGTTCGTCATCTCGGGCTTAACATTACCGCTTTTATCCACGTAGCGGCAGAGAGGACCGATAACGGTTAACTTAGAACCTACCAACGGCACTTGGGTCATAGCCGTGAAGGGACGATTATTCAAGTTATTGGTGTACCAGCAAGCTAAGGTGCTACCGGAAGCTTCGTCCTTAATCGTGAAATTGATGTTAGAATACGTATCCGGAATAAGGTCTGCAGAGGTGTTATTCTGAGATACAGTTCCCGAAATCTTATACATCTCAGTAGTTGTCTCTCCGTCATTGAGATGGTCAATAATAACCAACGCCTCCTTAATGGTTGCAGCTGTGCAGGAGGAAGTATCAACCATAGAACCTCCCTTTTGGTTATAACTATTATCGCCCGGCATCGGAATATTGGAATTCTCTTGACATGCGGGAAGAATCATGCTCAAAAGCGCTACACTGAGGATAAATAAAAAATGTTGTTTCATATACTATTCGTGCTATTTTATCGAATTTGGCTGCAAAATTACAAAAAATCGCGCACATACGCAAACATTATTAAAAAAAAAACACTTTTTTTGCAAAAAATTTGGTAGTATGAAAAAAATGTACTATCTTTGCACGCTTTTTTATAAGATTGAATAACTGTATATGGCGTTAAACGTCCCTAATCGCAACCCTCGACCCTTTCGTGGTCGCGTTGAAAAAGAGATGCCGAACCGAATCAATGACCTGATTCGTGGCGTGAGTGAAGTTCGCTTAGTAGGCGACAATGTAGAACAAGGAATCTATTCGTTCCGAGAGGCTATGCGCATAGCCGATGACCTGAATCTGGACTTGGTGGAAGTAAGTCCCAATGCCGCCCCTCCGGTTTGCCGTATCTTGGACTATCAGAAATTCTTGTACCAGAAAAAACGCAAGGAGAAGGAGATTAAAGCCAACTCCGCTAAGATTGAAGTCAAGGAACTGCGTTTCGGTCCGCAGACCGATGAGCACGATTATAACTTCAAACTCAAGCATGCGCAAGAGTTCTTGAAGGCGGGCAATAAGGTGAAGGCATATGTCTTCTTCCGCGGGCGCTCAATCGTGTTTAAGGAGCAAGGCGAATTGCTACTCGCGCGCTTTGCTAACGATTTGGAGGATTTCGGCAAACCCGAATCCGTTCCTCAACTCGAAGGTAAAAGGATGATTGTTATCCTCGCTCCTAAGAAATAGTAAATCGTCCAATCGCAAAAAAGTCTCGGGGCCACCAATGGCTGCCTCAGACCCTTAATAAAAATAACTCATAATTATTAATTATTAATTCAAAATTAACTAAAATGCCAAAGGTAAAAACTAATTCCGGTGCTAAAAAAAGATTCACTCTTACCGGAACCGGTAAGGTAAAGCGTAAACACGCTTACCACAGTCACATCTTGACGAAGAAGACCAAGAAGCAGAAACGTAACTTGGACCACTTCGCATTAGTTGACCAAACGAACATGCGTAGTTTGAGAGAAATGCTCTTACTCCGCTAAGTATTAACCACCAAAATTTTACAGAACTATGCCAAGATCAGTAAATCATGTAGCTTCTCGCGAACGTCGCAAGAAGATTATGAGCCTCACGAGAGGTAACTTTGGTGGCCGTGCCAACGTTTGGACTGTCGCCAAGAACACTTGGGAGAAAGGTCTCCTTTACGCTTATCGCGATCGTAAGAACAAAAAACGTACTTTCCGCGCTTTGTGGATTCAACGTATCAACGCGGCTGCTCGCCTCGAGGGTGTTAGCTACAGCCAACTCATGGGTGCGTTGAAGAAAGCAGGCATCGAAATCAACCGTAAGGTTCTTGCTGACCTCGCTATGAACGAGCCGAAGGCTTTCAAGGCTATCGCCGAAAAAGCAAAGAAAGGAATGTAATTGCGTAAGCAATCTTTCCATTTGAAAGAGATTTCTCCTTCGAGACTACAAAAAAGAAGAGCAACCTTACGGCTGCTCTTTTTTGTTTCTTTACACCTCTATTCCGCTGTTTCGATACTTCCATTTATGGTTAACTAATCTCACTCCAGTTGGTGGCAGTCTGGCGGAGGCGGTTGAGTTGCTCCTTGTAGATACGATTGAACTCGTCCTCCAAAAGCGGATCCTTATCCAATATGTCCATTGCCGCTTGGCGTGCCACTTCTAATATCTGTCCATCACTACTGAGGGAAGCAATCTTCAGTTCAAACGGCAAACCCGACTGCTGTGTACCCTCAAAATCACCGGGACCACGTAACTGCAAGTCCGCCTCGGCAATCTTAAAGCCATCATTAGTCGCCACCATGATATCCATCCTCTTACGCGTCTCCTTACTCTGCTCCACATCGGTGAGCAATAAACAGAAACTCTGATCTGCTCCACGACCCACACGACCCCTTAACTGGTGCAACTGACTGAGTCCAAAACGCTCGGCGTTCTCCACAATCATCACGCTCGCATTGGGCACATCTACCCCCACTTCGATCACCGTTGTTGCTACTAAGATCTGCGTTTCGCCCTTCACAAAACGCTGCATCTGTTCCTCTTTGTCTTTCGCTTTCATTTGCCCGTGTACCATCGAGATACGATACTCAGGGAAGGCTTCACAGAGGGTGTTATAACCGTTCTGCAAGTCGAGTAAGTCCAGTTTCTCGTTCTCCTTAATGAGCGGATAAACGACGTAAATCTGCCGCCCCTTGCCCACTTGTTCGCGGATAAATTGATAAACGGCTTGTATCTGACTAATAGAGTAGTGGAGTGTGTGAATAGGCTTACGTCCGGGAGGGAGTTCGTTGATCTGACTGGCTTTCAAGTCTCCGTAGAACGTCATGGCTAATGTTCTTGGAATAGGTGTTGCCGTCATAACCAGCACATGGGGCGGGATGACGTTCTTAGCCCATAGTTTGGCGCGTTGCGCCACGCCAAAGCGATGCTGCTCATCGACAATAGCCAGTCCGAGATTGGCAAACTGAACCTCATCTTCAATGAGGGCGTGTGTACCGATAAGGATATTGACTTCACCGGTTCTTAACGCTTCGTGTAGTGGTTCACGCTGTTTCTTGGTAGTGCTGCCGGTGAGTAACTCTACGCGCACTGGCGTGTCCGCGAGCATACGTTTAATATTATGGTAATGCTGCGTAGCCAGAATCTCAGTGGGTGCCATGATACAAGTCTGATACCCATTATCGGTGGCGATAAGGCAAGAGAGTAGGGCAACGAGCGTCTTACCCGAACCCACATCACCTTGGAGTAGGCGATTCATCTGTTTGCCCGACTTAAGGTCATCGAAGATCTCGTGAACCACGCGTTTCTGTGCTCCCGTCAGTTTGAAAGGCAGGCAATGTTCATAGAAATAGTGTAGATTTCGTCCGGCAATGGGCATGCGGTATCCTTCCCCTTGTTCGCGCCGTTTGGCTTGGCGCAGAATCTGCATTTGGATATAGAACAGTTCCTCGAACTTAAGTCGCTCTTTGGCTTTCTGCATGGAGGCTATATCCTTGGGAAAATGGATATTGATGAGCGCTTCGGTAAGGCTCATGAGATGGTACTTATTGAGGATGTCTTGACCTATGGTATCGGGTACTCCGTTGCGCAAATCGGGAAGAAGCCCTAATAAGATAGTGCGCAGACCTTTTGAATTAAGCCCCACTTTCTTCATTGCCTCCGTTGTTCTGTAATCGGGTTGGAGGCCTTGCACCATGTCGTCCGTCACCTTACTGAGCGGGATTAGTTCAGGGTGAACAAAGTTCCAATCATGGTTAAAACGTGAGGGTTTGCCGCGAAGCAGATAGGGAGTATTGAGGTCTAACTTGACATATTGAACCTGAGCGAACCAAACAAGTTCGATGGTATGTCGCCCATCCGTGAAAGTAGCGCTTAAGCGTTGACCCTTACCGACCCCAATGGTGTGGTACTCTACTACCTGACCTTTGATTTGTACATCGGTGTCCTCGTCCTCTATCTCATGAATCATCCAGAAACGGCTGCGGTCAATGTACTTATAAGGATAATAGCGCACCAAGTCAAGGGCTGTCTCTACCTTTAACTCTTTACGAAGAATGTCGGCTCGTTTGGAACCGACATTCTTGCAGTAAGTAATATCTTGTGTATTTAAGACCACTTCGTTGTAGGACCGCTGCGCTGTAGGACCACTTCGTTGTAGGACCGCTGCGCTGTAGGATTATTGCAGACGGAAATTAACCGGAACGGTGTATTTAACGCGAACAGCTTTACCACGTTGTTTACCGGGTTTCCACTTCGGCATGGACTTGATAACGCGAATGGCTTCTTTATCCAACGAAGCGTCACCACCCGAGCGAACAACCTCTACATCCACGATAGCACCATCTTTGTTTACCACAAACTGGCAGATAACACGACCTTGGATACCGTTCTCTTGCGCGATAGCAGGATACTTAATGTTCTCGCTCAAGTATTTAAACAAGGCTTGTTGACCACCGGGGAACTCAGGCATGGTTTCAACGATAACGAAGACCACTTCTTCTTCCTCTTCCTCCACTTGTACGGGAGGAGCAATGACGACGGTGTCCGTGTTGTTGTCCTCGGAACTGATTTCAATGGTTTCCGTCTCTACATCGTCCTCAACCACGTTCAGAACCTCAACTTCTTTGACTGGTGGGGGTGGTGGAGGAGGGGTGGTCTCTTGCTGGGTTTGTTGAATATCAAGCTCCTCCTCAAAGGCGAACTCGGTATCAGCAACCTCATACTTAGTAACTTCTTTTTCTGTCCACTCGAAAGCGACATAGCAAATGCTTAAAACAAGAATAAGACCCATTAAAACATAGGTAAACTTCTTGTCTTCCAAACTTGCTTTAGATGATTTTTTGAGTTGCATATAGTATAGATTTTAGTTATCTTGAATTTTCAGGCTGCAAAGATACGCTTTTTTTTTCAATTAAGCAAATAAATCTTTGACTTTTTTATAAAAAAGTTGTTTTTTGAACCATAAATAGTGCTTTTTCCCTAATCTTAGGCGTTGTTTTCTCAATCCTTTTCTTAGGAAAGGCAACCAATGGTTCTTGTCCTCCCACTCATGTACACGCTCTTCTAAATAGTGTAATGCTCGTTCGCGTTGCTCAACTCCAATATAGGAAGATTGTTTTCCTGCGCTTTGTTTATATTCGTTGTGCGTATAGAGGAAAGGCACTATCAGACTCACCCTTTGGGCTTTATGAAGGGCTTCTATCAAAAAGAGCCAGTCTTCAGCTGACAATACTTTTGTATCAACGAAACGAAGACCTTGTACAAGCGATTTTTTTAAGAGTACACCAATGATGGGCGTCACCAACGTTCCTAAAGGCGATTGACCTCCGGATAGAGCTTCCGATAATGCCCATTGACGAGCCTCTTTTCCATCTTTAATAGTCGGCATTACCAAACGGTTCGTTGGGTCTTGCTCGTTGGTCGTCCAAACGGGAGATATGACAATGTCTGTATCTTCTTCTTGTGCCGATAGAACTAAACTCTCCAAAAGCGTGGGAGCGCATACGTCATCATGATCGACAAAAAGTATATATTCACCTTTAGCCGCTTGCAGACCCCTATTACGACTTTGCCCAATATGAAGATTGGTCTTATTGCGGATAAGGTGAATACGACTATCTTCCGCCGCATATGACTCAAGTATCCTATCACTTCCGTCCGTTGGACAATCCAACACGGCAATGAGTTCAAAGTCCGTATAGGTCTGATGAAGGATGCTTTCGATACAGGGACATAGGCGTTCTCCGGCATTCCAAACAGGTACTATGATACTAATTAGCGGTTGCATACGTGTTCATAAATCGATTTGAGTTCTTTGCCGACGGTTTCAGAAGAATACATTTTCCCTTGCTCCCGAATAATTTCTTTATCAAATGAAACTTTTCCCTCGATGAATAATCGCATTTGTTCGGCTAATGATTCTTCGTCTTCGGGAGGAACTATAATACCACATGATTCAGGCAATTGAAGCCCGCAAGTATCGGTCTCAATAGATGGAATCCCGACTGATGCCGCTTCTGCCAAAACAATACCATAAGTCTCGTAGCGTGAATTGAGAATAAGCATTTGGGATTTTGCGAGTTCTTCAGCTACTTGCTCAGGTGGCAATTCACCCGTGAACGAAACGATATCAGGAACCAGTCCTAACGACTCGGCATAGGCTTTATCTACTGCAAAATCTACCCCTGTTCCCACCAAGGTAAGGTGAAAATCCTGTCGCTCTTGAGCCAATCTATGGACGGCTCGAAGCAGACCTTGGATGTTCTTGGCTTTTTCGTCAAAACAACTGATGTGGATGAAGTGTCTGGTGTTTGGTGTTTGGTGTTTGGTGTTTGGGTTGGCGTAGAAAAAGCCGTCCACTACGTTGTTGATGAGTTGCCATTGACGGCATACTAATCCACACTCCTTCATGGCATTCATCAAGGTTTGACTAACCGGCAATACAACTTGTGCATTGCGAGCAATCAAACGCGCAAAGAATCGACGCCTACGGTTCAGACTTTGTGCGCGATTCATGGGCAAATAGCCACTCCAATGCTCTATTATTATATAAGGAATAGAGAACCGCTTCCAAAGATAGAGGGGAAGCAATCCGTTCTTGGTAATGACATTAAGTTGGCATAGGTCGGGACGTCCCCATGAGCGTTTGATATGTTGATAGCCGTGTCTGAGTGCTTTTAGATAGTCCCATTTACAAGGATAATAGACATAAACCTCGCGTACACCATCTGTCGTTTGCTCTATGAGTTCTTCTTTGTGAATGTGCTTGTCCAAATGGAGGTAGAGCACCATCACCTCCACGCCTTGACGGACGACCGCTTGGGCGTGCTTGCGAACAAAAAGACCTGCCATCGCGTCATAGCGATGAGGGTACCATTCACAGAGATATAGAACTTTCATTAGTTACAATACCTAAGATTACGGATTTTATTTATTAACATGACTATCCGGAAGAGAGGACGATAGTATTTCTCTACGCTATGATAAATCTTTTTCTCCGAACCGAATTGCTTATAATGCGCTGCCGTTCCGCGACGTGTGCTGCCTTCAAAATCAAAGATAACCCCTTTCTCGCGTGCTAATTTAATAGCCTCAAGTACGAGAAGTGCATTTGCACCCGACTCCTTATACAGCGGATTAAAACACGGAATAAGGTAGTACATCCTTTGCTTATCCCATACTAAAAAGGCTGCGGCACATAACTCTCCGTCCGCATTGCGGATAGCAATAATCTGCGATTGCTGTTCCCGTTCAGTTTTACGTTGAAGAACCAAGAAGAACTCGCGAGAGTAACTAATCTCTTTCTTTTGCAACGCCATACATAGGCGATGGAACGAGTAGAACTGCTCGGGCGTGAGCGATTTATCTACATTCAGCGTTATCGCCTTTTGCAACTGCCTTTTCTTGTTCTTCGAGAAACAATCCACCACTTTGTCAAGGTCGTGTAAATCATCAATCTGATAGGTTACTCGTTCACGTACCTTAAACCGAAGGGCTTGCATCGGTCCTATCATTCTTGAACCAATAGGATATTGCTGATAATAATAATGAATCTTCATCGCTTGTAACTGCGAGGCAAAATCTTCCGCAATACTAGGCAAATCGATGAGTTCGTTTTGGGCATTAAAGCCACCATTGCGCGTGAGCCATATGCCCCCTATTTGGGTCTGTTGCGGCATTACAATCCAACGCATCCAGAGACGCTTACAGAGTAAGTAAGGCAGTACCGCTTCAATGTCCTCGACTTTGCGATTTTGTGGGTCTGAGGTCGTACTAAAATGAAGTAGAACGTCCCAACTCTTGCCGGCAGAAACGGCGTCCATCCACCAAGGTTGCATGAAAACGGGCAATTCGTCTTGTTGCTTAGCCCACTGAATATAAAGTTCTTTGTTGGTCATTAGAATATGTTTTGTTCTTGTTGTTCTTGCGGTTCAGAAGGTGTTTCGGTCTTATTCTCCCGACCAAGGTCACGATACTCGTCCGGACGATAGAGGATTTGTACATTTTCGGCAATAATCTCCGTCTTGTGCCGAATCTGTCCTTCTTTTTCCCATGAACGAGTTTGGAGTTTGCCTTCAACGTATAATTTCATACCTTTGCGAACATATCTCTCTGCCCATTCGGCAAGGTTACGGAAAAGCACAATCGGGTGCCATTCTGTTCTGTCTGGCACTTGAGTTCCGTTTTGCATGACATACCCTCTTTCAGTGGTAGCGAGATTAAAATTTGCAATGGCAACACCACGATCTAAATACCTTACTTCGGGGTCACTACCTACGTTGCCAATTAAAATAACTTTGTTTACAGATGACATAATAACTAAATTTTACGAAATTCTTCCGCAAAGGTACAAAAATATTTGCATATTTGCAAAAAAAATCGTAACTTTGCAGCCTAAAATAAAAAATAAATAGATTTTTCTATGAAAAAACATTCTTTTTCCCCATTTTACGTGGCGCTTTTAGCCTTCGTGCTAACGTTTAATTCTTCCTTATTTGCTCAGAAAGAGACACTTGTTCGTTGCATTGCGTTTTACAACTTAGAGAATCTCTTTGACACTATTCATGATGAAGGTAAGAACGATTATGAATACCTTCCGGATGGAGGAATGAAGTGGACGTCTCTTAAGTATGAGCATAAGATTCACAACATGGCCTATGCCATTTCTCGTATAGGAGAAGATGTGGATAGTCGTGGTCCTATTTGCTTGGGTATTGCCGAAGTGGAGAATATGCGCTGTTTAGAGGATTTATGTGCCGACCCACAGTTGGAGGGTAAATATAAACCTATTCTTTTGGAAGGTCCTGACCGCCGTGGTGTAGATGTGGGTTTCCTTTATCAACCGGAGTTCTTTAAGCCGGTTAATGTTAAAGGGCATGAACTGAACGGGCATTATGCCGATGGTGGTGTGCTGCGCACCCGTCTGCAGTTGCTTGTTTCCGGTTATTTGTTAGGTACCGGTCGCCCGGAGAAGATACATATCCTTGTCAATCACTGGCCCTCCCGTTATGGAGGTGAATTGACTTCCCGTCCTACGCGTGACACAGCAGCTATGCTGACCAAGTCTATTTGCGACTCCATCTATCTCAAGGAGCCAAAGGCTAAGATTATCATCATGGGTGACCTTAATGATGACCCCTTCAATCATAGCTGTAAAGAGGTTTTGGGTGCTCGCAAAACCCGCGAGGAAGTAGAAACGCAAGGGTACTTCAACACGATGTGGCAAAAACTGGATCGTGGTATTGGCACCTTAGCTTATCAAGGGTCATGGAACTTATTTGATCAGATTATTATATCCGAGCCTCTTATGAACGAACCTTTGGAGTCCGGCAAATGGACCTATTGGAAATCGGAAATATTTAATAAAGACTTCTTAACCGTACAAGAGGGAAAAGAAAAAGGCACTCCTCTTCGTACTCATAAATCCGGCGTTTGGCAGGACGGTTACGGAGACCACTATCCCACAATGATTTATTTAATTAAACAACAATAATGGAACCCCTACGTAAAGATTTAAGCCCCATCAAGATGCGTAACTACGGACGTATCTTACAGGATGTGGTAGCCTATGTTTGTAGTTTAGAGGACGGCCCTTCTCGTCGTGCTCTTACTGTCTATGTTGCACAATGTATGAGACAAAAGAACCTCGTTTGGAATAAGGACCAAGAATCCGGAATAGATCGTATAAAAGCCGATATTGCCAAAATATCCAATGGTAAATTGACTTGTGATTTCCCCGGTTTTGAAGAGGCTTTTAATGACACGTCTAAGAAACAGGACAATCAGTCTAAGAAACAGGATAATCAACCTAAAAAGAAAGATAAAAATAAGAAATAATTATGGTTCTCGAAACAAGTCCCTTCAAAGTATTTGCCGGTAGTCAAGGTCAAACTATCGCTCAACGCATTTGTGATAAGTTGGGTTGCAAATTGGGAAAAATAAATATTGACCGTTTCTCCGATGGTGAGTTTGCCGTTTCTTTTGACGAGTCTGTTCGCGGTCAGTCGGTTTATTTAGTTCAATCAACGTGCCCCAATTGCGATAATCTAATGGAGCTTCTTCTTATGATTGATGCCGCTAAGCGTGCCAGTGCGTATAAAGTAATCGCTGTTATTCCTTATTTTGGTTTTGCGCGTCAGGACCGTAAGGATAAGCCACGTGTGTCTATTGGAGCTAAACTGATTGCTAATATGTTACAAGTAGCGGGAGCAGACCGTATTATCACGGTTGACCTTCATGCGGATCAGATTCAAGGTTTCTTTGATATTCCTGTAGATCACCTCTTTGGTACCAATGTCTTGGTTCCTTATGTGGTTAACTTAGGTCTTAACTTAGACAATATCATCATAGCTTCTCCCGATGTAGGTGGTTCCAAACGTGCCGCTATTTTTGTAAAGAAATTGCACGCTATCACCGGTGTGGAAGTCCCGATGGTTATTTGCTATAAGAACCGTCCCGGTTTCAACCAAATAAGCGAGATGCGTGTTTTGGGTGAAGTGAAAGGTAAAGATGTTATCATCGTGGACGATATCGTAGATACGGCAGGTACACTTTGCAAAGCAGCACAAGTGATTAAGGACGCGGGTGCTAACTCTGTACGTGCTATCTTATCCCACGGTGTTATGTCCGGTTCGGCTGATAAGCGCGTCAATGATAGCCTATTAAAAGAATTGGTCTTCACCGATTCAATTCAGTATGATACCACACGTTGCGCCAAGGTGAAAGTCGTTAGTTTGGCAGACCCATTGGCAGAGACCATTTTGGCTATCCAAGAGCACCGCTCCATCAGTGAGGTGAATGTTGGTTAGTTTAAAGTTTAAAGTTTAAAGTTGAAAGAAGTGGAAAAAATAAAGTTGAAAGTCTTTTTAGGCTTGGTAGCTATGCTACTATTGATAGGTTGTAAATCGAAGGTGCAAGAAGTGAGTCGCCCCTCCTTTAATGCTGATTCTGCATATCAATATACTGCGGAACAGATGGCATTTGGACCCCGTGTACCGAATAGCAAAGCACACACAGAATGTGCTGTTTATCTGATGGATCAGCTGCGCCGCTTTGGCTGCGAAGTGGAATTACAAAAAGGGTTAATGCCTGATTATACAGGCAGACCACAAGCTGTCTTTAACATTATCGGTCATATGCCGGGAAATACAGGTGTAAGAAAAGTGCTTCTGTGTGCGCATTATGACACACGTCCTTGGTGCGACCAAGAAGAAGACTATGACCATAAACGTCTTAATGTACCCGGAGCTAACGATGGCGCAAGCGGTGTTGCTGTCTTGCTTGAGGTGGCACGACAGTTGCAGATATTGTCACAAGACACAACTATCAAACTTCGCCCTGTTGATATCGTCTTTTTTGATGTCGAAGATATGGGAACGCCTTCAACTTATACCGGTTTTGAACGCGAGAACACTTGGTGCTTAGGTAGTCAATATTGGGCGAAAGAATTATCCGATGAGGAAAGTGATAAATATAGTTATGGTATTCTTTTAGATATGGTAGGTGCTCCCGATGCCGTCTTCTCTAAAGAGTTGTACTCTACTACCTATGCTGAGAGTTTTGTTAATAAAATATGGCGTCATGCCAAAGAATTAGGGCATGGTAAGTATTTTGCAGAGCAAGCTGCTTTCCCTGTTGTTGACGATCATTATTATGTTTCTGTTTATGGAGGTGTTCCTTGCGTAGATATTATTCATTATGATGCTCGTTCCGGTAGTGGTTTCCCTCATTGGTGGCATACTCGTCAAGACGATATGCAAAATATTCATCCTGCTACTTTGCAAGCCGTTGGAGAAGTCGTTTTGGCTACTATTTTAGAGTGATTATGAGTCTATTAGAGATACGTAATTTGCGCGCGTCTATTGCGGGCAAAGAGATTTTGAAGGGCGTTAACCTTACTATTAATGAGGGTGAGGTTCATGCTATTATGGGACCTAATGGTGCCGGCAAATCGACTTTATCTGCTGTTCTTACCGGTCATCCTGCTTATACTGTGACGGAAGGACAAGTCTTACTGCATGGCAAAGACTTGCTCTCTATGCCCCCCGAACAACGGGCTCGTGAGGGCGTCTTCCTCAGTTTTCAGTATCCCGTAGAGATACCCGGAGTGTCGATGGTTAATTTTCTTCGCACTGCGGTTAACGAGAAACGCCAATATGAAGGCAAAGAACCCTTGAAAGCCACTGAGTTCTTGAAACTGATGCGCGAGAAACGCGCTTTGTTGGAAATGGCGGATAAACTCAATAATCGTGCCGTTAATGAAGGCTTCTCCGGTGGCGAGAAAAAGAAAAACGAGATCTTCCAAATGGCAATGCTCGAGCCCTGCCTCAGTATCTTAGATGAGACCGACTCGGGATTGGATATAGACGCCTTACGTATCGTGGCAGCGGGTGTGAATAAACTCAAAACGCCGAATAATGCCTCTATCGTGATTACCCACTACCAGCGTTTGCTCGATTATATTGTGCCCGACTTTGTACACGTGTTGGCAGATGGTCAGATTGTTAAAACCGGTACTAAGGAATTAGCGCTCGAATTGGAACAGAAAGGTTACGAATGGCTCAACCAATAATCATATCGCAATCGGGTTCCTATCACTATGTCCAAGATACGGCGGGTGAGTTGACTATCTATGTCCTTTTATTCACTTCTGAAGAGGTTGATATTGAGGTATCTCAGATGGTATCGGGTTGCTCTGTCACTATCAAGGGACTATGTTATATAAGTAATAAGGATAGCGCGCGTGTACACACGCACGTGAAGCACTTGGCATCAGAAGGACAGTCGCAACAAGTGGTTAAGTTTGTGCTCAATGATGAAGCTAAAGGTGAGTTCTTTGGCGAACTGTATATAGCTAAGGATGCACAGCATATAGATGCCCAACAAACGAATCGTAATATCCTTCTTTCGCGTCAAGCTTCTATGCGCACACGTCCACAACTCATTATTTATGCGGATGATGTGAAAGCTTCCCATGGTGCAACGACAGGCCAGTTGGATGAGAACGCCCTCTTCTATATGCAGCAGCGCGGTATCTCGAAATCAACCGCGCAGCAACTCTTATTACAAGCTTTTGTGAAGGATGTTCTACCGCTCTCTTTGGATGGCGTAAGTGAGCATATCCAAGAGCGCTTGCTTAGTCTCGGAATCGGGGAAGAAGTTTAATGCCTGAACGGCTTTCTTTCGGTGCTCCTCAATCTTCTTGTAAGCATATCTAACGCCTTGATAGCGCATAACAAAGGCTTTAATGTCCTCTTCAGCTTCGTGCTGATCGATATGTGGAGCCTGTTGCGCAATGTCCTCGGCTAATTGGCGAATCGTTTCTGCTTCCTCGGGGAGAGCGCGCTCCAAAGCAATAAGGAGAGGTAAGGTCGCTTTGCCGTCTCGTATATCATTCATGGTTGGTTTGCCTAATTCCTCTGAATCGGAATAATCAAGGATATCGTCCTTGAGCTGGAAACACATACCTAAATGTAAACCGAAATTCTTTAACGCAGTCACTTGCTTAGGCGTTGCCATTGAAGAAAAGGCTCCCACTTGAGCGCAAGAAGCAAAGAGCTCGGCGGTCTTTAATTGTATAACTTCATAATACTGCTTCTCGCTTATCCACATACTACGCCCTGCGTGTAGTTGGGTTAGTTCACCCGAACTGAGGTTCTTACCCATTTGAGCTACAACATGAGTAATGGGAGCGCAACGAAGATTATCTATGATATTGATAACTTGGGCTAAGATATAGTCTCCCACCAAGACGGCTACTTTATTAGACCAATGTTCATGGATGGCAGCTTTGCCGCGTCGGATAGGGGAGTTATCGACTACATCGTCATGTATCAGCGTTGCCGTGTGCAATAACTCTAAGGCAACTGCCGTTTGAATCGTCTTATCTGTGATACCGTGGGTTAACGCTGCCGATAAAAGCACTAATTGGGGACGCAATTGCTTGCCTCGCTGAAGGTGGATATAATTCATTACCTCCAGTAAGGTGGCATTGTCACTTTGGATAGCTACCTCAAAAGCTTTCTCGTACTGAGCAAATTCGCGAGCTATAATCGTATTCATTGTTTTCTAAGCAGTGCTCTCAAATCAAAGCGATAGAAGAGAGCAATATAAATCAGTAATAATATCGTTCCTAATGAATAATGCACTACCGTATTCCAAGGTTGTGGCAACATCTGTACGTAGTAATCGCCACCATAATACAAGGCCAACAAACCAAGCGTGAGCACCGTATAAGCACCTATTGACTTCAAGTCGTAGGGAATATTCAAGCGTTTGCGCCCCATAAAATAAGAGAGCAACATAATGACAAAGAAGCAAACTAAACTACTGCCGCACGATGCCCAATAACCAATGAGCGGCACTCCTATCAGTTGCAGAACGAGCGTGATAACGAGACCAATCAAACTGAAATAAGCACCCCACTTCGTCTCGTCCGTTAACTTATACCAGAAACTGAGGTTGAAGTATATACCTTGGAAGACATAAGTCCACAGTACCACGGGCACAATCTTCAATCCTTCCCAATAAGCACTACCGATGATATATTTGAATATATCTAAGTAGAAGATAACACCCAACAATATCATGAGCGAGAAGATGATATAGTACTTCATCGCTTCTGCATAAGCCTCCACAGAATTGCGGTCCTTGTGCTTAGCAAAGACAAACGGTTCGTAAGCATAGCGGAAAGCCTGAGTGAACATCATCATCACCATTGCCACCTTGAAGCACGCTCCGTATATACCGAGTTGCGCTTGCGCATCAGTTCCTGTATAGAGATAAGGGAAGATAATACGATCCAACGTTTGGTTCATGATACCTGCCACACCCAAGATGAGTAACGGCAACGAATAACGCAGAACCTCTTTGAGCGTAGCCCAACTAAATTGTCCACCCTTAGGAAGGGTGAAAGGAATAAGTATCAGTGTCTGAATAGCCGTGGCAAGGATATTGCTCACAAAGACATAAGTTACATCTTGTTTCTTGAGAATAAGCAGGAAAAGGATATTAAATCCAATGTTCAGTGCTACGAATAGTAGTTTCAGACAGGCAAAAACAATCGGACGTTTCTGATACCTCAGATAAGCAAACGGAATACACGCAAACGCGTCCATAGCTACCGTTACAGCCATCATCGCTATGAAATTAGCATGATCGGCATAACCTAATCCGTTGGCTATCGGTTGCTGAAAAACAACGCACAATACGGCAAAGAGAGTACTCGTTGCCAGTACCGTTAATCCGATGGTCTTATAAACCGTTGGGGCATCGTAACCCTCTTTGTTGGCAAAGCGGAAGAAACCCGTCTCCGTGCCATAAGTAAGGATAACAAGCAGCAAGGCTGTCCAAGCATAGAGGTTCGTAACGATACCGTAATCGGCGGTGTTTTGCAGAATATAGGTATATAGCGGAACGAGTAAGTAGTTCATGAACTTACCTACAATCGAACTGATTCCATAAATGGCAGTCTCCTTCGCTAAAATTTTCAAATTACTCATATACTCTCAACTCTAAACTATTAAACTAGACGGCTACTCTACACTCTAAACTCTAAACTCTAAACTACTAAACTAGACGGCTTCTCTAAACTCTATACGGCTTGCCGATCGCGCCCTTCAGGGCAGAGAACTCTCCACTCTCAACTATAATAACGATCTCCCCTTTGGGAGGCGTTATTTTAAAGTGCTCCGCTAACTCTGCTAACGTTCCCCTCTGCGTATCTTCGTGTACCTTACTAATCTCGCGTGTCACGGAAGCTCTGCGGTCGGCTCCTAAATAAGTGCCCAACTCCACAAGTGTCTTTTGCAATCTAAACGGAGACTCGTAGATAATCATCGTGTGGTCTTGCTGCGCCAATTGCTTGAGGCGCGTCTGACGACCTTTCTTTTGGGGTAAGAAACCTTCAAAATAAAAGCGGTCGCAAGGCAGACCCGAGTCAATGAGTGCCGGTACAAAAGCCGTGGCACCCGGCAGACATTGCACTTCCACTCCTCTTTCTACACAAGCTCTAACGAGCATAAAACCCGGGTCAGAGATGCCCGGCGTACCGGCATCGGATATCAGTGCCACGTTCTTACCGGCGGCTATCTCGTCGGCTATTCTGTCACTCGTTTCGTGCTCGTTGAACTTATGGTGCGAGCGCAGCGGCGTGTGAATATCGTAATGGTGCAATAGCACAGACGAGGTCCGTGTGTCTTCGGCTAAGATGAGATCCGCTTCTTTGAGAACGCGAATAGCACGCAACGTTATGTCCTCCAGATTACCGACCGGAGTAGGTACGATGTATAGCATTGATAAAAAGTTCGTAAGTCGGAGACTTCTTGTCCCACTCAAAATTATGCTCTATATAATCGAAGACCTCTTGCTCCGAACTGCAATGATTGATAATATCCAAGGTTCGTTGCATCGCTTCGCCGTTCTGACCAAATAACTCGCGTTGGAAAAGGAAACGGTCACCCAATGATATCGCCTTGCGTATATCTGTCACAAATAGCTCTTGCTGCTCCGGCTTAACAGGCTCCGGCTCCACAATCGGCTCGGGCTCTACAACGGGCTCGGGCTCTACAACGGGCTCCGGCTCTACAACGGGCTCCGGCTCTACAACGGGCTCCGGCTCTACAACGGGCTCGGGTTCCGGTTCGGGTTCAGCCTCCGCCTCCGGCTCAGCAACAAGTTCCGGCTCCGGTTCCACAACCGGTTCGGGTAGTGGAGTCTCTTGCGGTTCTAGAACTTCTAGTTTTCCTAGATTTTCTAGATCTTCTAGTTTGTTCTTCAGTAACGCGAGTTGCTCTTCGAGCGCAGCGACTTTCTCTTCGTAGCCGCTGATGCGCTGTTCAAGCACAGTTATTTTTTGTTCGAGTGCCTCGGTATATGTCCCGAGGGCTTGGATAAGTTCATTCATATTAGCAAGCTACTTTTTCAAGCCATTTAACCATAGATAACATCACTGTCATACTAATCAAGCAGATACCGAAGAACACAGCCCAGCAGTATTGAATAGACCATGCGTTATACATCACGGGACCTACCCAAATCATAAGATTACCAATGGCAGTAGCGCATAACCATAAACCTTGACATAAACCTACCATATGACGAGGGGCAACCTTACTTACAAAACTTAATCCCAACGGAGAGATAAACAACTCCGATACCGTCAAAAAGAAATAGGTTACTATCAGTACCCAAGGTCCTATCTTAGTCAAACCTGCTTGTGACATGGCTTCTACATCCATTGCACGGAACTCTGTTCCGGAAGGATAATGATTAACGATTGAGATAATCATCAAGAATAGATAAGCCAATCCGGCAACAAGCATACCAATAACAATCTTGCGAGGGGTAGAAATGGCTTTACCACGACGAGTTAACCAACCAAATAAGAGCATGATAATCGGTGTCAATGCAATCACAAAGAAAGGATTGAGGGCTTGCCAAATCTCAGGTGCAATCGTTTGTGTTTGGACGAAATCACGAGCAAACACGCTCAGCGATTGACTATTCTGGTGGAAACTTAACCAAAAGAAGATGGCTATACCCAATACGGCAAACAAAGCGGCCATACGTTGTTTGATCTCTTGTGCCATCGCTTTTTTCTCTTCTGCGGTATATTCAACTACAGTGGAAACCTCTTTCTTGGCAGGTTGCGGGAACATGTGCTTAGTGGCAAGGAAGATAATGAGCGAAATCAACATTGCAACTACAGAAGCAATGAACGAGTAGTGAATACCTTCGTTGAAAACGGTAATATACTCATTACAGAACTCACTAATATTCTCAATCACAGGGTGAGTAGCCGATACGGCTTGGTTCATTGTTTCCATAAACTTCGTGGTCATCTCACCCGTAGCTAAATATTGGTGACAAAGAGAGGACATTTCAGCACTATAGGTTAATGCGTGTTTACCTAACCACCATTGGCGAAGTAAAGGAGCAACGAAGGGAGCAATCAATCCACCGATATTGATGAATACATAGAAAATCTGGAAACCCGAGTCGCGTTTGTCTTTGGCAATAGCGAGTGCTTCGGGACCTTTCTTGGCAGCCTCTGCCTCGAATTCATCATACATCTTACCTACGATGGCTTGTAAGTTACCTTTGAACAAACCATTACCAAAAGCAATCATCAATAGAGCAAGGCAGGTGAAGATAATAATACTGAGCCACTCTTTTCCTGATGTCAAGTTCTCGCTGAAGATTGGAATACTGAGACAGATATATCCAATGGCCATAATAATCAATCCCCATTGAATCGTCTTGTTGTAGTTCTGTGTTTTATCAGCAATGATACCTCCGACTAAAGCGAGCACATAGATTCCGAAATAGAAAACGGAATAGATAATACTTGCTGTTTCATCGGGTAAACCAAACTTAGAAACAAGGAACAGCAGTAACACTGCATTCATGATGTAATAACCAAATCGTTCGCCCATATTCGCCAGAGCCGCGGGAATTAATCCTTTTGGATGATTTTTAAACATAGTACTAAATTTTTTTTGTTAGTTAATATTACTTTTAACTTTAAACTTCTTAACTCTAAACTAATAAACTAGACGGCTACTCTACACTCTAAACTCTCCACTCTAAACTATCTCGCACCACCCGTGGTGGTCGCGAGCCCGCCCGTACTGTATATCTTGCAACGCCTGATACAACTCCGTCAGTTTGGGTCCGGGTTCGCCGTTACCAAAAGTATAAACGGTGTCGTTATCGGGGTCAATCACTTTGCCTATCGGACTAATAACACACGCCGTTCCGCAACAACCCGCCTCCTCGAACTCACTCAGTTCACTCACCGGTATCTCGCGACGGATAACCTCATAACCCATTTCTCGTGCTATGGTCATCAGACTGTCGTTCGTTATACTCGGCAGAATCGAACTGCTCCGTGGCGTTATGTACTGATTACCTCGTATGCCTATGAAGTTAGAGGCACTACATTCGTCAATGAAACTGTGCGTCTTGGCATCCGTGAACATACAGTCATAGCCCTGTAAATGCGCTGCCTCTGTCGCGCGGAAGGAGGCAGCGTAGTTTCCTCCGACCTTAAACTGACCCGTACCTAAGGGGGCTGCTCGGTCGATGTGATTATTGATAATAAACGTCGTGCAATGGAACTTACCCGGATAGTACGGACCGATAGGGGAGGGTATAACCACAAACTCAAAATCCACCCCCGGACCTACACCCAAACGAGGGGTTGAACCTATCAGTAACGGACGGAAATAAAGCGTTGCCCCTGTCTCATAGGGCGGTAAGTAGTCGATGTTCTTTACCAAGGCTAACCGAATAGCTTTGCAGAATAAGTCCGTTGGCACGGGAGCCATATACAGTCCCTCGGCACTGCGTTGCATTCGTTCGGCATTAGCTTGCATACGGAAGATACGCGCTTGACCATCCACACCGCGGAAGGCTTTGAGACCCTCAAACGCCTCTTGACCGTATTGTAAGGCGGTGGCACTGACGTGTAAGTGTAAGTATTTATCTCTCGTAGCCTCCGGTTCCGACCATTGACCCATCAGTTGCCCCTTTTCGTCGCGATGACCATGAAAAGTGGAACGAACAATATAGTCCGTTTCGGTGTAATGAAATCCTAAACTACTCCAATCTATATTCATGTTCTTACTCTAAACTTTCAACTATATAACTAGACGGCTTCTCTAAACTCTAAACTCTCCACTCTCAACTAACAGGCCCTCCGGGCCGCTATTAAAGAGCATATCCAAGGCATGTGGGTGGCAAATAGGGACAAAGTCCTCGTTATAAGCCTCGGGTCGCTCGTTATGAAACAGACTGTACAATATATAAGCCGTCTCATTATTGAGATCTACCAAAAAGGTAGGTTGTTTCTCATACACAGCGTGTATATAGTCGGCATAGTAATCAAAGTACGGTGTCTTCCCATAAGCGGAGAACAGTGCACTCCAGTGTTGCCGTTGCCAACTGTGCATGTAACAGATACGTATATCCTCTACGGGTTGTTGTTTGCGTGAGTCATAAACAGGAATACTCAACTGCTGCACGCCGTTCGGTGTCATTATCTCGCACCTATTCCGCTCCCCTCCCCAATATGTCGTTGGCAATATCATTGTTTTGTTCTTGTTTCTCGTTTCTTGTTTCTTGTTTCTCGTTTCTTGTTTCTTGTTTCTCGTTTCTTGTTTCTTGTTTCTCGTTTCTTGTTTCTTACCTCTCACCAGTAGGCAGCTCTGCTGCCGTCCTCTCACCTCTAACCAGTAGGCAGTTCTGCTGCCGTCCTCTCACCTCTCACCTCATCGCTTTCTTGCCAATCCTATTCCAACGTATATGTCCTTTGAACCACGGCTTATCTTTCTCTATACTCAGCCACACAAACACCGGTCGCCCAACGATATGATCCTCCGGCACAAAACCCCAATACCGACTATCGGCGGAGTTATGCCTATTATCACCTTGCATCCAGTAGTAGTCCATGGCGAAGGTGTAATCTTCACCTATGGCTATCGGCTGATGCTCGTAAGCATCGGCAATGCGTTTATATATCCAGTAGTTCTCTTCGGTGATGGTAATCGTCTCACCCTTGCGCGGGATATAGATAGGTCCGTAATTATCTCGCGTCCAGTCGTTATGTCCCAACGGATAAACGGCTCCTCCGGTGCGCTCATCCTCTATGGTGATGGAAACGACGTGTGGGTTCTTACTTAACTGCTCTTTCATCTCTTGCGTTAGGGGGAAGACATACGCATTCGCTTGTAGTTGGTGTCGGTCGTCTTTATTGATTCCTATTTTCTCAAGATATTTATTTGACAGTGGCGTTCCGTCCGTTAGCACCACATAATTAAACTGTACTCCCGGGGCTTGTACTTCTGCCTGACCGTTGATATAAACGACGTTGTCTATTATTTGCAAACTATCTCCCGGAGTTCCTACACAGCGCTTCACATAGTTCTCGCGGCGGTCAACCGGACGATAAACGATTTCTCCGAATATGTCTTTCCGTTTCTCCACCATCTCTTTACCATAGTTATAACAGAGGGTGTAGTAATCGGGATTCTGCATCTTGAGGCACACTGTATCGCCTGTTGGGAAGTTAAAGACCACTATATCACCCTTTTGCGGAGTTGTCCAACCTTTGAGTCTTTTGTATTCCCATTGCGGTGTCTCTATATACGACTTACCTCCACCGAGCCAAGCGGGCATCGTGTGCTGCACCAGCGGCATCGAGAGGGGGGTGTTCGGTACACGAGCACCATAAGCCATCTTACTGACGAATAGGAAATCGCCCACGCGCAGACTCTTCTCGAGTGACGAGGACGGTATCTGGTAGTTCTGGAAGATATAGACGTTAATGAAATACACGGCTACAAGGGCAAACACAATCGCATCCACCCACGAACAGATCGTATATAGAACCTTCCTTTTTCCTTCTTCCTTCTTCCTTTCTCCTGTTGCCTCTCCACTCTCCACTGGTTTATACTTGCGCCACCAAGACCAGTTGATAACTTTGGTCGTAAAGGCGTCGATGATGACGGGCAGTAGTGCTAACCAACCGAGTGAAGCCCAGTCGCCCCAAGCAACCCACACAATGAATATCACATAGATCAAGCCCCAGCATCCGGCTTTAATCCAATCTTTTTTCTCTATATCTTTAACTTGTTTCATATTCTTTCACTTTCTTGTTTCTCGTTTCTCGTTTCTTGTTTCTCGTTTCTTGTTTCTTGTTTCTCGTTTCAGCCCTTCTGCCTATCCGCCTATAGTCGTTAGTGATTTTTAGTTACGATTTTCTATTAAATTTTTAGTTAGATTTCTGAGCGAAGCGAAATCTAATAAAAGGTGGTGCTTATCCGATTTGGAGTCGATTTTTAGTTAGATTTTGGCGTAGGATATTAGGTTTGAATATAAAAAATCTTTACTGAAAATCCGTTCGAAATCTTTTTAGCATATCCTTTCTTTTAATTTCGGACTAACGTCCTCAGAAATCCTACTTAAAATCCTTTCTAAAATCTTTACTAATAATTAATCGACTATTTTTTAATCCACCTCTCGCCTCTCACCTATTCCCTCCGCAGCGAGTACGGCTCCTAACGCAAACCCTCTCCGGCTCTTGGCTGAGTGGGTGATGGTTATTGTGTCTTCCTCACTATCCCACGTTACCGTATGTATCCCTGCCACTTCTCCTTCTCTTATACTCTCAATGGGGGGTAGGGGGGTAGAGGAGTAGGGGAGTAGGGAATGTATCCCTTCCGCTAAGGTCACTGCCGTTCCCGATGGCTTATCGAGCTTATGTATATGGTGTGTCTCGGTGATGGAGGGGGTATATTGTTTGTATTGTGCCAAAGCTTGTGCGAGCACTTTATTGAGTTCAAAGAACACATTCACACCCACCGAGAAATTACTCTTCCAAATGAGCCACACTTTTCCCTGTTCATCTACCAATCTTATGCCGTTTTCTTTTGGACAGCCGGCATCGCCGGATGCTTTATCGAAGTGCGCGGACGCACCTCTAAACTCTAAACTCTCCACTCTCAACTCTTCTAAGGACCACCCTGTGGTTCCTGACACCACGGGCACACCTTGCGCCCATGCTTGGCGTATATTATCCGCTGCGGTAGTGGGGGTAGTGAACTCGATGGCCACATCGGCGCTTCTGAACTCGTCGCTATCAAAGGTGACGAAAGGTATTGCCTCGTCGGCAGAGACTCTCTGCTCAATGATGCACACTATTTCGTGTCCTCTTTCTTGTGCAATCTCACGAATGAGGTGCCCCATTTTGCCATATCCTATCAGTGCAATTTTCATATGTTTTAAAAATAACGCGCAAAGATACTGCTTTTTTTTGACATACGCAAATAAAAATGCAAAATGTAAGAAAAAACATCAATCATTAAGGAAATCGCTATGATTTATTAAGTCGATTTTGATAGGTTGTGGGTGTGCATTTGTGTACCGCGAAGAAAGCACGATAGAAAGTGCTGCGGTAACTATAACCCACGGCTTGACTGATGGAACTAATATCCATCTTACCTTCTTCTATCAAGGCTGCCGCTTTACGAATACGGAGTTGATTGATGTAATCGTAAAAGGTTAAACCTAACGTTTGCTTCAGTTGGGTGGTGAATGCCGTGTGACCAATGTTCATTTGGCGGGCTAAATCGTCCCTTGTCAGGTCGGCATGGGTGTATAACTCCGTATCCTCACAGACTTGTTTTAGTTTACTGAGGAAAGCCTCACCCTCGCCATCTATTTCCTCCTTCTTCTCCTTTATCCTTTCTCCTTCATCCTTTATCCTTTCTCCTTCGTCCTCTATCCTTTCTCCTTCGTCATTGCCTGTCTCTTGTACTATAATCATGCGATAAACATGGATATAAGAATAATTCCAAATGAAGAACGATAGTCCGTAAAAGATAATAGGTGTTAACGGATTTTTACTGACGAAGTAAAAAATATAGTTAACAATTAAGAAGAAGAGCATAAATAGCATAACATAAAACCACCGTACAGAACGACCTTCCAACGAGGAATAATAGTCTTTTAGTTCCTCTTCATGTCGATAACCGTAGATAAGAATGTATATAATCATTGCTATGACATAACCTATCAAGAGTATTGCAAAGAGGTATAAATACCATTGTTCTCCAATGATAAGTCCTATAGAGGATAGTACCACAAACGGTATCACGTTTGCCAATATACGTTTTTTCGTGATGGGCTGCGGACGCACTAATAACACCATGTTGATAGCGCCAACCGGAATAGACAACGAATTAAAGTAAATAATAAACATCGACCAATCCCCTGCTACAAAAGAGCGAACAATAAAAGCAACAAAGAATTGTACTGCCAATAGCGCAGCTAATGTACCGCTCCAACGGCGCAAGGGTACTGCAGGATGGTGCTCATACTCCTTGCGAGGAACAAGCACACGGTTCAAAAGAAAAACACCCGCCCAACCTAATTGGGTCATGAAAAGAACCCCCGTGAAAAGGGTAAAAATATAGTATAATGGTTCGTTCATATTCATTTAACGCGAAAAGGGCTGCAAAAGTACTGCTTTTTTTTCATATATGCAAATTCTATGCCCAAAATAATCACTTTGAAGGTGTTTTTGGGTGATTTTCTTGCTGATTTCGGCAGTCAATACCAGCATAAACGGCGCGTATGCTACACTGACGGCGCGTATGCTACAACAAAAGTCTTTATTGCGACAACTGCGGCGCGTATGCTACACGAAACATTTGCACAGATCAAAAAATAGTTATACTTTTGCACCGCTTTTCAAAAAAGGAAGAGGGCTAACGTATCAATTTAATAAAATGACAAAATTAACATTAAATTCAAAATTTTAAAGGTATGAGAAAATTATTATTATTTGCAGCTCTGACGCTTAGCGTCGGACTATGGGCACAAGAAGTGTCATTTATTATCAATGATGTGAAGGAGTATGTTACCTCAAGCAATCATGAAACGACATCTTTCGCTGATTTGCAAACATGGGACAACCCCGGGAATTATTGGGGAATGCACTATCGGTATAACGTTAAGCCATGGACAAATCTTGGTGATGCGTTCCAATTAACATCAGGCGAAGCCTGTGTCTTTGATATGAGGCACAATGGATCCAATTATGCCGGCGAAAGTGTACATTGGTTTACTATCCAATGCGTAACTCCCTCTTATACGCGCGCCGTATATGAATTCAAGTATCGTCTAAAATCGTATCATTATCATAATTCTACTGCCCATCGAACTGCCTATTTTGACTACAATAATGATGCAAACGGCTACTGGAAAAATAGGAATAAAACACCTGACGGACAAACCTATTTTAATACGGCAAGTAAGGAAACGTTCAACACTAATACAACCAACAAAGAGAGCTATACCTATAGCGGTGAGGCTGCGGCTGTGAGAATCTCGGGCTATTTGTCAGGCAACTATTCTACACAATGTTACGATGTTTTGTATTCCCTGCCGGAAGTGGAGATTGATAATCGCCTAAGCACAACGAATAATACGTACAAACGTTATGGGGCTATCACTGCCTCCAAAATGAAAGCGTCTGTGTCAAACGACAAGATTCATTATACAAATGTGACTATGGCTTATACTATCAAGGCGTTATATTGTTATAAGTATCTCACTTACAAAGCCAATGGCGGTACAGGTGAAGACCAAACACAAACGGTAGAGAACGCGGGAACAACCAAGGCAGCTAATACTTTTAGTCGTGAGGGATATGTCTTCAGCAAGTGGACTACTAATGCTGACGGAACAGGCACGGCATACGATGCAAATGCTACTATCGAGGCAACGTTAGATAGCAAAGGACCCATTACCCTCTATGCGCAGTGGACTCCGACTCCTGTTTCCACTACATACATTGACGAGAACGGAGTAGAGCAACCAATCGACGCTTGGGAGATTACCAACGCTTCCGAAGTCGTTACTTGGGGTGTGGCTGGTGAAACGACTTGGTATGTGATTAAAGGCACTGACGTACAACTCACAAAAGGTGCAGTCTGCTTAGGTGACGTTCGTCTTATCCTTGCTGATGGCGCTAAACTGACTACAACCGGAGATTATAATCAAGCCGGCATTCAAGTGTCCGGTGAAGGCAACTCCCTTACAATCCATGGACAATCTGCTCAAACAGGTCAACTGATTGCTAATGGTGGAAACTATGCTGCCGGTATCGGTGGTGGAAACATGGGGGACGGATCTAATATCACCATCCACAGCGGTACGGTTATTGCAAACGGTGGCGGTGGCGGAGCCGGTATCGGTGGCGGATATATGGGCCGCTGCGAGAATATTATCATCAATGGCGGTACGGTAGAAGCAACCAGTATTGATGTTGGTGCTGGTATAGGTGGTGGACAAGGGAGCCTCGGCTCTAACATCTATATCTCTGATGCGTATATGCTCTATGTGGGCGAAGATAAGGACAATACCGAAATGATTGATCACTCTTCTGCCCAAGATTTAGGAGAGACTTTGGGCGGACAAAAATACGTGAAGATTGAAGGTTTAGCAACACCTTATACACGCAATATGAGCGTGGGACATTGGGCAACCGTTTGTCTGCCTTATGCGGCAACTTCTTTTGAAGGTGCAACGTTCTATAAAGTTAACTACTACGACGGTACGGATAAACTCTACATTGAGGAGATGGCAACTCTTGAGGCTGGTGTGCCGTATATATTTGAGGCAACGGTTGAGACGGTTACTATCAACCACGATGCAACCACTTCTGTGGCTTATGCGCAAACCGAACGCGGTCTGCATGGTTCATTGGCAAGAACGATTATCGAATCCGATGGACACCAAGCCGCTATCTATGATGACCAAGTCGTTATTGTAGAGGAATCTTCTACCATCACCGTTCCTGCGTGCCGTGCGTATTTTGACATGACCGAAGTGCCCACTATAGAGCAACCGCACACCGCTCCGCTGCGCGTGATGGGTGTTCCTCAAACTCCGACAAGTCTTGGACAAGTGGAACAAGGACAAAAGACTATGAAAGTGCTTAACGATGGTCAACTCGTGATAATCAAAGATAACAAGATGTATAACGCTCAAGGTCAAATGATTCAATAATTATGAAACATCAATATTTCGCTCCTCTATGTGAGGAAATCAAAGTAAGTGCAATATCGGAGTTGTTGGCTGGTAGTTCCAGACCTGCCGGTAAATACTTAAACGTTACAAATGGTGCTGATGTCATCGCAAATTAACTCTAAGGCTACATAGCCTCTCTCATTCACCGCCTCTTGCTTATTGCGAGGGGCGGTTTTTTATAAAATATGCCACTTTTTTCTTAGCAAAATTTGCATATCTCAAAAAAAAACAGTACCTTTGCAGCCGAAAATGTATAATATGAAGAAGAGAACACATTTTATCTTGATGATTATAACGTTGGCTGTTACTGTAGCGTGCGGAATGATGATACCGTACGTCAATGCAAATAGTGACATGACCAAGTACCTGCCGGACGATTCGCAAATGAAACAGGGAATCGAGATTATCACCAATGAGTTTGGCGAAGAACATCTGAGCAATGCTAATGTCAAGGTAATGTTCCAAGGATTGGATAGCCTACTACGCCAACTGATTGCCGAACAATTAGCGCTGCGCGATGAGGTCAATGGGGTGACTACACAAGTGAGCGAAGACGGACAATACACTAAATACGACTTGTTAGTGCTTCCTTCCATCGACCAAAAAGCATTCGGAAACACCATACAAAACGAATACGGCAAAAGAGTGGTCGTGGAAACAAGCCAAGATGGCGCTACTCCTCCGATTTCAGCATTGGTCATAGCGGGGATAATCATACTGATTATTCTACTGGTGATGGCACAATCATGGATGGAACCTGTCCTCTACTTGTTCACTATCGGCGTAGCCGTGGTACTGAACATAGGTACCAACGCCCTACTGCCCAGTGTGAGTATAACCACTAACTACATCGTGGCTATTCTGCAACTCGTACTATCCCTTGACTACGCTATTGTCCTGTCTAACCATTATCGACAAGAGTGGTCCAATACACAGAGTGCCACCGAAGCGGTGAACCGAGCTATAAGAAAAGCGTTCCCGGCTATCATGAGTAGTGCCACTACCACCATCGTGGGACTAATGATGTTAGCTTTCATGCGAGTGAAGATAGGTCTCGACTTAGGTGTCGTACTCGCCAAAGGGGTAGTGCTCAGCTTGGTTACCACCTTCACCTTACTGCCTGCCTTACTGCTACTATGCAACAAAGCTATCGTAAAGAGCCACAAACGCACGTTCATCCTGCCTACCGACCGCTTGGCTTGGTTCTCTACACACCATAAACGACCCTTTGCCGTGGCTTGTATCGTGCTCTGCGGGGTGGCGTTCTATTTCTCTCGTCAGACCGATATCTATTTCTCTACCAATGGTGAGTCCGAGATAGACAAGATCTTCCCCAAGACGAACATGATTGTCACCGTTTATCCTACGGCGGAACAGATGCGCCTGATACCTATGGTGGATAGCCTAATGAAAGACTCATGCGTGAAAACAGTAGTGTCTTACCCCACCATGCTCAAACAGCAATACACCGCCAAAGAACAGATAAACTATATCCATAAAATGTCGGTGGAAATGGCGGAATATCTGCCTCCGATGGATGTGGCACTCCTCACTCCCGAGATGATGCGCACCGTCTATTACATGCGTTCACACGAGGCAGACACACTGCGTGTCAGTTTTCCCGACCTGATGCAGTTTGTGCTGACGGATTGTTTGAATAACCCCATGTTCGATAATGTTATCAATAACGATGTGCGTGAACAAATGACCTTGCTGCAAACCATGATGGAAACAGACGAGGAAGAGGAAGAACCCGTGAAACAGGAGGAGAAAAAAGTGACGCCACCCGAACCTAAGGTGGAGACCGTTGTGGTGAAGACCATTGCCGTGGTGGATACACCCAAGGTGATAAAGCCGGACACCGTAGAGATAGTGGACGAGAACATATCCGTAGCCGAATTTATGCCGCGGTTATATGCCCTTAACCCCGGCGAAATAACGGAGTACCTAATGCAAATATGCAACCCCGCGTCAATAAACGAGAACATGACCATAAGACAAATGGCCAATCATATAGGTTCAACAGTAGCACAAACACGTATGGTTTATAGCTTCTCCGATCAAGGCAAAAGCATGACACCCTATCAATATGTCCACTTCCTCACCGACGACCTCTTCAATCGTCCAACCTTAGCCAAGTTTGTGAACGAAGAACAGAAACAGGGACTCATCCTGCGCACCCGACTGATGGATGCCGTTAAGAACAATAGCTCGCTAAACGCCGATGAACTAACGGATATCCTAACCCAATTAGGCGTGAATAATCTGTCTAAAGAGCGTGTGCTGACTATCTCCGGCAAAGCCAAATCAACCGTGGTGCACCAACCCACCTTGGTAGAGGCACAAGTCCAACAAGACACAACAACAAAAGAAGTGATTGCCGTAGCAAAACCGATAACGAAACCGGTAACGAAACCGACACCCGTCGTGAAAAAACGTAAGTCACGAACCGAACTGCAAGCCGAACGGTTTGAACAGTTAATGTATAGCGGCAAACGCTACACGGCAGCGCAAATGACAAACCACTTCAAGTACATGGGACAACAAATAGACCGGACAACGGTTAATCTGCTCTATTGCTACTACGGCAGTCGCTATCACTACAACGACTCGCTCCGTATGAGTACCGAACAACTGCTGGCTTATGCTGCTGACACCTTACTCAAACTGGATATCGTGGCATCGCAGTTAGATAGTCACACCATCCAAATGATTGATAGCGTACAGTCCCAACTCAGTCAAGCTATTCAAATGCTTAGCCACGACAAGTACTCCCTCATGATGGTGATGTGCGACCTGCCCGACGAGTCTGCCGAGACCTATGCTTTTATTGACCACCTCACCGCTCTCACCCAAAGCACTTTCTCCGAGCCGTGCTATATGATAGGCGAATCTGTGATGTTCAGTGAACTGAAAAACGGCTTCTCCAGAGAGATAACCGTGATTACTATCTTGACTATCTTGGCTATCTTCTTAATCGTAGCCATCACGTTCCGCTCCGTGGTCGTGCCAACGATATTAGTGATTGTGGTGATGACCGCTGTCTTTGTGAACGTAGTGGTCAGCGGATTAGTGTCCGGGCAGATGCTCTATCTGGCATACCTGATTGTGCAAAGCATATTGATGGGAGCAACGATTGACTACGGCATACTGTACGCCAATTACTATAAAGAGAACAGACGCACCATGGATAAATATGAAGCAGCACGGAAAGCCTATCATGGGTCTATTCCTACAATCACTACCTCCGGCTTGATTATGGTGGTAGGACCCGGCGTGATGGCTCTATTAGTAGAGGATGTAACGATTAGCGCTATCGTAGGCTGTATATCCGTAGGCGCTGCGGTGGCTATATCGCTCATTCTCGTTGTTCTCCCCGGCGTACTGGTCGTTATGGATAAGTGGGTCACCGCCAAGTCAATCCGCGATCGAGAAACACAACGTCTCAACTAACCCTACCTACTACGGCAGACATCACACGTACCACAAGTGGGGGCATCACTCTGACCGAAATAATGCAGCAATAACTGACTGCGACAGAACTGCGTCTGCTCCGCGTACTCCACCATCGCGCGCAAACGCTCTACATACTGATCCTTACGGTCTTCATATACTCGCTTAGGCAGGAATATCGTTTCCTGCCTTTCTTGTGTCATCGTGAACCTGCACGCACACGTGCGCGGAAGGTAAATAAGGAGACCGCGAGCGGCTAAATCGGCCAATAAAGAGTGTAGAGTTGAGAGTTCTCTGCCCCAAGGGGCGCGATCGGCAAGCCGTATAGAGTTTAGAGAGGGAAGAAGGGATTCTATGTCAATATACTGTAAGTCGGAGAAGATACCCGTATAACGACGCATCAGCGTCTCCAAGACGAGTGCCTCCTCGGGCGACAGATTATACTGCTTCCACTGCGAAGAAGTGACCTTTAACTGTACCCTTGCCCGCATCTCTTGGTCTTCCTCGAAATCAATATACCCCGCCTGCGACAGGATATGTAACGCGGCATAGGTAGGCAATAAAGGCAGATGCATCACCCGTGCCAGTTCGTCCATATGCAACGCAAACGAATGACCTAACCCGCTGCCGGCGCCAATAGTGAAGAAATCGCAGGTCTTATGATAGACATCCTCAATGAACTCCTTCGTGGGGTAGTTATCCGCTACGCGCTTACGCGCCTTGACCTTGTCCTCGGGATTATAAAGAAGCACCGCATAAGCCGTCTTACCGTCTCGTCCGGCACGACCCGCCTCTTGGAAATAAGCCTCTATACTATCCGGCAAATCGTAATGGATAACAAGCCTCACATCGGGTTTGTCTATACCCATCCCGAAAGCGTTGGTACAAACGATAACACGCGTCTTATTGTCCTTCCACGCCGACTGCTTATCCGACCGCTCCTTAGCCGTCAATCCGGCATGGTAGAAATCGGCAGAGTAGGAGGCTAATAACTCACTGAGCTCTTGCGCCCGCTTGCGGTTACGCACATACACAATAGCCGAACCCGGAACACAATCAAGAATATGCCTCAACTGCTCGTCCTTCTTATCCGTATAACGAACGATATATTGCAAGTTCTTACGCTCGAAAGACTGCGCATAAACGCGCATTGGGGGTAGGGGAGTAGAGGAGTAGGGGGATAGGGATGCCTGTTGCCTGTTGCCTGTTGCCTGTAACCTATCACAGATGTCCTCCACCACTTTGGGTGTCGCGGTGGCGGTGAGGGCAAGGAGAGGGCAGTTAAAGAACTCGCGAATAGAAGATATGTGCAGATAGGACGGACGAAAATCGTAGCCCCACTGACTGATACAGTGTGCCTCGTCAACGGCTATCAGACCCACGGGCAGTTGTGCCAAACGCTTACGAAAAGCCTCACTCTCCAACCGCTCGGGAGAGACGTAGAGGAAATGGTAAGGTCCAAACTGACAGTTATCTAAAGCCGCTTGCTGCTGGTCTAACGACTGCCCGGTGTAGATAGCCGCCGCCATGATATTGTGCTTTTTGAGGTTCTCCACTTGGTCCTTCATAAGGGCTATCAGCGGCGTGATGACTAAACATAACGACGGTTTGCCCTCCGACGCCATAACCATAGTCGGCACTTGGAAACAGAGCGACTTACCGCCACCGGTCGGCATGAGTGCCAAGGTGTCGTGACCGGCAAGAACGGAGTCAATCACGTTCTCTTGTATGGTGCGGAAAGAGTCGTAACCAAAGGTATTATGTAGCACTTCGATAGCAGTCATGGTGCAAAATTACTACTTTTTTCTTAAATATGCAAATTTTTAGGCAAATTATTTGCATATATCCCAAAAAAAGACTACCTTTGCAATGAGTTTGTATCCCCGTTCGCGGACAGTGGTCCGGTTTTTGGGTCTCCCGCAGATATAGACAGATTATCTACGGCTTTTGGGTCTCCCGCTCGCGGACAGTGGTCCGTTTTTGGGTCTCCCGCTCGCGCCTACGGCGCTATTACGCGTAATTTGCTGCCATGGCTAAGACCCACGCTTAATTGATTTATTCGGGCGGTTTCACACGCCCTGTGCCCGTCGAACAAGGCTCAGCACGATAGCCTTGCCCCGCAAGCCTAGGGGTGCCTTTCGCCTCGTTCTCCTCAATTACGCAGATAATAAAATAGGAGAATTGGGGCTCCCGAAAAGTACCACTTTTTGGGAAGAGGAGGAATCGCGGTCACTACCTGCCGAACCGGAGGTTTGTCAGCGTGGCAAGCGAATTCCGACGAGCGTAATAAGGCAATCGAGCCGCAACAACCCTGTCTTTGCAGAGCAATGACATCTTGTAAGGCTTGATTGACGTGAGCCCTACCGAAGGATAGGGCGGTAAAATAGAAAATAAAGAGAGGCATTAAGCGATAGAGCGTAATATAGCGTAATAACGAGCAAAGCGAGTGAGCGGGAGAAAGAAAACAATATAGAAGAACTTAATTCAACGAATATGATAAAATCAATGACCGGCTATGGTAAAGCCGTTAAAGATTACCAAGACCAGACCATCACGGTTGAACTCAGAGGCGTCAACTCCAAATCACTCGATTTGAACCCTCGTATGCCTTCGTATCTGTTTGAGAAAGAGTTAGATATCCGCCAACTCCTCGCCTCTCGCCTCGAGCGTGGCAAGATTGACTTGGGAATAACAATAGCCAAATGTCTTTCAGCCGAAGGCGGTCTAAATTTTCCCCTCATCAACGCAGAAGCGTTTAAGTTCTACTACAACCAATTAGTCGCCTTGCAGAACGAGTTAGGTATCCCTGCTTCGGCAGACCTGGTAGGTGCTGTGATGCGGATGCCGGCAGTGACGAAGGCAGAGACCGCGCAGGAGACCGTATTAGACGAAGGTTTGGCAGCCGCCGTGATGGCAACGCTCAACGAGGCAGTCGATGCTTTTGTGGCGTTCCGCACCCAAGAAGGAGCGGCATTACAGGCTAAGTTTAACGAGCAACTCGATGCCATAGAGGCACTGAAAGCCGAGGTCGAGCCGTTTGAGAAAGGGCGTGTGGAGCATATACGTGAACACTTGCTCAAGAACTTGGACAAGTTAGCCGAGGAAACGAAGAAAGCGATAGACAGTAACCGCTTGGAGCAGGAGATGATTTATTATTTGGAGAAGTTGGATATCACGGAGGAGAAGGTGCGTCTGACCAATCATATCCGTTATTTCCGTGAGACGATGGCTCTTGAGGGCAGTGGAGTAGGTAAGAAATTAGGTTTCATTGCCCAAGAGATGGGACGTGAGATTAACACGCTTGGCAGCAAGTCCAATCAATCCGAGATGCAGATTATCGTAGTCAAGATGAAGGACCTCCTCGAGCAAATCAAAGAGCAAGTCCTCAATGTATTGTAATCGTGTGATATTAACCTATTATATTAATGCTTTATGAATAAATTAACTACTTTTTTCGTTGCGCTCATTTGCGCAAGTTCAATTTTTGCTGCTGATTATAATTGTGAAATTAGAGGCATTTGTTATGGTCTCGATACCACTGATATGACGGCGGAAGTAATAAAAAATTATTATTTAACTACTCGTTTAGAACTTGACTTATATTCCGGCTCAATCGTTATTCCCTCTAAGATTACCTACAAAAAACAAACTTATTCGGTCACAAAGATTGGTATAGGGGCTTTCGCTTGGTGCGATGGCTTGAAATCAGTAAAGATTCCTAATTCGGTCACTACGATTGGGGATGGAGCTTTTTTTGTGTGTTCTGGTTTGAAGTCGGTCACGATTCCCAATTCGGTCACAACGATTGGAGAGAGGGCTTTTTATAATGTCAATAATATAGTGTATGAAGGTGCCGCCACGGGTTCTCCTTGGGGCGCTAAATGTATTAATGGTTACAGACGTGGAAATTTAATATATAGTGATGCCTCTAAAACAACATTGTGTGGTTGCTCTTCTACTGCTAAAGGAAAAGTTACTATTCCCAATTCAGTCACTACGATTGGGGATGGAGCTTTTTTTGTGTGTTCCGGTTTGAAGTCGGTCA
>JAKSNF010000010.1 GCA_024400115.1 Paludibacteraceae bacterium | reverse complement strand
CGGAAACCATCGAGGATGGTGATGCCGTTTACGAGGGTACCGCTGAGACCACGACTGACGAGATCGATCCTACCAAGACCTATTACTACACCGCTTTTGCTGTAGATGACCTTGCTAACGTATCCGAGCCTACCACTCTCCTCGTTGAGGGTAAAGAAGTGACCCACACCGTCTTCAACGTTACCGTTCCGGAAGGTACAGACGTTTGCTATCTCGTTGGTTCGATGAATAGCTGGGCAGTGGATGAAGGCATTGAGATGACCAAGGTGGATGATACGCATTATACTTATGAGGCTCAGTCTGACCTTACCGCTGCGGAGTATAAGTATGTTCATGGTGATGATTGGGCTTATGTAGAGAAAGACGCACAAGGTGGCGAGATTGGCAACCGTGTGGTTAATGCTGCTGTGATGAATGATACCGTTGCTAAGTGGGCTGATGCTGGTACCGGCATTCAAAATACGAAAGCCGCTAAGGTTTGCGTGAAGGCTATCCGTAATGGACAATTCGTTATTTTGAAGAACAATGTTCGTTTCAATGTATTAGGAACTCAGTTCTAACCCTACCCCTCTACCCCTCTACTCCTATACACCAAAAAGGGGAGGTCGGGTAGGGGCTACCGGATAGAGGCGGCTGACTCCCGCCTCTATTCTCTAAATGAAATAGAAAACTTATGAAACACAATCCATCATTAGCCCTTTGGGCGCTCCTTCTGCCTTTCTGCCTCTTTGCCTGTACCCCTATCAACAATCCACAATCCACCATCCACAATCCACAAGATTCCGTGATGGACTCTACCCTTCAGCCTTTCAGCCTCTCTGCCTGTCAGCCTATCGATCGCGTTCAACCGATGACCGGTCTCGTCCTTTGGCCTTCGCACGGCTCTATCAAAAAATATAAGGATGTCATAGCCCTTGAATACTCCTATTGCCTCCCCTGCCGCGTGGTTACCGGCAAAGTGGGGGACGCTATCCAATATGATTGGACTTATTTCGAGAATATCCTCAACGATATAGCATCCCGTAACCACCAGGCGGTTATCCGTTTCCGTTATGAGTATCCGGGCAACCGTGAGGTCGATGGTTCTACTAGGGGAGCGACCGCTGTGCCGCAATACATCAAAGACTTGGAGGATTATAACGAGACCTACTATAAGTGCGAGGACGGTCCTACTTATTATGCCGATTGGTCGAATACCGAACTCCAATGGTTTACCAAGCAGTTCTATACCGATTTTGCCGCCAAGTATGGCAATGATTCCCGTATCGCTTTCTTGGAGGTGGGTTTCGGGCACTGGTCGGAGTATCATATCTACGGCACTCCTCTCAAAATAGGAACGAACTTCCCCTCCAAGGAGTATCAGAACGAGTTTCTGCTGCATGTGGGTTCGGTGATGCCTATTCCGTGGCTCATTTCCATTGACGCAGCGGATGGCTCCTATACTTCTATTGTGCGCACACCGGAGGTGATGGCGCTCGACTTCGGTAATTTCGATGACTCGTTCATGCATAAGGGGCATGAGAAAGGTTCCGGTGACGGCTATAACGAACAGTCGTGGAACAAGATTGGACAGGGCACCCGTTGGCAACGCGGTCCATCGGGCGGCGAGATCAGTTATTACTCCTCTGCCGACCAGCGCGGTTTCCTCAACCCCGCAGGACTTTATGGCGTTACTTGGGAAGAGGCGGCTGCCAAGTATCATATCACTTTCATGATTTCCAACGATGCCCCTGGATCCACTTATGGTACCACGCAACGTTTCCAAGAAGCAGGCATGGCTGCGGGTTATTCGTTCACTGTTTGTGCTTGCCGCGCGGGGCAGGGTAGGACGCAACTGCTCGTTACCAATGAGGGGGTTGCGCCCATTTACAGGGATGCTTATTTCGCTATAGGATCCACGCGCTGCGCGCAGAGTCTGAAGGGGCTGCTTCCGGGGCAGAAGGTGGTGCTGGAACTGCCGGTCGAGTTGACCGCTTCGGAGGATCTTCATATCGAGTCTGACTATATCCTCCCCTCGCAAACGATTCAGTTCAACATCGCGGACTAACTTCCGCCTCTCCGCCCCTACTCCCCTACACCTCTACTCCTCTACTCCCAAAAATTGCGATTTCCACAAAAAAATCGCAATTTTATTTGCACATATCAAAAAAAAGTTGTAATTTTGTGCGCTGAAATGGAAAATAATTAGTATTATCAGCTCACAAATGAATATTTATAATGCAATATTAGCCAGTCAACGAACGGTTTTTACGACGCAGTCGTTAGCCCTAATGGCAGAGGATTTGGGCGCTAATCAAGTGGCTAAATCTCTTAATTATTATGTGCGTAAAGGGGATCTACTCAATCCTCGCCGTGGAATTTATACAAAGCAATCCTATAAAGAGTTAGAAATGGCATGCTCTATCCTGCGTCCGTCTTATGTGTCGTTGGAGTATGTGTTGGCGCGTTCGGGTATAACTTTTCAGTACTCGGAAAAGATAACGTGCGTTAGTTACCAAACGCGGGAGGTGGTTGTGGATGGAAAAATATATGCGTTTCGTAAGATTAATCCTATCATCGGAACCAATAGGATGGGGGTTGAGCAACGAGATAATGTAGCAATAGCTACTCCGGAAAGAGCGTTCTTGGATATGATGTATCTTAGTGCCGGTAAATGTTATTTTGATAATCTTCATCCGTTGGACAAGAAAAAAGTAATAGAACTTTTACCCATTTATAATTCTCTTGCGCTTAGCACACGCGTAAAAGAGTTGCTCAATTAATACTATTATGGACATAAACAAACATCGTTACTACATGACGCAGTTGTTACTTGCTATTTTTCGAGATAGTGAGTTGAGTCGCCTCCTCGCGTTTAAGGGCGGAACATCCATGTTGATGTTTCGTGGGTTAACGCGTTTCTCTACAGACTTGGATTTTAATTTGTTAGTTCCGGAATATACTAAAGAAGTTTATTCCCGTTTAAAACAGATTGCCATCCATTTTGGTACTATTGATGATGAGGCAATGAAATTCTTCGGTCCAATCATTAACCTTAACTATGAAAAAGGAGAACGAATGCTGAAGATAGAAGTAAGTAATAGACAGTATGACAACCATTATGAGACAGTCAATCTGTTGGGGACGGATATTCGTGTAATGACTATGCCGGATATGTTTGCCCACAAACTATGTGCGTTAGGTGAACGCGTTACACCTCGTGATATCTTTGATATATGGTTCTTTTTAAACAATCGTACTGAGATCAATACCAATATAGTTCGGCTCCGTACAGACTTATCTTTAGAGGACTATGTCCTTTCTTGCGCTCAGCAAGTACGTAAAACCAGTCCAAAGGAATTAATGCAAGGTTTAGGGGAAGTTCTTACAGACAATCAAACAAAGAATTTTGTTAGAACACAACTTATTGATGAAACAGCATCTTTATTGGAACTGTTTGCCGCTTGTCCTTTGGTGGCAAAGCAAAAACCGACGCGTCGTTTGGAACTATTGGATGCTCATCCGCAGTTGGTGCAAAAGATAAAGGATAACCATATTGACCTCAGTACCATTAGCGAGCAAAGCCTGATTCGATTAGTAGAAAAAGGTGAAACCCTATCGTTTAGGAATTGTAAAAGCGAAATGATAGAAATACAATTGTGATAAAAAAGAGACGTTTTTGCGCAAAAGTGACAAAATGCATACCAAAAACATGCGCAAAAGTGACAAAATGGATACTAAAAACGTGCGCAAAAGTGACAAAAATGTAAAAAATATTTGCATATATCATTTATTTTCAGTACCTTTGCAGCCGATTTTTCGTAAAGACGAAAACAAAATGGAGAAATAACAGCCTCTACGTGGATTCTTTTTAGTCTCCCGCTCGCGGACAGTGGTCCGCTATTACGCGTAATTTGCCGCCATGGCTAAGACCCGCGCTTAATTAGTTTATTCGCGTGGCTAAAGCACACGCTTTGCCCGTCGAACAAGGCTCAGCACGATAGCCTTGCCCCGCAAGCCTAGGGGTGCCTTTCGCCTCGTTCTCCTCAATTACGCAGGATAAGAAAAATAAGGGAACGGGAGCGCAACAATATAAATATATAGCGTAATTAAGGAGAGTGAGCAGAAACAACCCTGTCAAAGCGGAACTTTGACATCTTGTGAAGCTTACTCGACGAGCACAGGGCGTGTGAAACCGCCCGGAATAAAAAAAACAGGGGCGTTAAGCGATGAGGCGTAATAGCCGAAGGCGTGCGTAATAAGCCGCAGAGCGGCTGAGCGGGAGAACAAAAATCCGCATAGCGAGTGAGCGGGAGAGAAAGTAGTTATATAGAAGCCGAATTTATAAAATGTGTATCTAAAAGTCATGGGTTAATATGCTAAAGCGCAAATTTGAATCAGTTATTGAGAAGTTTCTTATTGAGCAGCCAAATAAGATTCTTTTGGTTGACGGAGCGAGACAAATAGGCAAATCCTATCTGATTCGCTATGTTGGAACACGATTGTTTAAGAATTTTGTGGAAATTAATCTCAGGGAAGATAAAGAAGGCGATAGGGTATTTGCCAATGTTAAGACCTGTCAGGATCTTTATATGCAATTGGCCTTATTTGCAAATGGAAAAATAGGCACTTGTGAAGACACACTGATATTTCTGGATGAGATTCAGAGTTATCCCTCCTTATTGACCTTACTTAAGTTTCTTAATCAAGAAAAACGATTTCGATTCATTGCCAGTGGCTCACAATTGGGTATTGCATTGCAACAGACACCATCCGTCCCTATTGGGAGCATTTGTGTGAAGCATATGTATCCCTTGGATTTTGAGGAGTTTTTATGGGCAATGGACTGTGGCGAAGAAGTGATTAAATCTATGTATGAGCACTTCCTAAAGTCCGAAGAACTCAATGAATCATTGCACCAAAACATACTGAAACGTTTCCAATATTATTTGCTCATCGGAGGACTGCCGGACGCTATCAATACCTTTTTAGAAGACCATCATATCCAGCGTGTACGCGAAGTACAAAGTAATATTGAAAACTTATATAAGATAGACGCCTCGCAATATGATGTGGAACGCAAATTAAAAATTCGCCGTATCTATGACTTGATACCCAGCAACTTAGAAAACAAGAAGAAAAGAATCATCTATAAGCATATTGAGCAAAAATTGGGGAAACAGTATTCTGATTATGAAGATGAGTTTGATTATTTGACCGCTTCCGGTATTGCCATTGAGGTACATGCTGTCAGCAATCCTACATTTCCGCTTAGAGAATCTGAAACCAAGAATCTTCTTAAACTCTATCTTAATGATGTGGGGCTGCTAACACATATTCTTTATGGAAATAATGTGAATGCGGTTTTGCAAGACATTAAGAGCATCAATCTTGGAACGGTATATGAATCTGTTGTTGCTCAAGAACTGCATGCTCACGGATTCCCTATGTGTTATTACGATAATAAAAAAGTCGGGGAAGTGGACTTTTTGGTGGATGATTACAACTCCCTTGAGGTGCTGCCCATTGAAGTGAAATCCGGTAAGGATTATTTCGTACATAGCGCACTGAGTAAGTTCTTATCCAATGAAGACTACCATGTAACGAAGGCTATCGTTTTTTCTAACGAACAGCATGTAAGTAATCATAATGGCGTTCTTTATTTGCCTATCTATTATTGCATGTTTCTTGTGCATGCGGACGAACAAACTCACGATGAATTATTACCGCCATTAGAGGAACTAACCATTTAGTCTTACTTGACTTCCGCACCTGCCCATTGATTGTAAAAACCCACTTATAAAATAGCAAGCATTATGTTTAATAGATTTAATATATTACCCGAATTTTTCGAAGATTGGGCCAAGGACCTAACATGGGAAGAGTGTATGACTCTCGCCAAAGAATACTACGGCTATGAAATGAATGTGGGCGTTGAAACAGCTGCCGACTACTATTTCTATGGTCTGGATGAAGAAAAGGTGCGCAAGTTCCAGAATAAGAGATTGGGGTATGAAGTGAGCCAGAAAACCTATGCCATATGGGGACTAAAAGAATTGCTTAGGGAGCATATTATAGCTCCCGTGTGCGTTAATTGGGCAGAATTCTATAAACCTGTCTTAACAGACCTTTTTGGCTTTTTGGAAGAAATCTGGGATGATCAAATTGCTTATGAAGTAATGCAGTCCATCTATCGCCAACGCGAGAGATGGTTGCCTATGAATTACGACAAACTCGCTTTTGACAATCGGTCACGTAAAGAGGTCTTTGCTTTGTGGGAGGCGTATCTTAATCACTATGAAGAAGCAGCGAAGTGGCAAAAACAATTCGAGGAACGAAAAGACTCTATAACCGCCGCCTGCAAAAAGATAGAGTACAAAATGGATCATCCCGAAGAAGCTAAACAAGTGACTGAAACCAATCCAAAACAAGAAAAGAAAACTGCCTTGCCTCAATGTCCTCTTATCACGCCGATGGCTGTTAAGGAGGGCAAGGTAGAGGCTGTGATGGAGGAGTTGCGGCAAGCGTCTAAGGGTCCGGCAAGGCACATGGTGCATTGTCTTCGTTCTAATGAAGCCTTAGGGTATGTCTATACACAATGTTACAATACCGAGGAGTTGCACAAAATCTTAGTCGATTACTTCCAAGTTGCATATAGTAGCACGAATTTGCGCAAATATCGAAACTAAGTAGCATTTTAGTTGCACGTAGTAGCGAACGATTCTCACTGTTTGTGAGGGTCGTTTTTTTGTTATACCTTTGCACTCGAATTCAACAGTCAAACGGCTGGGCCCAGCCATAATTTATTAACCACGACCGCCCTTTGCGGGCTGGTCGTTAAAGTGGAAAGTTGATAGTTTAAACTTTACACTTTAAACTATAAGAAGTTATGGCAAACAAACTCAACACCGCACGGCAATACGTGCGCGAAAACTACAACAACGGCGAGGACTTCCGATGGGATGTCCTTAGTGGCAAACTGCAAATACGATCCACTATCCACCATCCACAATCCACAGTATGGCAAGACCTTGACTCTCGCAAGATCAACACCATCGCTTGCGACTGCGCCGAACAGACGGGGGTTAGCGTCTCTCCGCTGGAGATTCGTACCGTACTCAACTCCGAGGACATACCTTCGGTCAACCCACTGCGTGCCTATCTCCAATCGCTTGACGAGTACATCCCCGAAGACCATAACAACCATTCGTGGATTGATTGGCTCTCCTCACAAGTTCGCGTAACAAATAGCGGCCATCCAACAATAGGCGATAGCCGCACCATCCACAATCCACAAGAGCGCTTTGCGCTCTGCTTCCGCAAATGGTTCGTCGCCATGGTCGCCTCGTGGCTTTACGACGACGTGGTCAATCAGCAAGTCCTCGTGCTCATCGGTCGCCAAGGTATCTACAAGACCACGTGGCTCGAACACCTTCTTCCGCCGTGTCTGCGCGCCTATGGCACAAAGATGGCTAACGTGCGCGATCTCAATAAAGACGAGCGCATGCGTATAGCCGAGTTTGGACTCATTAACATGGACGAGATAGACTCGATGAATGACCGCGAACTCAATCAACTCAAGTCCCTCGTCACTTGCTCGGACATCAACGAGCGTGCCGCCTATGGTTATACCAAGGAGCGCCGTATACGCATTGCGTCTTTCTGTGCCAGTGGTAATAACCGCGAGTTCCTCACCGACCAAACGGGCAATCGCCGTTGGCTTCCTTTTGATGTGGAATCGATAGAGAATCCTTTCGCCTATGGGGATGGTTCCGTCTTCCCATATGATCAGATTTATGGTGAGGCGCTGTACCTACTGCGTATGGGTTTCAATTATTGGTTTGACTTAGAGGACATTTCGGCATTGGAAACTCATGTTGAATCGTTCCAAAAAGTCAGCAACGAGGCAGAACTATTGACGGTTTATTTCTCTCCTGCCCAACCCGGTGACGCCGGTGCTGTCTTTATGTCTGCCGCAGAGATTAGTGCTCAGCTCGTAAGTTATGGAAATATAAAAAAACCGCTCGCGCTGAATAAACTCAGCTCTGTGCTCCAAAAGGCCGGATTCGTAGCAAGACGCACACCGACCAAACGTGGTTTCGTTGTTTTTGTCAACCGGGATATTGACAACCAACGCAAATTAGATGCTCGTAAAGCCAATGACGATAATGACGGTAATGACGATATATTTTAAAAGTACCTACCTGCGTATGCGCGCGATGGGAGTTTATAAAACCATCGTCATTATCGTCATGCGTCATCATCACAAATCACAAATATTATGGCAATTGCAACATTAAAAGAACCCTATGCCACATTTAGTGGCAGTTTATTCGCTCGAGACGATGTCTATGCGCGAATGTTAGATGGTAAGTGTATCTTACAACGTAAGCCTACCAAGGCGAGTGCTAAACAGAAAGCTATGCGTAAGGCGTTTGCCGACCGCTGGGCAGGGAGGCATCCATAGCCTCTCTGCCTCTTCGCCTCTCCGCCGCTCTCCCGCACTATCTCTACCCGTAGCACCCCCGTAGCACCATAGGACCTGCGTGGCCCCTACATAACCTCCTCTTATCCCTCTCCGCCCATCGGCCTCTAGGCTGCTTGCAGCCGCGCCTCTCCGCCTCTCCGCCTCTCTGCCCTTCCGCCTATCCGCCTATTTTTTTGCGTATATCAAAAAAAAGCAGTACCTTTGCGGTCGGAATGAAAAAAGAACAATGAAAGCGAAACCATTTATCAAATGGGTAGGCGGAAAAGGCCAACTTATGGGAGAATGTCACTTATAGCAGCCGTTTGTAGGTGATTTTTGCAGAAAATGTTAGAAAAAATTTGCATATATCAGAAAAAAGCAGTAATTTTGCAGTCGGGAAATAAACAAGTATCATTATGGCAAGACCTATTAAAGAAACTCCAACTCTTTATGGCGAAGATGCTCGCCGTTTTGAGTATGCCGTTGAACATCCGCGTTTAGCAACGAAAGAAGAGATAACTAATATCGAAGCATCTCATTTACGTATGACTTCTATTGCGAACTTCGCTTTCTAAGACAATGGACACAAGTTCACTTCAGTTTATTCAATTAAAAGAGGATACTTATAATCCCGAGTCAAAAAGTATTTGGAATCGTATAAATCGTCACATCCGTAACAATAAACGCCGTCGTAGTTATCCTTCTGTCAAGATAGGTCGTTTAGCTGTTTCTAAAGAATATACCGAATCCGGTTTGGGTTCTGATATTCTAAACCTGGTTAAGAAAACATATTCAGATGGTAATCGTGCGGGATGTCGATTCGTTACGGTTGATGCTTATTCTAAGGTGACCGATTTTTATCTTAAGAATGGCTTTGAATTTTTTACAATGACCGACGTCCTTGATAATACGAGGCTTATGTACTTTGATTTAAAATCGGTCAAGCAACATTTTAATTCATGACCCAAACGGAACAAGTCAAAAACACCTTATAGATGAAATATAAATTTGAAATTATAGAAACGCTCAGTCGGATTGTAGAAATAGACGCCCCGACTTATGATGATGCATACCACAAAATGCGCGAAATGTATCGTAACGAAGATATAGTCCTTGATGCAAACGATTATCGGGATACCGAATTTAGAGACTTAGAAGAATGAAGTTATATGATTAATCAACAATTGGGATATGACCCTACTTCTGCCGAAAGTATTTGGCGATATAGTGCAGGGATACTTGGTCACACTTTGCGCGAGTTTGTCTCAAGGGAATATGACTCCAAAACCGGCAAAGGTGGTCTTGGTCAGATGGTGGAAGAAATTTATTTTCATATTGCCAATAATAGTCGCGCAGAAGCCGACTTTGCCAAGGCTGGTATAGAACTTAAATGTACTCCGCTTAAAAAGGGTTCAAAGGATGAGTTCCAAATCAAAGAACGACTTGTTTGCAATATGATTAATTATTGTGAGGTCGTCAACGAGCCATTCGAGGAGTCACATTTCTATACTAAGTGCCAATTGATGTTGCTTTTATTCTATTTGCATGTCAATGATGCGAATAAGCTTGATTTAGAATTTCTTATCTCTCTTCTATGGCGATTTCCAGCCAAGGACATTGCGATTATCCGTCACGATTACGAAACTATCATTAGTAAGATTAAAGCTGGCAAAGCTCACGAACTCTCCGAAGGTGACACATTGTATCTTGGTGCTTGCCGAAAAGGACAAAAAGGCGATGCGCTCCGTGAGCAGCCATTTAATGCCGATATTAAAGCTCCAAGACGCGCCTTCTCCTTGAAACCTGCTTATATGCGCATCATCCTTGATATGGTGCTCAAATCTGGCAAGAACCATCTAAACATGGTGCAACCGGAATTATCGGAATTGGTATCCTCCCGTGCGCTAAAGACAAAATCTTTCGAACAAATTGTTTTAGATCGTTTCACACCATTCTATGGGAAGAAATACAAAGTCATCGCCAACAAGTTCAATATTAATCTATCTAACCAACCGAAGAACACTTTTGCCATGTTGGCACATGCCATAGCCTCCAAGGGAAAGTCTAGTAACGTCAACCATACTGAGGAATTTATGAAAGCCGGACTTCTTCTCAAGACAATTCGTGTACAAGCCAATGGTCGAATTAACGAGAGTATGGCTTTTGAAAATATTGACTATAACGAGGTTCATGAGTGCGAAGATTGGTTCGAATCTCGGTTATACGAAATTTTCTCTAGTCGTTTTCTCTTTGTCGTATTCCGCGAACAAACGGAAGGACAAGGTGATTATGTCTTGGATAAGACATTCTTTTGGACAATGTCTCAAGACGACTTAAATACTGCTGAAAAATATTGGACTAATATCCGTGATTGTGTGGAGAATAATACCATCTCGCCAGAGTATTTTTGGAAGATTTCAGACCATCGTTGTTTTCATGTCCGCCCCAAAGCACGTGTTGCTAATGATACTATTGAGGCTCCTTTGGGCGGTCAAGTACACAAATATTGTTATTGGTTCAATAACGAGTATATAACGAATATTGTAAACAACAACTAACATGCACCTAAACAAAGATATACAAGTGGTTGAACTTTTTGCTGGTGTAGGGGGATTTCGCATCGGTTTGGAAAGTGCATCTGACCATTTCAAAACTATTTGGAATAACCAATGGGAGCCATCTACACAACACCAAGATGCCTCAATCGTTTACCAAGCTCGCTTTGGTAGCAAAGGACATAGCAATACAGATGTCAATCTAGTCAAAACAAGCGAAATTCCAGACCATGATTTATTAGTCGGAGGTTTCCCTTGTCAAGACTATTCCGTAGCGGCAACCCTCAGTAAATCGGGCGGAATAGAGGGAAAGAAAGGCGTTCTTTGGTGGCAGATATATCGTATTTTGCAAGAAAAAGGAGAGAAACGTCCAAATTACCTTTTTTTCGAAAACGTAGATCGTCTGCTTAATTCGCCAGCAACTCAACGAGGGCGCGACTTTGCAATTATTCTTGCTTCCCTTTCTGATTTGGGATATACGGTTGAATGGCGAGTGATTAATGCTGCGGATTATGGTATGCCTCAACGTCGTCGTAGAACGTATATTGTTGGCTATCGTGATGGCTCTACTATCCAGCAGAAAATTGAAAATAACCAGCATTGGGTGCTTTTTGATGGTGTGATGGCAAAAGCATTTCCTTTCCAGCAAAAAGACAATAGCATTTCTATCTTTGATATTGAAGGCGCTATCCAACACATTTCTGATAACTTTAACAAAGGTCTAAATAATAGCCCATTTGGCGATGCAGGCATAATGGTTAATCGTCATGTGTTTTCCGTTGATACAATTCCAACATATGAAGGTCCTTGCCAATTATTAGGCGATGTTCTCGTTAATGAAGAATATGTGCCAGAGGAGTTCTTTATTTCATCCGAAGAATTGCCAAAGTGGGAGTATGAGAAGGGGGCAAAGAAAATAGAAAGAATGTCTAAAGAAGGTTTCAAATATACTTTTTCTGAAGGTGGAATGGCATTCCCTGATTTTTTAGACCGTCCTTCTCGCACAATGATTACAGGTGAAGGTGGAACTGCACCATCTCGTTTCAAACATGTTGTATTAACTCCAAGTGGGCGCTATCGTCGTCTTATTCCTCTTGAATTAGAACGTCTCAATATGTTTCCAGATAATCATACTCTTCATGCGGATGTGTCTGATGGTCGTCGTGCATTCTTAATGGGCAATGCACTCGTTTGTGGTATCATTGAACGTGTTGGTAAATCTCTTTATCGCTTTATTTATAATGAAGAACCAATGTCTAAACATCCCATTCATCAACAACGCGATGCACAACCAATGTTAGATTTTGGTCTATTTGGGAACATCGGGGGAGAAATTTTGTGTAATCTTCCAAAGAAAACATATATACAAGACCCCACTAAACATTTACTAATAGGTCTCGTCAAAACCGATAACGAAGAATATTTCACAATACAAGAACCAACCAAAATCTATTATACAGGTAAAACAAAATCGTTTCCATCTACTATTGCGCTGAATAAATTATATTATTTCATGCCATATATCAAGGGGAAAGGCATTCGTGACCTTTATCTTATTCGTGTTGCACGCATAGGAAATAAAGCAGAAATACATCCAGAAACAGATGATAAAGAACCGCGCCTTGTTTTTGAATTGGAATTTTTAGAGTCTTTGTTCCCAAATTATAAAGATATCCGACCTAATATTCAATATTCATTTAGAGATACCACTCTTGGACATGTACTTGCATAAGGGCTTGGCTTCCAGATTTGGACAGCAGAATCGCTGCAAGAACTTGGCTTTACGGCAGAGCACGCTCCTTATTATGCGGTATTGCGCTTTGATAGCAGCAAGGAAATCCCATTCACTCGCTGCCCACAATTAAAACAACGGAGTAATACGACCGTTGCAAAAATATTTTCTATACATGAGTTTATAGAGGCTTTCTAAAAAACGACCGTTTATTTAATCTCACTACCGCCACCCAAAACGTGGCGGTTTTTTTTGTGCAAAATTGCAAATAAATTTGCATATGTCAAAAAAAAGTCGTACCTTTGCACACAAATTAATATCATAATGAAAACCAATTCATCATTAGCCACGCAAGTGGCGCATCATTCAGCGCAGCGTTTCAATTTATCATTGCTTCTGCTTTTTCTCTCTCTCTCAACGCTCTCTGCCGCTAACTGGTTCGGCGGCTCTGTCGGTTTAGGGCACGAACAGCCATATACTAACCTTCGTCCCTTTAACATGAGCGTGGAGGACGCTAATAACCAACTCTGTCCCCTCTTCCTCAGTGATGACGGACAATACATCTGGACGGAGAACCCCGTTATCTTCTCTTTTAAGGATGGCGAACTCCAATTCCAAACAACAATAGGCGATAGCCGCACTATCCACCATCCACAATCCACCAAAGCCGGTACAACTTTGCGTGACGCCTACCTCGCTGCGATGCGTCAGTATTTCCCGCCTTCGGGAGTGCTGCCGGATACACTCTTCTTCATTCGCCCGCAGTACAACACGTGGATTGAACTTATGTATAACCAGAACCAAACGGATATCCTTCGTTATGCCCACGCTATAGTGGATAACGGTTTTGACCCGGGTATCTTGATGATTGATGATAACTGGCAACGCTATTACGGCAATTTTGACTTCAAGGCAGAGCGTTTCTCTGACCCCAAGGGTATGATTGACGAACTGCACGAACTCGGTTTCACCGTCATGGTTTGGATATGCCCCTTCGTTAGTGCCGATAGTCCCGAGTACCGCGACCTCGAGCGCAAAGGGTATCTCTTGCAGAACCCCAACGGCGGCACGGCTGTCCTCAATTGGTGGAACGGCTATTCGGCTTGTTATGACCTGACTAACCCCGACGCCTTAGCTCATTTCGTTTCCGTCCTCAAGGACGCTCAAGCACGTTACGGTATCGATGGTTTTAAGTTTGATGCCGGAGATAATAACTGTTACGCTTCCACTTCTATCAAGGCTTATGACACGACCGCCACTACGGTGGATCATACCACCTCGTGGGCAAAAGTGGGTTTGCAGTTCCCTGTGAACGAGTACCGCGCCTGCTGGAAGATGGGTGGACAAGCTCTTGTACAACGCCTTGGCGACAAAGACTACTCGTGGGAGGCAGTGCAGTCGCTCATCCCGCAGATGACCACCGCAGGTCTGCTCGGTTATGCTTATGCTTGCCCCGACATGATTGGTGGCGGACAATGGGCGTCTTTCTTGGGCATCGAGTCAGGCGATTTTGATGAGGAACTGATTGTGCGCTCCGCGCAGATTCATGCTCTCATGCCGATGATGCAGTTCTCCGTAGCTCCTTGGCGTATCCTTTCCGAGGAGAACCTGACTATCGTGAAGAAAGCAGCCGCATTACATTCGCAGTTTGGTGCTTATATACTGGTTTGCGCTCGTCAATCAGCGCAGACGGGTGAACCTATCGTTCGTTCAATGGAGTACGCTTTTCCGCACCAAGGTTTGGTTAATTGTAAAGACCAATTTATGTTAGGAGATAAGTATCTTGTAGCACCTGTAGTAGAGCAGGGGGCTATTACTCGTACTGTTTATCTGCCCAAGGGGCAGTGGCGTGACGAATTAGGTAAGCGTTACCGTGGTGGTAAGGCATACACTATCTCCGCTCCCCTCTCTCGTTTACCGTACTTTGAGAAACTAAAATAACCACTAACCCCTAATCACTATCATGAAAAAAGCACTTCTATTATTCGGTGCAGCAATAGCCCTGATGGCTTGCTGCAACACCCCATCGAATGACAATTACATTACTTCCTGGCACTGGGATAACGGCACTATCATCGTCGAATCACCCGCTATGCCTGAAGGACAACAAACGGCTCTTCAGATGACTGCCGAACCTATCCCCGTGGTGCACGTCGCCTTCGTTGGACTCGGTATGCGCGGACCCGACGCTGTGGAGCGTTACTGCTTCATCCCAGGCGTGGAGATAACCGCCCTCTGCGACTACGACTCCGCTCGTGTAGAGGCATCGCAAACAATTCTTGAGGAACATAACCAACCGCGTGCTGCCGCTTATTGGGGTGCCGAAGGATACAAAGAACTCTGCGAACGCGAGGACATAGACCTCGTCTATATCGCTACCGACTGGGACCACCACTTCCCCATTGCCGTCTATGGTCTGGAGCACGGTAAGCACGTGGCTATCGAAGTGCCTTCGGCTCTTAACCTCAATCAAATATGGAAACTCATTAACCTCACCGAGCAGACCCGCAAACACTGCGTTATCCTCGAAAACTGCTGCTACGACTTCTTTGAGATGAACACGCTGAACATGGCGCAACAGGGTATCTTTGGTGAAATCGTTCGCGCGGAAGGTGCCTATATCCACTCCCTCGACCCGTATTGGAACCAGTACTGGATTAACCCCGACGGTTCCGACCCGGACAGCCTTCACTGGCGTCTCAAATATAACATGGAACACCGTGGCGACATCTACGCTACGCACGGACTGGGTCCCGTAGCTCAACTGCTCAATATACACCGTGGTGACCGCTTCAAAACGCTCGTCGCAATGGACACCAAGTCCGTTCACGGACGCGAGATGGTGGAAGCCAAGACGGGTCGTGATTGTGAGAATTTCCGTAACGGAGACCATACCACTACGCTTATCCGTACCGAGTTGGGTAAGGTCATTGAGATACAGCACGATGTGATGAACCCGCAACCCTATAACCGTCTTTATAAACTGATGGGAACGAAGGGTTATGCCACCAAGTATCCCGAGGAGCATTATGCGCTCAATAGTGAGGATATGGCTCAGATGGGCGTGAAAGCCGAAGACGACCTGAGCGGACACGAGTTTATGGGTGACAAGGACCAAGCGGCTCTTATTGAGGCGTATATGCACCCTATCATCGCCGAGTACGGCAAGAAAGCCAAAGAGGTAGGTGGTCACGGAGGAATGGACTTCATCATGGACTGCCGCCTCGTGTATTGCTTGCAGAACGGTCTGCCGATGGACGTGGATGTCTATGACTTGGCTGAATGGTGCTGTCTGGGTGAGTTAGGTGAATTGAGTATGGATCATAACTCGGCTCCTATCGCCGTACCCGACTTCACCCGCGGTCACTGGAACGACATCCAAGGCTTCCGCCACGCCTTCAAATAACTCTAAATAACTCTAAACTACTCTAAACTCTCCACTCTCAACTAATATGAACATTATCATCTCCCAATTCGCTTTAGCCAACGCCGTTCTTGACCCCAAACCCGTCAAAGTTGGCTTTATCAATGACTCGTTTATTCTCCCTGCTGCTCAAGCAGGAGGTAAGTCGTATTTCTTGCAACGTATCAACCATCACATCTTCACTAATGTGGATGCTTTGCAAGAAAACATACTGAAAGTGACTAATCATATCCGTGCTAAACTCCTTGCTGCCGGTGTGCAGGACGTACAGCGCCGCGTGCTCGAACTCGTTCCTACCAAAGACGGCAAACTCTATTACAAGACGCCCGAAGGCGACTATTGGCGCGTTTATGTGCTTATTGAGAACGCTACCTCGCAGGAGAAAGTGACGCCCGAATCGGCTTTCCTTGCCGGACAGGCTTTTGGTGAGTTCCAATGTCAGTTAGCTGATATACCCGAAGGCGAGTTGGTGGAGTCTATCCCTAATTTTCATAATATCGAGTTTCGTTTGCAGCAGTTCGATGACGCTATCCGTGACGATAAGGCAGGGCGCGTAGCGCAAACCAAGGATATCATCGATGCCATCAACGCCCGTCGTGAGGCTATGTGCTTGGCTGAACGCTTGCACCGTGAGGGTAAACTACACAAGCATATAAACCACTGCGATACGAAGGTCAATAACATGCTCTTTGACGAAGAAGGCAAACCCATGTGTATCGTGGACTTGGATACCGTCATGCCCGGCTATGTACTCTCCGACTTTGGAGACTTTATGCGTACGGCAGCTAATACAGGTGAGGAGGACGATAAGAACCTCGATAATATCCATGTCAACATGGAGGTCTTTGAGGCTTATACGCGAGGTTACCTCAGTCGTGCCACTTTCCTGACGGACTTGGAGAAATCGTTATTGCCTTATGGCTGCCGTCTGCTCTCTTATATGCAGACCGTTCGTTTCTTCACCGACTACCTCAATGGCGACACGTATTATAAGATTCAGTACCCCGAGCATAACCTCGTCCGTACATATGCCCAACTGCGCCTGCTTGAAGAGCAAGAGAAATCCGAGGAGGCTATGAATGCTGTTATTGCTAAATAAATGAAATATGCGTAATAATCTATCATCTCAGATAACCCTTTCGCGAGTCCCATCCAAACTCTATCAAACAAAGGATGCTCTCGAACTCGCCCGTCTTACTCGTCGTGAGAAGATTAAAACCACCATCGTTGAAAACGCTACCGAAGGCAGCTCCCTCGTAGCTGCTATCATTAAAGACCGTGTCCTCAAAGCGGATTCTCCGGCATTCACTGTCGTCCTTTCTACCGGACGCACACTCGTGGATGTCCGACCGATGGTAGAGTCCTTGCGCTCGCAAGTTACGTTCCTTGACTGGCGTGACGATGGTGTCATTCCCGAGGATACACCCATCGACCTGCTTGTTCTTGGATTAGGTCGTGTCGGAGAGGTCGGCGGTCAAGGTATCCGCACCATGCTTCGCGCTAAAGAGGTCGTACTCGTCGCTTGGGGCGAGCATAAGGCAGGAGCTGTCTGCGATACCGTCGAAGGGGAAGTTAGCGACGCCTGTCCGGCTTCTAAACTACAGTTCCATGATCACGCCCAGCTCATCTGTGACCTCAATGCGTCCCAATTACTGACGCGTATCGAATATCCGTGGCTCGTCACTATGTGCGATTGGAACGACCATCTCACGCGGCGGGCCTTGGTTTGGCTATGCGAGAAAACGGGTAAACCGATTCTCAAACTCACCAACAAAGACTATCACGACAATAGTCTCAGTGAACTCGTGGCACTTTATGGTTCTGCTTATAACTGTAACATTAAGGTCTTTAACGATATCCAACACACCATCACCGGTTGGCCCGGCGGTAAACCCAATGCGGACGATAGTAATCGTCCTGAACGCGCTAATCCGTATCCCAAAGACGTACTTATCTTCAGCCCGCACCCCGACGACGATGTTATTTCTATGGGCGGCACGTTTGCGCGTCTAATCAAACAGGGACATAACGTCCACGTGGCTTACGAGACGTCCGGCTGTATAGCCGTTGATGATACGAACCTGCAATACTTTCTCGACTTCCTTAATGGTCTTCCTGCCGTCAATTCATCAATTCATCATTCCGTCAATTCATCATTTCAACTCAAGAATTTCTCTCACCGCGAGATACTGGACTTAAAAGCCCTCATTCGCAGAGGCGAAGCCACGGCAGCAGATCGTTTTATGGGATTACAAGAAGACCATATACACTTCCTCAATCTGCCCTTCTACGAGACGGGAACAATCAAGAAGAAGGATCTTAGTCCAGCGGATGTCGATATTGTGAAGAAACTGCTTCTTGAACTCAAACCGCAGGAGATGTTTGTGGCAGGTGACTTGGCAGACCCACATGGTACGCACAAAGTCTGTTTAGACGCTGTTTTGGCAGCGATAGACGAACTCAAAGACACGCAGGCGTGGTTGAAAGATTGTCGTATTTGGATGTACCGTGGCGCATGGATGGAGTGGTCAATTGACCTTATCGAGATGGCTGTACCAATGTCACCGGAGGAGTTGCGGTTCAAGCGAAATACGATTCTCAAACATCAGTCGCAGATGGAGTCTGCTCCGTTCTTAGGTGATGACGAACGTCTCTTCTGGCAGCGTGCCGAAGACCGTAATCACGCTACGGCGCAACTCTACGAACGCCTCGGTTTAGCCAGTTACGAAGCCATCGAAGCCTTTGTTCAATATCATCTATAAATAAAGAAAGTCTTTTACCACACTTGAACTCGGTTCTCGGGGGCAATGAACATAGGACTGTCCTCGTCCACGTTCCACGCCTCGTACCAAGCGCCGATCTGCGGCAGAGCACCGTTCACACGCCAACGACCTAAGGAGTGGGGGTCAGACTTGGTGCGACGGAGCACTTCCTCGTCACGTATATTCCCTGCCCACACATTAGCATAAGACAGGAAGAAACGCTGTTCGGGAGTGAACTCACTATCGGTAGCGAGGTTGGCTTTGCCACTCTTTATTAAGTTAGCGAAGGCAGTGAAACTGATTTCCAAACCACCATGGTCGGCTATGTTCTCGCCTAAAGTGAAGGCACCGTTAGCATGCACGCCCGGGGCTACCTCAATAGAGTTGAACCACTCTTCCATCACTTTGGTGCGAGCCTCAAAAGCGGCACGGTCTTCGGCTGTCCACCAGTTTTGAAGGTTTCCCTCCTTATCGAACTGACTACCTTGGTCGTCAAAGCCGTGGGTCATCTCGTGACCGATAACCACACCGATAGCGCCATAATTGAAGGCGTCGTCCGCATTCATATCAAAGAACGGATATTGGAGTATAGCGGCAGGGAAGCAAATCTCGTTGGAGGTGGGGTTATAGTAAGCATTGACCGTCTGAGGGGTCATATACCATTTGGCTTTATCCACGGGCTTGCCTAAGTAAGAGAGGCTATAGTCCTGTTCGAACTTAGCGGCGCGTTGGAGGTTTTGATAGAAAGTTAAAGAGGGGTCGATGTCGAGTTTAGAATAGTCTCTCCACTTATCGGGATAACCGATCTTAATGGTGAAAGCATTGAGTTTCTCTAAAGCAAGAGCTTTAGTCTCATCGCTCATCCAGTCTTGTGCCTGGATACGCTCACCGAAAGCCGTTTGCAGGTTCTTGACGAGGGTGAGCATGCGTTGTTTGTTCGCTTCGGGGAAATACTGCTTTACATACATCTGTCCTACGGCTTCGCCGAGTACGTTATTGACGATACCGACGCTGCGTTTCCATAGCGGACTGAGTTCTTTCTTGCCGCTGAGTACGCGTCCGTAGAAGTCGAAATTGGCGTTGACGAACTCGTCGCTCAGATAAGAAGCGGCTCCGTCAATCATTTGCCAGCAGAAGAGCACGCACAGGTCGTCTGCACTCTCGTCCTCGAGCATACGACAAGCCTCTTGGAGGTGACGCACTTGACCGACACTGATACTATCGGGCATGCAACCCATAGCTTCGAAATAAACGGTCCAATCGACTTGTGGGCAGAGGTCTTGCAACTCGGTAAGGCTCATCTTGTTGTAGTTAGCAATCGGGTCGCGCAGTTCAACGTTATTGAGAGCCGCTGTAGCCAGACGTGTCTCCAAACGAAGGACGATATCGGCAGACTGTTCGCCGTCGATATATCCGCATAGTCCGAACATACGAGCTACATGAGCGCGATAGGCTTCACGGATCTTAATGGTAGCCTCATCGGTATCGAGGTAATACTCTTTTTCGCCGAGGTTAAATCCGGCTTGTGCCTCTTGCATGAGGTTCATGGACGAGTTACCCGGGTCGGCTTCTACGTAGAGCATCCATAAGCCGTACTCCATGGCAGCGCCTAATATCTTACTACGCTCGGTGCGGTTATGAGCCACAGCGCGATAGGCGTCTAACATCTCGTTACGCTCGTTAATGAAAGCGTTGATGTCGGTCTCGTTATTGCGGCGCTCCATGTTCATGGATTGGTTATAGAGCGTAGCTATTTTTTGTTCGATGGAACCGTGCGAATACGTGTTCTCTTTCTCGGCAATGGAGGCTACAAGTTCTTTGACTTGTTCTAGGTTCTCGAGTCCGAGTTTATCGAAACTGCCGAAGCGACTATACTCGTCCGTAAGAGGGTTGAGTTGTTGCCATCCGCCGGTGGCGAACTGGTAGAAGTCAGTTTGCGGAACGGCAGTGGTATCCAAGTTCTCGGTGCGGATACCGGCACTCTTTGGTTGATTACATCCAAGCATCATAATGGCTGATACAAATAAAATAATGTTGCGTTTCATATAATTAACAAATTAGTAACAGTTCTTCAGTACTTCCAGGATTTCGTTGTGGCGGATCTTGCGATAGCCGGTGGTGCCATCACCATAGCGGGCGACGATATTCTCCTCGGTCGTTTGAGCAATAGGCTCTAACATATCCTCCGTCACTCCTAACTCGCGTAAGGTAGTAGGAATACCCAATTCCTCAATGAAGGCAGCCAAAGCGGCAATACCCTCTAAAGCCACGATCTCATCGGACTTATCCGTTGGGTCAATACCCCATACATTAACGGCATAACGTACGAACTTAGGCAGTCCGTGTTTATAGATAAAGGTGAGGTAAGCGGGCGTGATGACTGCCAACCCGATACCATGAGCGCAGTCGGTATAAGCGCCTACTTGGTGCTCTATTTGGTGCACGATCCAGTCTTGGGTCTTACTCAGACCGAGCATGCGGTTGAGGGCAACGGTAGCGCACCACATGATGTTACTGCGAGCCTCATAGTCCTTGGGGTCAATCATAGCTTTGCGAGCCGCTACGATAAGGGCACGCATATCGCCCTCGATGAGGTAGTCGGATACATTATCGTCCTCACCCGAGAAGTATAGTTCCATCAAGTGGGAGAAGATATCAAAGATACCGCTCACCATCTGGTATTGGGGAACGGAGTAGGTATATTCGGGATTGAGGATAGAGAAACGCGGATTGAGGCGGTCATCAAAGCCGCACCCGATCTTGAGTTTCTGTTCCTCGTTAGTAACGACGGAGGAACTGTTCATCTCGCTGCCCGTTCCAACCATCGTGAGGATAGTACCGATAGGGATAATCTCGTTATCGACATGGTTCTGGTGTATATAATAACGGTCCCACGCGTCACCCGTAGCGTAGGTGCAAGCGGCTATTCCCTTAGAGCAGTCAATGACACTACCACCGCCTACAGCGAGGATAAGACTAACTTTGTTCTCTTTGGCAAGGCGGCAGCCTTCAACCACCTCGCTCCAGCGGGGGTTAGCGCTCACGCCGCTGAGTTCAACTACTTTCTTGCCGGCGGCTTGGAGGATGGTCATTACTTGGTCATAGAGACCGATTTTCTTGATAGAGGCCTTGCCATAAACGAGTAAGACAGCTTCACCGTATTGACTGAGTTCGTCTTTAAGGTGAGCGAGTGCTCCCTTACCGAAATGAATCCGTGTAGGGTTGTAAAAAGTGAAATCGTAAAGCATAGTTGTCTATTATTAAAAAACCTTTGCGGCTGCAAAGGTACTACTTTTTTTCGATATACGCAAATTTTTCCGCCATTTTTGCTATGTATAGTTTACAAAAACAAGATATTCTGCACTTTTATAGTACTATGTATTGCATAATACTGAAAAAAGTTGTAACTTTGCACTCGAAATCCGAAAGGACAATGGAACAAGGACAAAAGAATAAAGACAAATTTGAATAGATGAAACGTATTTTATTTACATTATTATTGATGGCTCAGGTGCTCGGATTGAGGGCACAAACGCTGAGTGGGAAGGTCGTTGATGGGGTAACGGGACAACCGGTGTCCTATGCAACGATTTCGTTAATGAATGCCGATAGCACCCTGCTTGCCGGTGCGATTACTGACGAGACGGGAGGGTATAGTTTAGAGTTTGGAATTTTGAATTATGAATTAGACCCAATTTTATCGGCTTCGTTTGTGGGATATGAGACTCAATATTATATCCTGCGCGAGGGCGAGAAGTCGCACGATTTTGTTCTGCATGAGACGACGAAGCAATTAGAGGAAGTGGAAGTCAGTGCCAAACGCCCTCTCGTGGAGCGAGTAGGGGATAAGATTGTGATGAACGTGTCGGAGTCGCCGTTTGCGGTGGGGAGTAATGGGGTTGAGATATTGAAGAAAGCTCCCGGTGTGATGGTAGATAAAGATGGTAACATAACAGTGAACGGCAAATCGGTAGAAGTGTATATCGATGGTCGCCCCTCTTATATGAGTGGTGCTCAACTCAATGCGATGCTTACGGGTTCGAACGGAACGATGATAGAAAAATTGGAAATAATCACGAATCCATCGGCTAAATATGATGCATCGGGACAAGGCGGAATCATCAATATTAAACTCAAACGCAATAAGATGCGTGGGTTAAATGGTATATTGGCGGCTAATTATGGGGGCATGTATTTTGGGGACGTTAAACGCTATCACTCTACGGAAAGTGCGTACCTTAATCTCAACTATCGAACCGCCAAGACCTATACCAACGTGACCCTTATTCAATCCTATAACGACTTGTCTTATTCTCCGCTGACACAGAACAAGCAGCCGGTGGGAGTGGAGAGTCAAGAACCGAAGGATACGTTGTCTATGAAGGGTATGTCGCAATATGAGGACAGGTCGCAATACTATTCGCTACGGGTGAGCAATGATTGGTATATAGATAGTGTGAATACCTTCGGTTTCATCGCAAATTTTCCGTTCTTTACGCATACCTCCGGAACGGACGATACAAGTAAGATGCACTCCTATATAAAATATAATAATGAGTACCTCCAATATATCGCTACAAAGGGACGGCAGTCGGATTATGGTCCTCAGCACAATTTCAATCTGAACTTCACTCACGTGTTCTGCGATTCGCTCTCCCGTGAATTGACAGTTAATGCGGACTATATACGATTCTATAACCATTCGCTCAACTCGCAACGTAACTTTGCATACGTTGATATCGTCTCTCCCTATACCCATCCGGTTGTGCCGGGACTGGATATTGATTCGAAACAATATAATAACATTGCGGACGCTAAACTGGACTTCCAAACGCGCTTTTGGAAAACGGGTATGTTGGAAGCCGGTGTTAAGTATGTGTATTCGGGTTCTATCAATCGTATGGTGACGGACAGTATCTTAGCGGAAGATACGCATACGTCAACCAACGATTTTAATTACGATGAACACGTGGCTGCGGCTTATGTGACGGCATCCAAACAGTGGAAGAAAGTGACGGCTAAAGTAGGCTTGCGCGGCGAATATACGTATAGTGTAGGTAATTGGATTAGTTCCGATACAACGAGCAGATACTCTTATTTCAATCTCTTCCCGACGGCATTTGTGAGTTATACTCCTGCCGAGAAATGGTCGATGAGCCTCAGTTATACGCGTCGTATCAAGCGTCCGAGTTATTACCAACTTAATCCGTTTGTGTCATACCTCGATCCCCACACGATAACGATTGGTAATCCGGCATTGAAGCCTGAGTTTAGCCATCAGGTGGACCTTAATTTCGGTTGGTCGCAATATGTGAGTCTGGCATTTAATTTTGCCCATACACAAGATATGTTAAACCAAAAAGCACAAGTGATGCCTTATGGCGATCAACAGCAGATGTGGGTCAACTTCGGCACGTGTACCACCCATGGCGGAATGCTTGGCTTGACAGAGTTGCCGATTGTTCCGAAGTTCGACGAAGAACATAAAGTCAATGGTGCGTGGTTGGCATTAACGGTGAATGCGTCCTATTTCAATTTTATCTCTCGCGGTCAGGAAAACTATGTGCAACGACATAACTGGGGGCAAGTGTATGGTTCTTTGACCGGTTATCTGCCGAAAGATATACAGATGAGTGTAGATGGCAGGTGGAGTGCACCGATGGTGGTAGGTTATCAACGGCATGAGGGTAATTATGGCATAAATTTCGCGTTTAAAAAGACATGGAAACCTCAACAAGTGACGCTTTCTGTTCAAGTGAGCGATATACTGAGGTCTGATTATACGGCGAATGAGACGATTTTAGGATTAGGTGAAGGGTTTTACTCCAATGTGTATGCGAACTTGAATATGCAGCGTGTGACGATTGGCGTGACGTGGTTGTTTGGAAAACAGCAGTACCAAAAACAACGTAAAGTAGGAGTGAGCGATGAAGCTTCGCGCCTTGGAAGTGGTGGAGGAATAGGGAAATAGTGTAGAGTGTAGAGTTTAGAGTTTAGAGTAGTTTAGAGTTTTAAGTATAATCATTTAAAAACACAAGTTTTATGGAAAAATTAAGTCGTAAGTTAACCAAATCGAGTAACAAGATGTTGGCGGGAGTGTGTGCCGGCATTGCAGAGTATTTAGGATGGGACATCACCCTCGTTCGCGTAGTGTACCTCATTCTCAGTCTGTTCACCGCTGCCTTCCCCGGAGTGCTGCTTTATATCTTACTCTGCATTGTAATGCCACAACCGGAATAGTATGATAGAGAACCTAAAGTCACAGATGAGAAAAGGGGTACTGGAGTACTGTATCCTTACCATCATTGATCAGCAAGAAGCCTATACTTCCGATGTATTGGATACACTCAAAAAGGCAGACTTGCTCGTGGTGGAAGGTACACTCTATCCCTTGCTCTCTCGTCTCAAAAATGAGGGTTTGCTATCCTATCGTTGGCAAGAGTCCACATCCGGTCCTCCGCGTAAGTACTTTACGCTGACAGAAGAAGGCAAAAATATTCTTAGTCAATTGAAAACCGAATGGTCCAAAATCAATGGTTCCATCGAAAAAATCTGTTCATTATGAAAACAACAGTAAACGTCAATTTAGCAGGTCTCGCTTATACGTTAGATAAGGATGCCTACGAAACTCTTAACGCCTATTTGGAAGATATAGAATCTCGCCTTTCTCAAGACGAAAGCAAGGAAGTGTTAGAGGATATAGAAGCACGTATCTCCGAACTCATCGGACAAAAAATGATTCTTACTACCGATAGAGTGGTAACGCTTGCTCTTTTGCGCCCTATCCTTAACCAGATAGGTCAACCCTCTGACTTCGGACAGACGAGTCGTCCGAAAGTTAAACCCCGCAGCAAAACGCCCATGTCTCCGCTCGCTAAACTGCTCCTTTTCATTGCCGGAGCTATTAGCGCTGTGCCCTTGGCGGTGTTGCTTTTTGTGATAGTAATCGTGTGCATAGTTTTCTTTAGCATTGGAATGGCTTTTGCCGTGCCTATTGTCGGTATGGTTTGTGTGCTGATGGTGATCATCATGCCGGTGTATATGATTATTCACACCATCGTTTGTCTTATTCGTGACAAAGCCATGCCCAAGGCCAAGTTCTGGATTATCACTCTTCTCTTGTGGATTGCGTCCATCATCGGAACGTGCATCATCGCTATCAAAGGAGGTTTTAATTTCCAAGAAGCACAGGATGTAGTCGCTATTGCCTTACATGACTACGAGAACAATGACGAAGGTCCCGCTTGTCCGCTAATCGTAGAGGACGGCTGGCATTCGGTTAAGGTATCAGATGCCTGTGCGGTGGAGATAACCAAAGATAGTATCTGCTCGTTTGTGCTAAATAAGCCATTGGGCGTACAAGCATGGGTGGAAGATAGTGTACTACATATTACGGGATTAACTAATCGTCGTCATTTGGCTCAAGTGACCATGTCCGAACTGAGATCGCTGGTGGTGAAGGATGCTTCTCGGGCGACGGTTAAAGGACATTTTGGTACAGTAACGATGCGTGTCAGTGATGCCAGTAAGGTGGAGGCAACGGAAAGCGAGATAGAGCATTTGACGATTTGTTGTACCGATGCCAGTAAGGCGCTCGTCAACGTGACGGGCACATTGGATGCACAAGCCAAAGATGCTTCCCGTATCCGCTATAAAGGCAAGCCGATATTATTAGGGGGCGATACGCAAGACCTGTCGTCAATTAAACCGATAAAGTGAGAAAAGAGTTTGTTTTTGCTATGTATGAGTGCTATTTTTATTAAAAGTAGCACTTTTTTTTGCATATATGCAAATTTTTTTGTACCTTTGCAGCCCAATTCGCACACGTATGGGTGTGCGCATGCGAAGTGAAAACAAAATTATTGCATTATGATACTCGACAAATTAGAAAACGCAAGTCGTTATTTTGAGGTGGTGCCTCGTTTTGACCAAGTGATGAACTGGCTTGCCGTCACGGACGTTACATCCCTTCCTGCAGGAACAGAGGTTTTAGAAAAAGGGAAATTACTCGTTAAAGTACTGGACGTAAACGGTAAATTAGAGGAAGATTGTTTGTTTGAAACCCATAATGAGTTTATTGACATTCAGATACCTATTACGGGTGCAGAATCCATGGGATGGAAAGCTAAAGAGGCGTGTCACCATGTGGATAAGCCGTACGATGCTTCTATTGATATGGCGCTCTATCGCGAGAAAGCGACCACGATGGCAAACGTACAGCCCAGCGAGTTTATCGTTTTCTTCCCCGAAGATGCTCACCAACCGGGAATAGCAGACCCTAATGCCGGTTATCGTAAGTTGATTGTTAAAACCCGAGTTATATGCTAAAGATTGTAGCGAACGATCCGTATTTGCAGCCTTTTGCCTCGGCTATTCAAGGGCGATACGATTATGCGCTCCGCAAGGAGCAGGAACTAACCGGAGGCACTCCTCTCAAGGATTGGGCAAACGGATATATGTATTTCGGTCTTCACCGCACGGCTACCGGTTGGGTGCTGCGCGAGTGGGCTCCTAATGCCACGGCTATCTATGTCAAAGGCGATATGAACGGTTGGAACAAAGACGAGTACTATCGTCTGCAACCGATAGGCAATGGCGTTTGGGAGAAAGAGTGGCCGGAGGACGCTTTGCGCCATGAGCAGCTCTATAAACTGCTCGTTGAATGGCAAGGCGGTTGGGGAGAACGTATCCCGAGTTATGCCACGCGCGTGGTGCAAGATGAGAGTACGAAGATCTTTTCGGCGCAAGTTTGGGATGTTAATTTAGAATTAAGAATTAAGAATTTAGAGAAGTCGGATAGTTCAAAAGTTAAGAGATTAAAAAGACCACAGATACGTTGGCAGGCGGGGAAAGATAAGGCGTTGTTTATTTATGAGTGCCATATAGGTATGTCGAGTGAGGAGGAGAAAGTGAACTCGTATGACCAATTCCGTCGTGAAGTGCTGCCGCGTGTGGAGAAATTAGGATATAACTGTATTCAGATCATGGCAGTTCAAGAGCACCCGTACTATGGCAGTTTCGGATATCACGTAAGCAATTTCTTTGCTGCTTCGTCTCGTTTTGGTACGCCCGAAGAACTGAAAGAACTCATTGACGACGCGCATAGTCGTAATATTGCCGTTATCATGGATATAGTGCACTCGCACGCTGTTAAGAACGAGCGCGAGGGATTGGGTAATTTTGATGGTACGCCGTATCAGTATTTCCACGCCGGTTGGCGTCGCGAGCACCCTGCTTGGGATAGTCTATGCTTCGATTATGGTAAACCCGAAGTGATGCACTTCTTGCTGTCTAACTGCAAGTTCTGGTTGGACGAGTACGGATTTGACGGTTTTCGCTTTGACGGCGTGACCTCGATGATGTATCTCAGTCATGGTTTAGGGGAGGACTTCAACGGATATGATAGTTACTACACGCCTAATGCCGATGGTGACGCTATCTGCTATCTCACCCTTGCCAATAAACTGATACACGAGGTTAAGAAGAACGCTATCACGATAGCCGAAGATATGTCCGGCATGCCGGGATTAGCTTGCCCTATCAAGGACGGTGGTATGGGCTTTGACTATCGTTTGGCGATGGGCATACCCGATTTCTGGATTAAGTACATCAAGGAGCAGAAGGACGAGGACTGGAAGGGTGGACATATATTGTACGAGATGACCAATCGTCGTCAAGACGAAAAGACAATATCCTATGCCGAGAGTCATGACCAAGCGTTAGTAGGCGATAAGACGATTATCTTCCGCCTCATTGATGCCGATATGTACTGGCACTTTGAGCATGGACATTCGACCTATATGGTAGATAGGGGAATAGCGTTGCATAAGATGATACGTCTTATTACGGCATCGACCATCAATGGCGGTTACCTCACGTTTATGGGCAATGAGTTTGGTCATCCCGAATGGATAGACTTCCCGCGTCAAGGTAATGGTTGGAGTCATAAGTACGCCCGTCGTCAGTGGAGTTTGGTGGATAATGAGAACTATTATTTCGCTGACCTTGACCGCTTTGATGCTCAAATGGTACAGTTATTGCAGGAGAAACTGACAATAGAGAAAGACAAGAACGGGTTGCACCTGCCATGGGTATATAATGTGTGGGACAACGAAGGCGACCAAGTGGTGGCTTATCGTAGAGGCAATCTGATTTTCGTCTTTAACTGGAACGGACAGAAGTCGTTTTCGGATTATGGTATGCTCGTGCCCGAAGGCAAGTATAAAGTGGTGCTTAATACAGATGCGAAAGAGTTCGCCGGATTTGGATTGAGTGACGATAGTATAGAACATTTCACGCAACCCGATAAACTGTATAAGAAAGAGCATAAGGGGTGGCTGAAGTTGTATCTGCCGGCTCGCTCCGCGGTGGTCCTGGAAATGGTTTAAAGTTTAAAGAATAAAGAATATGCGAGTAATTATTGAACCCAATTATGATTTGTTGTCCGAGTGGGCAGCTAATTATGTAGCCAACAAGATTAATGCGTTTGGTCCTAAGGAGAGTCGTCCTTTTGTATTAGGATTACCGACAGGTAGTAGTCCCTTAGGTATGTATAAACACTTGATTAAGCTGAATCAAGAAGGAAAAGTTAGTTTCCGCAATGTGGTGACTTTTAATATGGACGAGTATGTAGGCATTGCCGAAGACCACCCCGAGAGTTATCACAGTTTCATGTGGAATAACTTCTTTAATCATATTGATATCCGCAAGGAGAACGTGAATATCCTTAACGGTAATGCCGCTGATTTAGAAGCCGAGTGCGCTCGCTATGAAGCTAAGATTAAGCAGTTCGGAGGCATTAACCTCTTCTTAGGCGGTATCGGTCCGGACGGACATATAGCCTTCAACGAACCCGGTTCGTCGTTGACTTCGCGTACCCGCAAGAAAGAACTGACGACGGACACCATCATCGCCAACTCACGTTTCTTTGACAACGATGTGAATAAAGTGCCCAAGACCGCGCTCACCGTTGGTGTAGGTACGGTGATGGATGCCGAGGAGGTGCTCATTATGGTGAACGGGCATAACAAAGCCCGTGCGTTGCAGCACGCTATTGAGGAACCTATTTCCCATATGTGGACCATCAGTGCTTTACAGATGCACCAACACGGTATCATCGTTTGCGACGAAGCCGCTTGCGATGAACTGAAAGTAGGAACCTATAAGTATTTCAAAGACATTGAGAAGAACAATTTATTATAATGTTACAGATTTATAATACATTAACGAGGCAGAAGGAGTATTTCCGTCCATTGCATGAAGGGCATGTAGGCATGTATGTCTGCGGTCCGACGGTTTATGGCGATGCTCATTTAGGTCATGCCCGCCCCGCCATCACGTTTGATGTGCTTTTTCGCTATCTGCAAGAGTTAGGATACAAAGTGCGCTATGTTCGTAATATAACGGACGTGGGCCACTTGGAGCACGATGCGGATGAGGGTGAGGATAAGATTGCTAAGAAAGCCCGTTTGGAACAACTCGAACCGATGGAGGTGGTGCAGTATTACACCAACCGCTACCATCGTGATATGGAGGCACTTAATGTGCTGTCTCCCAGTATTGAACCGCATGCGAGCGGACATATCATTGAGCAGATAAACTTTGTTCAAAAGATATTAGACAAGGGCTATGCTTATGTAGCCAACGGCAGCGTGTATATGGATGTGGAGAAGTACGCCAAGGATTTTCCGTATGGTAAGTTGAGTGGTCGTAACCTTGAGCAGATTGTGACTGAGACGCGTGAGTTGGACGGACAAGCGGAGAAGAAGCATAGTTATGATTTCGCGTTATGGAAGAAAGCCGCTCCAGAACATATCATGCATTGGCCCAGTCCATGGTCGGAAGGTTTTCCGGGATGGCATATGGAGTGCTCGACTATGGGAACGAAGTACCTGGGTGAGGAGTTTGATATTCACGGAGGAGGAATGGACCTGATGTTTCCGCATCATGAGGCAGAGATTGCTCAATCGTGTGCGGCTTTGGGCCACGACTCGGTTCGCTATTGGATGCATAATAACATGATTACCATCGCCGGTAAGAAGATGGGTAAGAGTTATCATAACTTCATCACCTTGGAGCAGTTCTTTAAGGGAGAGCATGAGTTGCTAACGAAACCGTTTGGTCCGATGACGATACGTTTCTTCATTCTGATGGCGCATTACCGCTCGACGGTAGATTTCTCTTCGGCAGCCTTAGAGGCAGCGGAGAAGGGTTTTGCCCGTTTGCAAGAGGCTTATGCCCGTTTGCTCAAGCTCACACCTGCTGCGGCAACGAGTGTAGAGATTAAAGGACTGCGAGAGCAATGTGCAGAAGCGATGGACGATGACCTCAATACGCCTATTGTGTTACAGCACCTCTTTGATAGCGCTAAAGCGATTAATACGGTGGCAGACAGCAAGGGAACGATTAGTGCGGCGGATCTGGATGAACTGAAGGCTGTTTGGAAGACGTATGCCATTGATGTACTGGGACTTAGGTTAGAAGGCGCGGCTGGCAGCAGTTTGGAGGCAGATGGACAAGAGGCATATAAGAAAGCCATTGACTTGTTGTTACAAATGCGTTTAGAGGCAAAGCAGAATAAAGATTGGGCAACGAGTGATAAGATACGTAATGAATTGACCGCTTTAGGATTTACGATTAAGGATACTAAAGACGGTTTTGAGTGGAGCTTATGATTGGACTATTTAATGATGTTTTTCCCCCCATCATGGACGGGGTGTCGCTGACGGTTAAGAACTATGCTGACAATATATATGCCAAAGGAAAAGAGGTGACGGTGGTTACTCCTTTTGCCCCGGGCGAGCGCGTGCGCGTGCCTTATCCGATTTATTACTATACTTCTATCCCCGTTCCAATGCGTAAGCCTTATCGTTTTGGCATGCCGGGATCTAAGATTGTGTCGTTGCTCAAGCATATTCCGTTTGAGATTGTACATGCTCATGCACCTTTCTCGTCGGGACATCTGGCAATGCAGATTGCGCATAAGCAGCATATACCGTTGGTGGCGACGTTCCATTCTAAGTTTAGACAAGATTTTGAGAGGGCTATACCCTTTACTCCGTTTGTTGATTTTGCGGTTAATCATGTTGTTAATTTCTTCAATAAGGCTGATGCTGTTTGGGTGCCCCAAGCTTCGGTAGAACCGGTATTGCGAGAATATGGATATAAGGGTGAAGTGAGTGTGGTGGAGAATGGTAACGATTTTGTGTCACCGATAGAGGAGGTTAACTATTTGAGAGAGAAGGCGCGTAAGGAGTTAGGAATGAAGGAGGGAGAGATGATGTTTCTTTTTGTAGGGCAACATATATGGGAGAAGAATATCGGTTTTGTGTTGGAGGCATTGGCAAAGATTAAACACTTGCCCTATAAGTTCTTTACAATTGGTAAGGGTTACGCCGAACAGCAGATTCGTCAAAAGATAGTAGAATTAGGATTAGAAGACAAAGCGACTTTATTGGGTGCGGTATATGACAGGGATATACTTAAGAGTTATTATGCGGCGGCAGACCTTTTTCTTTTTCCGTCTTTATATGACAATGCTCCGTTGGTTGTTCGCGAGGCGGCAGCCATGCATACGCCGTCGGTTATGTTGGCAGGTTCAACGGCGGCGGAAGTGATAGACGATCAGCAGAATGGTTTTTTATGTGTTAATGACCCCAATGAATATGCTCAGTTATTGGCATATCTAATTGATCATCCACAAGAAGTGAAACGAGTAGGTGATAAAGCTTCGGTTACTCTTACTCGTTCGTGGAATGATATTGTAACGGAAGTCTTGGAGCGATATAAAGAGATTGAGGCTAAGTACAAAAAAGAAAGAGGATTGTAAGTGCGCTTTGCAAGGTATTATATAGTTGTTCTATTGATGTGTCTGTATGTTTTCCCCGTTTGGGGACAGACGCGCACGGGTATAACGGGTGTTGTAGTGGATGCAGAAACGGGAGAAACGCTTCCGGGAGTACAGATTTATTTTGTTACGGGAGCGCAGAAGAATAAACCCACTGCAGTTGGAACAACCTCCGATTTAGATGGTAATTTCTCTCTGTCCAATACGCAAGGTTATACGACCATCAATTATTCGTACATGGGTTATAAGACCGGTGTACAGAATCTTCGCTTAGGTAAGACGGAGCAGAACATGGTGCTCAAGATGCGCACCGATGCCATTGGTTTGGAAGAGGTTATCGTTAAGCCCAAAGGGGAGAAGCAACGGTATAAGCGAAAGGGTAATCCGGCGGTAGAATTGATGAAGAACGTGATTGCTAATAAAGACAAGAATACGGTTAAGGATGAAGATTTCTATACCGCTCAGTCCTATACACGAATATCGTTTGCGTTGAATAATTTTCATCCGGATTTCACCAAACGCTTCTGGAAACAGTTTGCTTTCGCTGAGAAATACATTGATACAACAACGGAGCAACACTCCATGACAATAGATATACGGGAACAATTAAAGAATGAATATTATTCTAAGAAACCCAGGCGCGAGAAACATATTCTTATGAAAAAGCGTATCTTTGGTGTAGAGGATATCATTGGCTCCGGAGCTTTCCAAAAAACGATTGATAACGCTTTTAAGGATGTGGATATAAACGACAATAACATGAATTTGTTATACAATCGTTTTGTCTCCCCTCTATCTTCGGCATTAGCTATCAGTTACTATCAGTACTATATTCAGGATACGCTTATCTTGGATGGTGAGCGTTGTATAGATGTGGCGTTCGTTCCCGTTAATTCGGAGAGTTATTCGTTTACCGGTCACTTATATATATTGGACGATAGTACGTATCAGGTAAAGGAGTACAAGATGGATGTACCGCGTAATATCAATCTCAATTTTATCAGCCATTTCACGGTTCATCATAAGAATAAGCGTCTGCCTAACGGGTTATGGGCTCCGGAAAGAACGAATACCTCTGTTCGATTCTATTTGTTTAGAGAGAAACACCAACTGATTGCCCGTCAAACGAAGATTTATACCGATTGGGATTTTGAAACGCCGATTAATCCTAAAACGTTCTCTGCTTTTACCCCAACCGAGTTTGTTGGACCTGAAACGGATGCTTCTCAAGACTCTATGGCTGTTCGTTTAGGTGCTTTAGCTTGGGACACAATCCGTCCTGAGCCGTTGACTAAATACGAGACTTCGATATACGATTTGGTAGAGGAGTTCGAGGCTAATCCTCTTTTCAATAGTCTAACGATGTTGGTTAATGCCGTTACCACCGAGTATGTTACCACTGCTCCGGGAGACCATATGTGGGATAGTAAATGGGATTTTGGCCCGATTTATAACTTCTTGTCATGGAATATGTTAGAGGGCGTTCGTTTGCGTGTGGGTGGTTTAACGACAGCCAATGTTAATCCGCATTGGTTCTTCCAAGGGTATGTTGCTTTTGGAACGAAGGATTTGCGACCTAAATACAATGCCACGGCAATATATTCGTTTAATGCCAAGAAGTATCATCCGTTTGAGTGGGATAGGCATTATCTATCCTTGGGTGTGCAATATGATGTGGAAGAGCCCTTCCAATCGCAAGGTATTTTAAGGCGCGATAATATACTGATGTCTATTCCGACATCGAAGCCCACGATGCCTTTTGACCAGTATGTCTTTCATACTAAGTTAGATTATGTGAAGGAGTGGAAGGCGCATTTCTTAGTCCGTTCAACGTTTGATTTCAGTCATACTTCGGTTCAACCTACGAACGGCTCGGTGAGCGCTTTGCATTTTTATCGGGTAAAGGATGCCAATGATTGGGTGTTTAAGGAAGATGGCTCCATCAACCCCAACGCGGTTCAAGAGGTAATGGGATACTATAATTATGATTTGGGTTTAGAACTCCGTTATACTCCGGCTTGGTCAAAGACGTATGTGGATAGGGGAGGAAATGAGTCTCCCTTTGCGGCGGATCATGAGGCTCCAGTCTTGCGTCTTGTTCATCATGTAGGATACCTTGATGACCGTGCCTCCGGAGGAAAGGGATTTGTGTACAATACAACTCAGTTCTCTGCCTCTAAGCGTTTTTGGCTTTCTTCTTTCGGTCATATAGATGGTCGTATAGAACTAGGCTATGTGTGGAATCAGGTGCCCTTCATGAAACTGTATTCGCCGGAGACATCTACTTCTATCTTCTTGAACCAAAACGGTTTTAATGCTATGTTCCCGATGGAGTTTATGATGGATAGATACGCGAGTTGGTATATGACTTATTACTTCAAGGGTTGGATACTAAACCGTATTCCGGGTATCAATCGCCTCAAATTGAGGGGTGTGTTCTCTTTCTCCGGTATAGCGGGTTACTTAAGTGATAAGAATAATCCTTTTGTTGCAGGTAATGAGGGCTTGTATTACTTCCCCGAAGATTTGTCTCGTGCTTCGTACGATGATCAAGGACGTATGATTGCCGGTCGTACCGGTTCTCCCATTGATTATCATATGCCCTATATGGAGCTTACCGCCGGATTGGAGAATGTTCTCAAGTTTATTCGTATAGACTATGTCCGTCGATTGACGTATAATGAGTACACGTTACCTTCCGGCATTACCCGTAAGTTACCGGGTTGGGGACGTAACGGAGTAAAGGTGACGGTTCGTTTCACCTTCTGATTAATGAGCAAACCAGTTATTGCGAATGATGAGGTCACTGACATGAAAAGCGGTGGCCTCGTCTATTATGCGAGGTTGCGTCAAGGCAGTGGAGTCGAGTAGGTTGATGCCGAAACCTTGCCATTCGTAATCGTCACCGCCTAATAAGTGCAGCACAGTAGGATAGATATCCATTTGATAAACGGGTTCCGAGATATGGATATTTCCTTCTATCTTAGGTGAATAAATAATGAGCGGTAGGGCAGGGGAGATTGGAGTATAATCTAACCCGTTCAGGTCACAATACTTTTGATATTTTTCTCTTTTTTCGTGATAGAGTATATGGTGGTCAGCCGTGATAACAATGGTATATTCGCGTAAGGTGGAATCGGTCGCTATACGATCAACGAACAAGCCCAGTCCCTCGTCTAAGACATTGAAAGCGCGGATAAAGCGATCCATAAATATGGGCATTTTCTTTGTTTCTTTTAATTGCGATTGAGAGCAAATAACAAAGGGAGCATGGGTGGATTGTGTTATACATTGAATATGGTTGACACCACTTTGTTGTATCTCATTGAGTTTGTTAAATAGAGCAGTGTCTACATCACTATATATAATCGTTGTGTCGTAGCCATAGGCTATGCTCATCTTTGCCTGATTCCACACACTTGTGTCGTGGGGTAAGAGCATGACGGTACTATCTGTTGTCATTTTCATCAAACTTGGATAGTCGTGCTGTGGATATCGGAAGCAAGTGTAGCCCTCTGTGAGCGGAAGTAGCCCCGTGTTGATAATCATCTGGCCGTCGGCAGAAGGTGCTCCTACTATTTGTGTTTTGACATTGTTGGCATAGAGAACATGGTCGAGTTGGGTGATAGCACTGAGGTGTGGCATGATGTCGGGTCGTACGAGCCAGTTTTCCAAACTTTCACAAATAACAATAATCAGTTTGTCCGAGTGGTTGACTTCACTCTTTGGTTTTCTCCGTGTTTGAGCAAGTGATAGGTCTTCCGGCATCATATCTCGGTTATAAATTTTTCCGCTTCTGATTTGCAAATAATCAGGAATTAGGAATAGGGGCATTGACAGAAGGGACGTTTCACTCACGAGATACTCGTAGTCAATGCCATATACGCGTTCGCGCCCTTCGCGTGTGGCAATATCCCAACGGAAAGAGGGGCGTTGATCTTTGTCTTTGCTAAGGATGAATAATCCTTCTGAGGCATACAGACAAACGACAGACACAAGCAGAACGATAGCGGCGGCAGCCCATTGGCACTCGGTTTTATGGATAGTGCGGAAAACTAAAATACTGACGAGTATAGAGGATACAAAAATACTAATATCTAAGAGTAGTTCAACAAAAACGATGCAACTCCACCAATAACCATTTAAGTTGCCGACTATGTTAAAGGCAAAAGAGTCCAATAGGAAATTGTTGTTGCGCATGTATATCCAATTGGCAAGACACCAGATGTCTATCACGAAAGCAGGGATGACGAGCCAACGTTTGTCTTTGACAAGGAAAGTTAGACTGGCAAAGAAGATGGCGGAGCCAATCTTGGGTAATAACCAAGCGAGAGTAGCCAAGAAACCCGTTTCACCTGCGGGAAGCCACTCGTAAAAACTGAACCAATGAAAAACAAGATTCTTTAGGAAGAATAAGAGAGCAAAAATACCGAAAACAAGATAGTTTCTTTGTTTATTAGTCATTTTCAATAAAGAGTTATCTAAGTAAGAAGAAGCATCCACCAACAATCATTGCCACACCGACCCATTGAGACCAAATGACGGTCTCATGTAATATAAGGATACCCAATATCATTCCGAAGACGAATCCTAAGGCCGTTAAAGGGTAGGCATAGGTGAGTGGAAAATATTTTATAACGATAAACCAAATAACATTGGCCGCTATGATGAGTAAGATTGCGAGTTGCAACCATCCATTAAGAAGCACTTGGTGATAAATGCAATTCCATGTCCATTGCCAGCCGTTAATGGCTTGCATTCCCATCTTGAGGGTGACTTGACTGAGCGCTTGCACTGCCGTTTGACCAAGCATAATCAAAAACAGTTTTATGAGCATTGGTGATATCTGCATATTTATTTAGATAGGTATTGTTTGATTTTTTCGTAAACGCGACTAATCGGAAAGCCCATGACATTAAAATACGATCCTTCCATCTTTGTTACTCCGATATAACCGATATATTCTTGCACTCCATAAGCCCCTGCTTTATCTAAAGGCTGATAGGTGTGGACGTAATAGTCTATTTCTTCCTCGCTGAGGGACTTAAAGGTCACATCCGTCTTATCTACCAAACTATCGCATTGCCCTTGGTAGAGGAACGTTACTCCCGTATAAACATGATGCGTCTTGCCGCTTAGTTGGCGTAACATTTGTTTGGCTTGTTCCTCGTTGTGAGGCTTGCCGAGCATTTTACCCTCGACCCAAACAATGGTGTCTGCGGTGATGAGTAAGTCCTCGTCGGTCAAGTGGCTCGCGTACGCGCGCGCCTTCGCGCGCGATATATAAATAGGTATATCACCCTCCTTGAGGTGGGGAGGGTAGGTCTCGTCGGCATCTATATTAATCGTTGTAAAGGGAATATCTATCCCTTTCATTAATTCGCGACGACGAGGTGACTGTGAACCTAAAATTATATTCATCATTTATCAATTAATCATTCTCATGATAACAAATCCGAACATCGTTCCCATAAACATGACGAACTTCATTATCATTTGTACCGCTTTATAATCGGAGGGTATCTTGGCGCTCCAAAGAAGAACCAACATACAAACGAGTGGAGTCAGAAGACCGAAGTATAAGAACCGCGTATTAGGACTTCTAAAAGCAGTATCAAAAGGAAGCGCACAATAATTGCAATAAACGAGCAATCCCATTGTGATGAGGGTTAGGGTAGTAACTATAATCTTTGCCCAACGTTCACCGAGCACAACAGGAAAAGTGTGACATTCCATCTCGGCATCTCCCTCTACATCTTGCATGTCTTTGATGATTTCTCGAATCCAAGTAGTTAGAAAGGCAAAAACAGCAAACCCGCCGAGCCAAACGAATAGTTCATGCGATAGAGGGGTTTGATTGATAATTTCTCCCCAACGAACATGGGCATAACCTATATTAGCAAAAGCAATCAGCAGAGGAGTAAGAGCCGAGACAAGGGCGATAATGAGATTACCTATAATGAACTGGCGTTTATATCCCGAGGAGTAAAACCAAAGTACACCGGGGGTCATAACAAAGATAATACCTAATGTCCAACTGCGGCAGATAAAAGCAACAGCGAGCCCAAGCACGATTCCGATGATGCTTAGGATTAGACTAAACCGAAAGGCTCTTTGTTTTTCCCAAGTTCGGGTGATAATGACGGCATCCGGCCGATTGATACGGTCAATCTTGACATCGAAGTAATCATTGATGACGTATCCTCCGGCGGCAATGAGAATAGTGGCAGCGATGATAAGCGTCAGCAACCACCAAGGTAATATGGTTTGGTCAAACCGAATACTATTTAATACAGGAGTGGCAACCCATTGTTCCATCACCCATAAGAGGATGCCGATAAAAATAAGGTTGGGCCAACGAATAAGTTTAAAAGCGTCTCGCATTATTTTGATTTACTAATCTTTAAGATGACACCCGTCCAAGCAGGAAGGGTTAAACCGATAGGTTCGGTAACGGTTAAACTCAGTTTCTTTATCTTTTTGCCGGTCAATAAATCGACAGCAGAAGCCTTTGGCCATTCCTCTTGTTGTAGATATGTGAATGCGTCTAAAGGCAGACGGACTTGCATGTCCACTTGTTTGTCATCGAAATTGGTGACAATGAGTAGCAAGTCATTATCTTTCTTACGTAAGAAGGCGAACTGCTCGTGCTTATTGAAGTTTTCCGTTTGAGCATATTCCAAGTCGTACATCAACCCCTCGTTAATGGCTTTCTCATCGCGAGCAGTGGTGAGCAGTTTTTGATAGAATTTCCGTAGCTCTTTCTGCTCATCGTCTAAGTTCTTACCATCGAACTTACCCTTGTTTGCCCATGCTTGCAGACTCTTCACTCCCCAATAGTCGAAGATTGTTGTACGACCGTTGATACCTGAGAAACCTTCAAAATCCATACCTTTCTCGCCTAATTCTTGTCCGGCATAAATGAGTAGAGGGTTCTTGCCTAAAGTGGCAGCTACGATCATAGCCGGTTCGGCGCACATACCTCTACCGCAGAAGAAACCGCTGGCGATACGTTGTTCGTCATGGTTCTCTAAGAAATAGAGCATGTGTTCTTGCATATCTTCTACGCTCTGCCAATGTTGCGTTATACCCTCCACAGCCCAGTTCTTACTGGTTACACCACGAAGGTATTCGTACATGCCCACCTTGTCGTATAGGTATTTGAATCCGGCATTGAGATAATCGCGATAGAGATTGGGATTATAGCACTCGGCGATAAACTCCACATCGGGATAGTAGGTGTGAACTTGCTGAATAACCCAACGCCAGAACTCCACGGGCACCATCTCTGCCATATCTACACGGAAAGCATCAATGCCCTTGCGTGACCAAAAACGGAGAATATCTAACATCTTCTTCCATGTGTCGGGAATAGGATCGAACTGTTTTTCTCCACCGCCTTGATAATAGACACCGTAGTTCAGTTTGATGGTCTCGTACCAATCGTCCTTGTTCGGATTGGGACTGAAACAATCGTTACCCGTCACTTTAGCAGGGTATTCCTCATAACCTGCTATATCAAAATTGGGAGCAAATTTCTGGTCGGGGATATAGTAGAAGTTATTGAGTGGGGAGAATGCCCATTCGGAATGATCTGTTTGACCGAGGTCTTTGATTCCTCTCGGTTTGCAAACGGACTTATACTCACGGGCAACGTGATTAGGTACAAAATCAATCACAACCTTTAGCCCCGCCTTGTGGGTGCGACGAACGAGAGCTTCAAACTCAGCCATTCGTTTGTTTGGATCCACACTAAGGTCGGGATCTACATCATAGTAGTCGGTTATGGCATAAGGACTGCCGGCCTTCCCCTTCACGATAGATGGAGTGTTAAACTCTGCGGTAGCATGCCTAATCACACCGGTGTACCAAACATGGGTAGCTCCTAATTCGAAGATGGCTTGCAATGCCTTGGGGGTGATACCCGCAAAAGTACCACAGCCATTCTCCTCTTTCGTGCCGTTCGTTTTTCTCGTTTCGTTGTAATTGGTAAACGTGCGAGGTAATAATTGATAGATAATTGGTTTCATCAATTCATCATTTAGCCCTTTGGGCGTTCAATACATCATTATATAAGTGCCATTGTGTCGCTGGCAATCATCAACTCCTCATCGGTGGGGATAACGACCACTTTGACTTGACTATCCGGAGTAGAAATCACTTTCTCTTCACCGCGGAGTGTGTTGTTTATTTCGGGGTCAATCTTAACACCTAAGAACTCTAATCCTTCTACTACTCCGGCACGCATACTGGGTTGATTCTCACCTACGCCGGCGGTGAACACGATGATATCCACACCACCCATAGCAGCAGCAAAGGCACCGATGTATTTTTTAATCTTATAATTGTACATTTGGAGTGCCAACTGAGCACGTTTCTCTCCGGCTTCACAAGCAGCTTCTAACTCGCGCATATCTGAACTAACGCCAAAGATACCTAATACACCGCTTTTCTTATTGAGGTAATTAGACATCTCGTCGGGACTGAGATTGAGTTTCTTCTCCAAATAAGTGATAGCGCCACCATCTACATCACCCGAACGAGTACCCATCATGATACCCTCCAACGGGGTGAGTCCCATCGTGGTATCAATGCACTGACCGTTCTTAACGGCTGCAAGCGAACCTCCGTTACCGATGTGGCAGGTAATGATACGTTGTTTAGTATAGTCAACGCCGAGGAAGTCGCACACGCGTTTGGATACATAGCGGTGAGAAGTCCCGTGGAAACCGTAACGGCGCACACCATATTTCTCATAAACCTCGTAGGGTAGGGCATAGAGGTAAGCATAATCGGGCATGGTCTGATGGAAAGCCGTATCAAACACACCTACCTGGGGCAGACCCGGCATGAGTTCACTCACGGCGCGAATACCTTTGAGGTTAGCGGGGTTATGCAGCGGAGCCAAATCGGAGCAAGCCTCGAAGGTCTCGATGACCTCGTCCGTGATAAGAACGGATTTAGCAAATTTCTCTCCTCCGTGCACCATGCGATGACCTACGGCATCAATCTCTTTGAGACTCTTGATGGCGCCAATCTCCGAATCAGTGAGCAAACTGAGAATAAACTTAACACCTTCGGTATGCTCGGGTATATCGTGCATAATCTTACGTTTCTCTCCGTTGGGAAGTTTAACCTTCACAAAGGCTTCCGGCATTCCTACTCGCTCGGCTCCACCCGAGGCAATCACTTCTTTACTATCCATATCGTACAATGCGTACTTGATGGACGAACTACCACAATTTAATACTAATATCTTCATAACTTTCAACTAATGAATAGCCTGACAGGCGGTGATGATAACCATTTGTACGATGTCTTGCACTTTGCATCCGCGACTGAGGTCGTTTACCGGAGCGGCTATACCTTGTAAGATAGGACCAACCGCATCGGCACCGCTGAAACGTTCCACCAGTTTATAACCGATATTACCGGCTTGCAGGTCGGGGAAGACGAGTACGTTGGCTTTGCCGGCAACGGGACTATTAGGAGCCTTTGTGGCTGCCACTTTCTCTATCAACGCTGCATCGGCTTGCAGTTCGCCGTCGAGCATAAGGTCGGGAGCTAATTCTTTAGCGAGTTTAGTGGCTTCTGTTACTTTATCCACCAGTTCGTGCTTGGCACTGCCCTTGGTCGAGAAACTGAGCATAGCCACGCGTGGTTCGATACCGGCAATAGCGCGAGCCGTCTCGGCAGTCGAAATAGCTATCTGAGCTAATTCTTGAGCATTGGGGCACGGATTAACGGCGCAGTCGGCAAAGACGAGGAAACCGTCTTCTCCCAAATTCTTGGCGGGAGTGAACATAAGGAAAGCACCGCTCACTACGCTCACGCCGGGTTTGGTTTTGAGAATTTGGAAGGCAGGACGAATCGTGTCTGCCGTGGTACCACGTGCACCAGCAAGTTCGCCATCGGCATCTCCGTTCTTAATCATGAGACAACCCAAGTAAAGCGGGTTCTTGGCTTTAGCAGCCGCTTCTTCTTCGGTCATGCCTTTGGCTTTGCGTAATTCATATAAGAGATTCGCGTACACGGGCATGCGAGAATCGGTCTCGGGATCCACGATGGTGGCTTGGTCAATGTAAGCATAACCTTTCTCTTGCGCCATCTGATGGATGGTGTCGGGGTTTCCGATGAGAATGAGTTTTGCTATTTGGTCTTTTAAGATGATGTTAGCAGCTTCCAATGTACGAGGTTCATCTCCTTCGGGAAGCACGATGCGCTGCGGGTTTGCCTTCGCACGCGCGAGCATTTGATTTAGAATATCCATGATTTTTGTTTTTTATTCACGTTGCAAAGATACAAAAAAATGCTCATATATGCAAATTTCAAAACAAGAAATTAAAAAAAAAGTTTTTTTTTCACAAAAAAGTTGCGTATATCAAAAAAAAGTCGTACCTTTGCACGTCGAAATCGGGTGTGCTCGGTTTTTGTACGGATAAATAACCCTTTTGAAGATGGTTTTTATATGAAAAAACGCTTTATTTACATAGCATTAGCGCTTGTCTGCTCAACGTTAGTTATGGCGCAAACGAATTCGGAAGTGCAATCTGATTCCGTGAAGGGTATTCACCCCTATAACGTAGCAGAGAATGTACGTCACTATGTGTCTCAAGAAGATGCTGATTGGTCGCTCTTCTTACATGGTGGTTTTAATGTTTTTGACGGAGACTTTGCTTCTGAGAAAAAGCATGGCGTTATGGCTCCCTCCGTAGGTTTGGGTGTGGACTATAAGTTCAACCCTACATGGGGAATGGGTTTGGATTACACGTTCCGTCAAGTGGGCGTTGCCGGTAACACGAAGGATGGTGCGGATAATGCAGACAAACTGCTCCGCGGTTTCCAACATCAAGCCGTAGCTTATTTGAGTTTCGATATCTTTAACGCTTTCTTCCCGAAGGCTACCACTAAGTTATTTGCTTTGAATATCATCGGTGGTGGTGGCGCTATGTTCTGGCGTAATACGATTCAATATCCTACCGGTCGTTTCACCTATACCACGAATACCGATGGTGAGCGCATAAAGGTTTGGGAGTCGGAATACAATAAGTATCATACCGCTAATCGTGATCCGGAGAAGATGGATAAGTACAAGGTGGTTGGTGCTTTGGAGGCTGGTTTGGACTTTGAGTTCAATGTGTCGCGTGACATTGCTTTAGGTCTGCGTGCTCTCTATACGTATTTCGTAACGGATGCAGTGGATGGTCGTCTGCTCAGTAATAACAACGATGGTGTGTTTGATACCGAGTTGCTGTTGCGTTGGAAGTTTGAGGCACAGAAGAAGTCTCACGTGGATAACTACGTGAATAAAGAGGTTCTCTCTAAGGTTGGTTTAGGTGCCAAGAGTGCCGTTACTCCTCGTGACACGGTGGTTCTTTATTATCGTGATACCACGGGTCGTTCTGTAAGAAATGGTGATACGACGAATATTTATAATCACGCTACCTATATCACCAATCCGGAATCCGACAAACCGAACTATTACTACGTTTACTTTGAGAACGATAAGCACAATCTCTCTGACGAGGCATTGGTTATTATTCAACAGGTGGCAGATCGTATGAACGAGAATCCTGACTTACATGCTGTTGTTATCGGTTACTGCGACAACGTAGGTTCTGTAGCATACAACAAACGTTTGGGTCAAAATCGTTCTCAAAACGTAATGGAAGAGTTGCTCTATGAGTATGGATTGAATGAGAATCGGATGTTTGCTGTCGGTAAGGGTATTGTTGTAGGTAAGCGTAGTAGTGCGCAATATGCCCCGAACCGTCGTGTGGAGATTCGTCTGGTTAATACCAAAACCTTTGACGACCTCAAGTTCCAATATCGCGATGATATTGATGCCCAAAAAGAATTCTTAAAAACGCGGGAATCCGCTAAAAAGGAATAAGTCGTCCTTTGTGGACGCTGGTCTCTTAGCTCAGTTGGTTAGTAGCACCTGACTCATAATCAGGGGGTCCTAGGTTCAAGCCCTAGAGGGACCACAAAAAAAGCAAGCATCCGATGCTTGCTTTTTCTGTGTTTGGTGTATAGTGTTTTGTGTTTAATGTCTGCGGAGGTCTTGGAGTTGGCGTTCCGATTCGCGCTGCTTGATGGCTTGCCGCTTGTCGTACTCGTGTTTACCTTGGCACAGCCCAATCTCCATCTTGGCAAACCCACGCTCGTTGATAAAGAGGGAGAGGGGAATAATCGTCTTGCCGCTCTCCTTCGTTTGGCGCTCCAGTTTATTGAGTTCCTTACGAGTGAGCAGCAGTTTGCGGTCACGCCGAACGGCGTGGTTGGCGTAGGAACCGAAAGCATACTCGGATATGTTCATCTGCTTGACCCATAGTTCGTTGTCTTGGAAGACGCAGTACGTGTCCGCCAAGGACGCTTTGGACTCACGAATAGACTTAATCTCGGTACCGAAGAGTTGGATACCGGCTACATACTTATCCAGGACCTGATAATCGAAATAGGCCCTACGATTCTTAATATGTACATCACTTTTCGCTCGCATAGTTGCGTTTTTAGCTGAATTACGCTGCAAAAGTAATTAAATTTTTGCATATATGCAAAATAATTTGTAATTTTGTAGCCGATATTGGTTATTTGGGCACTTATGCGAACAAAAAAAGTGGATATAGAGGCTGAAATTCTCCGTCGTCGCGACATGCGAGACGCCTTCACTTTCACCATTGACCCTGCCGACGCAAAGGACTTTGATGATGCTCTTTCCTTTACTCCTTTGGGTGATGGACTCTACCAAGTGGGCGTTCATATAGCCGATGTGTCTTTCTTTGTAGAGGGCGAGTCGGCGGTGGACCAAGAGGCGTATCGTCGAGGCTGCACTATCTATGAGGTCGATCGCGTGACCCCCATGCTGCCCGAGGAACTGTGCAATGACTTATGCTCGTTGCGCCCCAATGAGGACAAACTGACTATGTCCGTCATCTTCAACATGACGGCAGACGCTAAGGTCGTTAAGTACAAGATCTGCCGCACCGTTATCCGTTCTGATGTCCGCCTTAATTACGACGAGGCACAAGATATCTTGGAGGGTAAAGTTGCAAGTGGAAAGTTAATAGAGGCACTCAAGGAACTGAACATGATGGCACTCGTTTTACGTCAGCGGAGACTCTCCGCCGGGGCACTTGCCATTGAGAAGGACGAGATGCGTTTCCGTTTGGATAAGAACGGGCACCCAACCGAGATTTATTTTGAGCATCCCACACCGGCGCATCACCTCATTGAGGAGTTTATGCTCCTTGCCAATAAGACGGTGGCCACTGCCGTTGGTTCGGTACCTTTCGTCTATCGTGTACACGACTTGCCCGATAAAGAGAAACTGCGTAAAGTGACGCTCTTCCAAAAGAAAATGAAAGACCGAGTGCGTCAAGAGGTCATAGATATACTCACCATCCGTGCCCAAGCTAAGGCAGAGTACTCAACCCATAACATAGGTCACTATGGTTTGCGTTTTCCATACTATACACATTTCACTTCTCCTATCCGTCGCTATCCTGACTTGATGGTGCATAGGCTCGTGGATTACTATATCCTTCGTGGTAAGAAATCGCATAACCCGAAGGCGGAGACAGAGGCGTTGGAGCAGGCGTGCAAGCACTGTTCGGAGATGGAAATAGCAGCGCAAGAGGCGGAGCGTGCGTCGGTCAAACTGTATCAGACAATATGGATGAGCGACCACCAAGGCGAGGTCTTTGATGGCACAATATCTGGCGTGACCGAATATGGAGTATATGTGGAATTGAATGAGAGCCATTGTGAAGGACTGGTGCGTATCTACGAACTTATACCGGGCGAGTACATGGAGTATGACGAAAAGAACTACCGCCTCATATCCCAAGATAGCGGGCGAACGTTCACCATTGGCGACCCCATGCGCGTGCAAGTGGTGAGAGTAGATGTTGAGAGGTCGCAAATAGACTTTTTGCCGGTAAGATGATAAAGTAGAAGGATAAAGGATAAAGGATAAAGGATTTATGAAAAGAATAGGAATCGTTTTAATAGCTTTGTTGGCATTGCAGACCTTGTCTGCTGAGGTCATTGTGATGAAATCGGGTAAGCGTTACTCGGGTGAGATTGTGTTCCAAAACGAGGAGGTTATTATCATTAAGGACGCCACGGGAACGCGTTTCCAATGTCCGATGGCGGATGTTCTCTCTATTGGTTCAACCCCCATGGAACAGACCGAGATGGTGACGCAATTGGCGAATAGTGAGATTGTGGTTCCAACCAAGCGTGTGTCGTTGTCTATTGAGGCAGTTGGCGGAGCCATCACTCTGCCGCGAGAACAGTGGGGCGGTTATGTAGATGCTAATTTTATTATCGGTTCGCGTCGAATTAAGGATAAGAATATCCTCTTAGGTGGTGCCGTCGGTTACTTAGGCGGTTTCTTTAAGGAAACGACCTATTCGTTTATTCCCATCCAGTTTGTGGCGCGTGTACCGTTGATGAATACGCAGCGTGCTCCGCAAGTCAATTTCTCCATCGGTTATGGTATAGCCGCTTCTAAGAACTACAAGGGCGGTCTGCATGCAGCAGTAGATGTGTGCTATCGCTATCAGATGAACGAGAAGTCGGCGGTTCTATTGGGAGTCAATGTCCTGTTCCAACAGGCAAGTATTGCCACCTCGGAAACGATTGACGGATATACTTATACTTCTTCCGAACTCTCGGGTCGAGGTTTTATCGGTATTGGTGCTAAAGTAGGGATTGTGTTTTAGACCGCCTTCCGCAGACGGAACGTCTGCTGCTGTAGAACCGCTATGCTGAAAGACCGTTGCACTGAAAGACTTATGACAAATAACAAACATAGTAAGAAGCAGCCTCGCACGCATAAGGTGAGTATCATGCTCAATGATAGTGAGATGCGTGCGTTGGATAAGTATTGCGATAAATATACTGTGAAGAACCGCAGTAAACTCATTCGTCAGACGCTTATGCAGAATATCCTGAAACGCTTTGATCAGGATAATCCCACGCTTTTTGATTAGTCGTCATCCTCCGGCCTTCTTGCATAGGTCTTAAAAGTTGGGACAATGTTGTGACTATGTTGGGACAATGTTGTGACTTTGGCAGCCCTCTGACTTTTCACGGACAGAAATAGGTTGTTCGCCAATTCCCCCAAGGGTATTTACAAACAACCATCGCAACCTCGAGAGGCTGCGATGGGAGAGAGTTTATAAATGCAAAAATTTGCAAGTCAGAATGAGTGCTGGCTACCGGCAGACCGGACGCACGGAATGACCGAAGTACCGATCGCTGCTGCTCCAATCCACGTCGACCGAATTGAAACCGAGGTCGTACGCGTAGGCCGAGTAGTCCTCGTCGAGCGAAGAGGACCAGTAGTAGCCGAGGAAGCCGACACGGCTGAGCGACGAATCGTAGCGGTAGCCGGAAGCGGGCAAAAAGATCCAATTGCCGTTGCTACCTGTCACTTTATAACCATTAACACCTTGCAGAGCTACCCATTTCCATGTACAGTTGTTTTCCAATTCTTGGATTTCTGCCAAGGTCGGCATACGCCAATTGCCACCCCAATTAACGTGAGCAGCATCGTCTTCCGGGTCAAGAGTCGTCTTGTTATCGCCAATGAAAGTATCATCATTATACCAAATACCACTTTTTAGACCATCTGGATAGGTGTACTTGGTCATGCCTGTATATTTGCCATCGGAACAATACTTGTACGTACTCCAATCATAGGTGGTTTTGGGAGTTGTTTCTCCCCATGCAAAGTAATCACCATACTCAGTAATAGCAGTGGCACCTACATTCATATTTGCCCACTTAATACCACTGGGCAAACTTAAATCGACCATCTCTACACCTTCGGGAGCATAGCTACTATCGCACTTATTGATGATGATGGTATCATGCACAATAACCGTATCGTGAACAATAATCGTTTTAGGTAACCAGAGAACGAGTTGGTCGGCGTCCTCGATTACTCCATACTTAATACTATCAATCGAACTAATCGACTGACCTAACACGGCGCGACCATTCACCCATGTGATTTGGTTCGTTTGCGCCATCATTAGCACACTGCCAATCGCAACAGCAAAGAAAAAAATAACTTTTTTCATTTGTGATTTATTATTTTTGATTTGACGTCCTACGTTCGACTTACAATTTTCTCCCTTCCGCATCAAACTGCTGACCATCTTTAACAATAATCAGTCTGCCACCGATGATATACTTGCCTACTTTGTGAACTTTAGTATATTTGGCAGTTGAGGACGCTATGTCGGTAGGAGTAAGTTCTTGATAGATGCCGTACGTGATGATTAAGTTTTCCAAATACTCAGCGGGCACACGCAGCTGCTCTATGCCGTCAATTGTCAATACGGCCGCCCCCTTGTCATAACTAACGACGGGCATCTTACTCAATTGATAGCAAGTATTAGAGCCGTTAATCCAAAAGAAAACAGCATCGGCTTCCTCTGCTTGCACTGCACTTATGCTCAGAACAAACATAGATGCGATAAATAAAATCAGTTTTCTCATTCTTGTTGCCTCATCTATATTCATTATCTTAGCATAACTGCAATTTCAAATTACGGCTGCAAAAATACAAAAAATAATCGGAACGACAAAATAAAAATGCACTTTTGTTGCCAAAAATGCATTTTTATAACTTGTTCTCACTATCTTATTTCTCGAGAGCGGGATGCCGTTAGTACGCAATAGCGAAGACGACGCGGCCGGCAGAGGGCTTGCCCGTTACCATACACTTGCCCGGTTCGTTCTTATGACCCGGCAGGTCTGCCAACGGAATACAACGAATAGTAGCTTTCGTGTCCTCCTTGATCTTTTCCTCCGTCTCGGGCGTTCCGTCCCAATGGCACAGAAGGAAACCACCTTTCTGTATCTCCTCTTTGAACTCTTCATACGAGTCAACCTCACGCGTATTGGCAATGCGGAAATCCAATGCTTTCTTATAGACATTTGCTTGAATATTCTCCAGCAGTTTCTCAATGTGCTCGACGATACCCTCTATCGAAATGGTCTCTTTGGTCAACGTGTCACGACGAGCCACCTCAATGGTGCCGTTCTCTAAGTCGCGTCCACCCATAGCCAGACGAACGGGAACACCCTTGAGTTCATAATCAGCGAACTTATAACCCGGAGTTGATTTATCCGATGTATCCACTTTGACGCGAATACCCTTGGATTGCAACTCATCTACAATCGGTTGCAACTTAGCCAAGATAGCGTCCAACTGCGTTTGCTCTTTGAAGATAGGCACGAACACCACTTGGATAGGAGCCAAATGTGGCGGCAGGACGAGTCCGTTATCGTCCGAGTGGGTCATGATGAGCGCACCCATCAGACGTGTCGAAACACCCCAACTCGTTGCCCAGACATATTCGTATTTATTCTCTTTGCTAAGGAACTGCACATCAAAACTCTTGGCGAAGTTCTGACCTAAGAAGTGAGATGTACCCGCTTGCAGTGCCTTGCCGTCTTGCATCATCGCCTCAATGCAGTACGTATTGAGGGCACCGGCAAAACGCTCATTAGGCGACTTGACACCCTTGATAACCGGAATAGCCATCACGTTCTCGGCAAAGTCAGCATAGACATCGAGCATGGTGCGAGCGTAGTCTTCGGCTTCCTCTTTGGTAGCATGAGCCGTGTGACCTTCTTGCCAAAGGAACTCAGCGGTACGGAGGAACAGACGCGTGCGCATCTCCCAACGCATGACGTTACACCATTGGTTGCAAAGGATAGGCAGGTCGCGATAGGACGAGATCCAGTTCTTATAGGTGGACCAAATAATCGTCTCCGAAGTAGGACGGATAATGAGTTCTTCCTCTAAACGCGCATTGGGGTCAACGACTACTCCCTTACCGTTGGGGTCGTTCATGAGGCGGTGGTGGGTTACTACAGCGCACTCTTTAGCAAAGCCCTCTACATGCTCCGCCTCGCGGCTGAGGAAAGACTTAGGAATGAGTAGCGGGAAATAGGCGTTCTTCACACCTTGTTGTTTGAAACGACGGTCTAACTCTTGCTGAATAGTCTCCCAAATGGCGTAACCATAAGGCTTGATGACCATACAACCACGAACAGCTGATTGCTCAGCCAAGTCCGCTTTAACCACTAACTCATTGTACCATTTTGAATAATCCTCACTGCGAGGAGTCAATTTTTGAAAACTTGCCATTATATTTACGATTTATTTTTTTCGATGTTTCGATGTTATCGTAGTGAATATTTCTTTCTCAATTCTTCGAAGGATTGAGGCTGCGCTTTGAGTTTTTCGCTTACCCTTCGGAGCCAGCCCGGAGCCTTGTCTCCCGTTTGAGACTGCAAAGATACAACTTTTTTATCAATTTTCAAAGCGGGAAGTGAAAAATGTTGACAAAAAGCGTCTAAACACTGCTGTGAAGCGTTGATTTTTCCCTCTAACGAGTATCCGGCGATGTGCATAGACACCAAAAGAGCCTTTTCACTCCTTGCCACTTCTGCGTTTATCCTTGGTTCGCCTTCCCAACAGTCGAGCACAAACGGATGTCCACTTTGAAGCAAGGCTTGCTCATCCACAACACCCCCACGAGCGGCATTGATAATGACCGCTCCTTGCCGGCAACGTTGCAGAAACGCGGCATCGCAAAGATGATAAGTAGGGTAGGGACCGCTTTTTGTTAGGGGAGTATGAAAAGTGATGAGGTCGCATTGGCTCACATCGTCCAAAAAACCGAGTGGAGGATCATTGATAACCACTTTCATTCCCTTTGCCATAGCCATGGCGGCTACTTTCTTGCCCACATGTCCATAACCAACAATACCGATGGAATGACAGCCCGTCTCACGAATGGCCTCCTCGATGTAATCACAAACGGCTTGGGCATTACAACCGGGGGCGGAGGCTACGGCAATACCCTGCTGACGGCAATAGTCAATGTCGATATGGTCGGTGCCGATGGTGGCGGTTGCCACAAACGTTACCGTTGAGTCATGCAATAACTCCTTATTTATTCGCGTACGCGTACGCACGAAGAGTGCGCTGGCGTTCGCTACAGCAACTGCGGTGATAACTTCAGGTTCTAAAGCTATCACTTCGTGTCCTGCCTCGCGCAGCACCGTCTCTAAACAAGGAATATATTTATCAATGACTATTTTCATTCAGCGTAGCGGTCTTTCAGTGTAACGGTCTTTCAGCGCAGCGGTCAATACTTAATATTATCAATCAGTCTGACCGGTCCGCAATAGACGGTTACGCAGCCGACGGCATTATCGAAAGTATCCGTTTCTTGTAGTGTTGTGCCATCTACAATGGAATAATACTCCACTTCTAAGCCGGGTACTTGATTGATCTCGTCCACCACGCGTTGTTCTACTTCTTTGACGCTGGTTCGTGGCCAAGTTAAACTCTCCTTGAGGATGCGGGAGATATTGATGGCGGTCTTTTTCTCGTCCTCGCTCAGTCTCTCGTTACGCGAAGAGAGGGCTAAACCGGAGGCTTCACGCACGATGGGGCAACCTATGATTCGGAGGTTATCGAACGTGTCTTTCAGGCTAGAGCGCTCCACCATATGGTGAATGATAGCGAGTTGTTGGAAGTCTTTTTCGCCGAAGTAGGCGCGGTTAGGTTGAACGAGGTAGAAGAGACGGGAAACGACTTGAACCACGCCGTTGAAGTGACCGGGGCGCATCTTACCTTCCATTACTTGGTCTAATCCGGCGAAGTCGAATGAGAAAGTGGTGTTCATCTCCTCCTCGGAGTACATCTCTTCCGGCGTGGGAGCAAAAACAAAATCAGCACCTAAGTCACAGAGGAATTGTGCGTCTTTCTCTAAATTACGAGGGTACTTAGCCAGATCCTCTTTGTTGTTAAACTGAGTCGGATTGACAAAGACGCTGACAAAGCAAACATCATTCTCTGCTACACATCGTTTGACGAGGGAAGCGTGTCCGTCATGGAGGGCTCCCATGGTCGGAACTAATCCGATGGTTTTGTTAATTTGTTTACATGCAGCCACAGTGGCTTGAAGTCCTTTTTTAGTAGTGATAATTTGCATAAAGCAAGGTATTTTAAACCGATATTTTTCAAAAAAACGTGCAAAGATAGTGCTTTTTTGTGAAAAAAACAAAAAAAATGAAAAAAAATAATGCAAATATCAAATATTTTTTGTATCTTTGCAATGCGAAATTATATATTAACGCTAAAAGTACGCCTTATGACTGACCAAAATCGTATTCTCTTTATCTCCCAGGAGATATATCCTTACTTGGAAGAAGTAACGCCAATACGTGTTCTCAATCAGCAATTGCCGGGTTGGTGTCAGGAAGCGGGTTTTGAGACTCGCACCTTCATGCCTAAGTTCGGTGATGTGAATGAACGTCGTGCTCAGTTACATGATGTGATTCGTTTGTCAGGTGCAAATCTGATTATTGCCGATGCCGATCACCCGTTGCTCATTAAAGTGGCCACCATGCCCGGTTCCCGCGTGCAAGTGTACTTTATTGATAACGATGATTACTTCCATCGTCGTAAGGGTGTTGCCGGAGAGAATGGTCAAGATTTTCATGACAACGATGAGCGTTGTATCTTCTTCGTGCGTGGTGTACTGGAAACGGTGAAGAAACTGCGTTGGACGCCGAGTATCATTCATTGTTCAGGCTGGATGGCGGCTTTGGCGCCTCTCTACCTCAAGCATGTATATGCTGATACGCCCTTCTTTGCGGATACCAAAGTGGTGCTGTCGATAGATAATAATGTTTATACCACTCCGTTTGGAACGAATTTTGCAGACAAAGTTCGGATTGAAGGTATTCAGCCTTATCATCTGCGCAGTCTTGCTGGTTTTCCTGTTGGGTACGAAGAACTGCTTCGCTTGGCGATTGATAATGCGGATGCCATCATTTGTGCTGCTCCGGAGATTAATCAACGCGTTATGAATTATGCTCAAACCAGTGGTAAACCCATTATGGAGTACTGCGAAAACAAAGAGGATTATATTAAGTTCTATAATAGTTTGTTAGTGTAAAATACAAGTGAAAAAGAGTATCGTTATATTGGTTACCTTGGTCAGTTTGCTTTTTGCAGGCTGTAAGAATGATTCGTCAATGGCAGGTACTGCCGTACTTGAACCAACGGATAAGATTACGGTTAGAGAGGATACGTTCCCTCTCCTTACATTGATTGATACATGCGATTATGTTATTTCTTCTCCAGACTCGTTCCTATTAGGTGAACGTAAAACGGAATATGGTACCATAAAAGCAGATATTCTTACTCAGATGGCATGTCCCGAGGGATATTCGTATCCTGAGAACGTGGTGTTTGACTCAATGCGCATATACATATTCTATACTTCGTGTGTGGGAAGTGAACGTAGTCCGTTGTCCATCAATATGTATGAGATGGATAAGCAAACGTTGGAGTACAATCCTAATCCAAAATATAAAACTAATGAGGACGTAAGTCGTTTCTGTAGTTTGGACGATTCCACTCGTATCTTATCTCAAGAGCGTATAGTTGTAGCAGAACATCATAATGATTCTACTTATTTTGCTTCATTGGATGCCTATTTGCCGGTCGTTTCTTTCTCAGTGGATCCCAATAGTGCGTTCTTTAAGCGTTTCACCTCGCACACATCGTATGGCTCACAAATAGAGTTTAATGAGCACATCTTGAAAGGTTTGTATATCACGACCGATTTTGGTTCGTCCACCGTGCTCAATGTGTCGAATATAGGAATGATAGTGAATTATCACTTTACATATGAGCGCTTTGATGGCGAAGTGGTGACGGAGACGGGTGAGAAGAGTTTCTATTCTAATTCGGAGGTTAAGCAACTCAATCGCTATATTTATGAGGATAGGGCTTCCTTACTTCAAACATTGAAAGAGGACTCCTTATATAATTATCTCGTCGCGCCCGCGGGCGTATACACGTACATAGACCTACCTATGCGTCAGATGTATGATACTATCTTAGGTGAGGAGCGTTATACCACCCATAGCGCATATGTCAATCTGGCGCAGCTTAAGGTTATGGTTAATCATGTGAACGCTTCGTCTCCGCTTGCCGATCAGGTTCTGTTAATCAAGTGCGGTAATAATAACAGTCGCTTGCACTCTTTTTTTGAAAACAAAGAACTGCCGTCGGATACGGTAGCCGTTTTAGGATTTCTCACCACTTCTGTGGATGCGGTCGGGAATACGATTTATTACTATGCTTTTGACATCTCTACGATGCTGACAGGTATCCTTCATACTAATCCGCAGTCCTTGCAGGACGATGATTTAATGTTACGTATGGCGCTTGTTCCTGTTAGCACTATAACATCCACCAACTCTAATGGAGCAACGCGCGTGGTTTCTATCAAGGAAGCACAAACCATTTCGGCTACGCCGCTGTATAGTACAAAAAATCCTGCAGCGCAAACCACGCTGCAGGTTGTCAGTTCCTTATTCTTTAAGGATTACTAATCAGATAATAGCTTGATAAGCGTCTGCGTCCATCAAAGCATCTAACTCCGCCTTATCACTGAGGCGGATTTTTATCATCCAACCTTCGCCATAAGGATCGTTATTTACTTTTTCTGGGGAGTCGTTCAAGGCTTCGTTGAACTCAATCACCTCACCCGTTGCGGGCATGTTGAGGTCAGAAACGGTCTTAACGGCTTCTATAGAACCGAAGACATCGCCTTGGTTAATCGTTTCACCAACGGTATCTATGTCAACGAAAACGATTTCACCTAACTCACTTTGAGCATAGTCGGTAATACCTACATATGCTTCATCACCTTCCACACGAATCCATTCGTGTTCCTTGGTGTACTTTACATTACTTGGAAAATTCATAAACTATTTCTTTTGTTTCTTTTGTTTCTTTTGTTGGAAAATCATCTTTTCAGGACTAACTTGGTCTCCTAATGCCGACATAGCGCAGCGGAAACCTATCGTGTTGGAGCATTTATCTTGCGCTAAATAACGGCGAGTGGAAGGATTGAGCCAATAAATGCGGTCGTTCCATGAACCTCCCTTATATACGCGAGCATTGGAGGTGATACGAGGTACTAAAATATCCGTGGGGTCATGCATAAGCTTTCCGCCTTCAGGTAATTTAGTATTGATTGTGTCTAACGGATAATTGGTTACTATCTGCGAAGCAAAATCTCCATCGCGAACATCGCGCTTATCAATTATCGTATCGCGCATCACGCAACCAAACGAGTCTATGCGAAGGCGATTATTATAATAAACAGGCTTCGTGATTACATTACCACGGTAAGAGTGATATTCCTCAAACTCTTGGTTGGTTGTTTCACGATAGACATCTAATACCCATTCGTTAACGTTGCCTGCCATATTGTACAATCCGAAGTCATTCGGTAAATAAGCATCCACCGGTGCAGTAGTCGTATAAGCATCGTTGAGAGCTCCGCTGACACCCATCAAGTCACCACGACCACGAACGAAGTTGGCTTGCAGAATACCTTTCGTCTTTGTTTCACTTAAGTCACGAGGATGATAACCCGACCAAGGATAAATCTTACCTTCTGTCGTCAGTCCGTCAGGACCTGCAACCGGTGCATAAGCGGCAAACTCCCATTCTGCTTCGGTTGGGAGACGGTAGTCAATAACCAACATACCATCTTTCAAGTTGGCCTTGCGCTCGTTACCATAACTATCGTAAAGAGACTTTCTTCCTGCATTAGGTGAGTATGAGTTATCGTTATAATATTTGTCTGTATTGAAAACAAATTTATCACGAATATAGTCAAAATCAATACGATATACTGCTGAACTATCACCGCCTACGACATTAGGTGCTTCGTTAGGTACTTGTACTAACGTATAGGGTGCATGCTCTTCATCCCATTTTTCTTTTTCTTGCTTACTATAGGTTTTGTTTAACGAAGCATAGTCAGGATGTTCAATTAAACCGGCTTTGATAAGCAATATCTCGTTCACGCGGTCGGTACGCCATTGGCAGTAACGCACGGCTTGCTCCCAAGTAACACCAACAATAGGATAAAAAGAGAACATCGAACCCTCGAAATAGTTCTGGACGAGCGGGTCATTATAAGCCAGGTCTTCTTGCCATACGCTAGAATCCGGTTTGGCTTTATGTACCAGATTAGGTGCTACATTGCCAAAAACACTCTCTACCCAAGCAACATATTCTTGCCAGTTGAGGACCGTGATTTCATACTTATCCATGTAGAATGACCCAACAGTTATTTGTCGGTGGGCATTATTACGAGGAGCGGTAATAAATTCGTCCGTCTCACCAATGGTGTATGTTCCACCCTCAATAGGTACCATGCCTATCGGAGCGGTACTTAGACCTTCAACGGCTTGGAAATTAAATGAGTGCTTGTCGTGATAATTAATGCCAGTTGTGTTCGAATAGCGAGTGTTCAGTTCGCGTTGATTACCACATGAGCAAAAGGCAATAAATGCCATGAAAAGAAAGATTTTCGAGTACTTCATACGTTATTATTTTAATTTCAGCCCGCAAAGATACACTTTTTTTTGGATATATGCAAATTTTTTTGTATTTTTGCAGCCAAAAATGTAAATATGTCCGTTTATAAGGTTGTTGGAGTGGTTAATTTGACCCCGGATAGCTATGTTTCGGGACAAAAAAACAGATTGACCAATGAGTTGATTGATGAGGCTATTCGGATGGTTCAAGAAGGAGCTTATGGCTTGGATTTTGGAGCAGTGGCTACCCATCTGGGAGCGGTTCCGGTGAGCGAAGACGTGGAGTGGCAGAGATTGAATGCTGTACTGCCTATTGTCCGTCGCTTGTTGCCGGACATACCCTTCTCGGTGGATACCTATCGTGCTTCCATTGCCGAGCGCGTCATTGGGGAGTTTGGAGTGGAGGCTATTAACGATATCTCCGGAGGACAGTGGGATAAGCGAATGTTTGATGTGGTGGCAGAAAAGAGGGTTACCTATATCATGGGGCACACACAAGGAACGATAGATAACCCTACCGCCGGTGGAACATATAACGATTTGATGGCGGATTTGATAGATTATTTTGTGCGTAAATTAGATACATTGCACCGCGCAGGTGTCAGCAAACTTATTATTGATCCGGGCTTCGGATTCTCTAAAACATTGGAACAAAACGTGTATTTGCTGCACCATCTACATTATCTTCGTTGCCTTGAAACGCCTATTATGGTAGGAGTGTCGCGCAAACGGATGATTTATGAACCGCTTCATGTATTACCTTCCTCAGAGGAGGCATTGCAGGGCAGTTTAGAGGCAGAGAGGCTGGCTATAGCCCAAGGGGTTTCGTATTTGAGAGTGCATGATGTTAAACAAACTGTAGAATTATGATAGGACTTCATTTTGGAATTAAAGATGTAATAGATATCCTGCTCGTAGCAGTGATGTTCTACTACGGATTCGTTTTGTTGCGTCGCTCGGGTGCTGCTAACCTCTTCTGGGGAATCTTTGCCTTTCTCATCATCTGGGTACTCGTTTGTTTTGTTTTTCAACTTGAACTTACCGGAGCGTTGTTTGATCGTATCATTTCGGTAGGTGCGATTGCCCTTATTGTTATTTTCCAAGAAGAGATACGCTCTTTCTTCTATCATGTCGGAGCTCGGTTCAGTGCCTTTAAACTAAATAATAAAGTATCGCGCGCGGAAGAGCGCGAGATGCAAGTCAAGCAGATATATGATGCTTGTTTGCATATGTCAGAAAGTAAAGTGGGAGCACTCATAGTACTGCGCAATAAACAAGAGCTCAGTGCTTTTACTGATACGGGCGAAATGGTCGATGGTAAGATTTCTACCCGTCTTATAGAAAATCTATTCTTCAAGAACAGCCCTTTACATGATGGTGCATTGTTTATTGCCAAAGGAAAAATTCAGAGTGCAGGTTGTATCTTACCCGTCTCTAAGAATATGGATATTCCTCAGCACTATGGTCTTCGTCATCGTGCTGCTTTGGGATTGAGTGAGGTATCGGATGTAACGTGTATTGTGGTTTCTGAGGAAACGGGTAAAATATCTATCGCGCAATCCAATACTATCCGTACTATTCCTCTCTCCGAACTCAAATCTATCATTGAAAATAATTTGAATTAACTATAAACTAAACATTATGTTTAAACGTACATTAGTCACATCCGCTCTGCCGTATGCCAATGGTCCCGTTCATATCGGACACTTAGCCGGCGTGTATATTCCGGCGGATATTTATTCCCGTTATCTTCGCCTTAAAGGCCAAGAAGTTCTTTTTGTTGGCGGAAGCGACGAGCACGGCGTGCCCGTTACCATCCGTGCTCGCAAGGAGGGTATCACTACCCAAGAGGTGGTGGATCGCTATCACACCCTTATTCGCGATTCGTTTAAGGAGTTTGGTATCTCTTTTGATGTTTATTCGCGTACTACGTCCGCTATTCATCATCAGTTTGCTTCGGACTATTTCCGTAAACTGTATGACGAGGGTAAGTTCATTGAACAAACGACCGAACAGTTCTTCGATCCCGAGACGCAGGAGTTCCTCACCGATCGTAATATCAAAGGCGAATGCCCTCGCTGTCACGCCCAGGGCGCTTATGGCGACCAATGCGAGAAATGCGGTGCTACCCTCTCTCCAGATGAATTAATTAACCCTTATAACACCGTCAATGGTAACCCGCTGACCAAGAAAGCGACCTCCCACTGGTATCTGCCTTTGGATCAGTACCAATCGTGGCTTGAGAATTGGATTCTTGAGAACCACAAGGAGTGGCGTCCTAATGTTTATGGTCAATGTAAATCGTGGCTGGACGGCGGGCTCAAACCTCGTGCCGTGACCCGTGATCTTGATTGGGGTATCCCCGTACCGGTAGAGGGTGCCGATGGCAAAGTGCTTTATGTGTGGTTTGATGCTCCCATTGGATATATCTCTAATACCAAGGAACTGTGTGATGCTCAGCCCGATAAATATGGTAAATGGGAAACATGGTGGAAAGACCCTGAGACGCGTCTTATTCACTTCATCGGTAAGGATAATATCGTCTTCCACTGCATCGTCTTCCCGTCTATGCTAAAGGCGGATGGCTCGTATATCCTACCCGATAATGTACCCTCAAACGAGTTCCTCAACCTCGAGGGCGATAAGATTTCTACTTCTCGTAACTGGGCGGTTTGGCTTAACGAGTACCTCGTCGATTTCCCCGGAAAGCAAGATGTGCTGCGCTATGTATTAACCGCCAATGCACCCGAGACCAAAGATAATGACTTTACTTGGGCAGATTTCCAAGCGCGTAATAATAACGAATTAGTGGCCATCTATGGTAACTTTGTCAATCGTGCGTTGGTACTGACCAATAAGTATTTCGGTGGTAAGGTGCCCACTTGCCATGGACTCAACGAGTACGATGAGGCTACCATTGCCGAGTTTAAAGACGTGCAAAAGAACCTCGAAGACTTACTCGATAATTTCCGTTTCCGTGATGCCCAAAAGGAGGCAATGAACCTTGCTCGTATCGGAAATAAGTACTTGGCAGATACAGAACCTTGGAAATTAGCAAAGACCGATATGGAGCGTACGGCAACCATCCTTAATCTGGCACTTCAGATTGCCGCTAATCTCAGTATCGCTTTTGAACCCTTCCTGCCTTTCTCGTCCGCTAAACTGCGCGAGATGCTCCATATGCCGGAGGTTAATTGGGAACACCTTGGTTCAACTAATCTGTTGGAAGATGGACACGAACTGGGTCAAGTCAGCCTTTTGTTTGAGAAGATGGAAGATGAAGTTATCCAAAAACAACTCGACCGTTTGGCTCGTATCAAAGCCGAGAACGAAGCCAAAGCGAAAGAGGAAGAACTCAAGAACTGGAAGCCCGCAGAAGTGAAGTCGGACACCAATATTGACGAGTTTGATAAGACGGATATCCGCGTAGCCACTGTCTTGGAGTGTACGAACGTGAAGAAGTCGGAACGCTTGTTGCAGTTTAAGTTAGACGATGGCATAGGCGGTCGCACTATCCTTAGTGGTATAGCTCAGTCCTATCCTGATCCGAGTGTGCTGGTTGGTAAGCAGGTGCTCTTTATCGCCAATTTCCCACCGCGTAAGATGATGGGCATTGAGAGTCAGGGAATGATCTTGTCTGCCGTCAATGCAGATGGCAAATTAGTGGTCACAACCGTATCTGCACCCGTCCAAAATGGGGCACAAGTAGGTTAAAATAGGGAAAAGTACTGTTTTTTTGAGAAAAAACGCGAAAAAATTTGCGTATATGAAAAAAAAGCAGTACTTTTGCACTCGCTTTCGTCAAAAACGGAAGTATCGCTCGCTCAATGAGCTCGCGAGGCGGGGTAGCTCAGCTGGTTAGAGCGCATGATTCATAATCATGAGGTCCCCGGTTCAATCCCGGGCCCCGCTACTAAAAGCACACAATCTCTAAATTGTGTGCTTTTTTTGTGTAAAAATCGTTTTTTATTTGCATATGTCAAAAAAAAATTGTACTTTTGCGTCGCAAACGCAAAATCAACCACAGACAACGATTAAAAAACGAATAACTAAATATGATTTACAAAATTGCATTTTCATGTGATGAGGGTGACGGTTTCCGTCGTGTGTTTGAAGCCGATAGCGATGCTACGTTCTTAGACCTGCATAACGCCATCCTCCAATCGGTGGGCTACCCCGATGACCAAATGACCTCTTTCTTTATGTGCAACGACCGCTGGGAAAAAGGACAAGAAGTGACGCTCGTTGAGATGGATTCGAATTTCGAGTATGACAACATGGTTATGAACGAAACGCGCCTAAGTGACCTTCTTGAGGAGCAAGGGCAACGTCTCATTTATATCTTCGATCCTATGTTCGAACGCTATTTCTTCGGCTCTCTCAAAGAGATAAGCCGCGGTTCGATGAATGGCGTTGAGTGCGTGGAGAAGAAAGGTACTGCCCCCGAACAACTCAAGTCCGTGGATAACTTAGATGCTATCTTAGGTAAGGATGGTAAGGGCGATTTAGGGTTCAGTGACGAAGATTTCTACGGCGATAGCCAGTACGATATTGACGACTTGGATAGCGAAGGCTTCCAAGACCTCAGTTTCGAGGATGGAACAATGTTCTAAACCTATATTGCTGGTACTGGTTGGTCCTACCGGTGTGGGCAAAAGCGAGGTGGCGGTGACACTCGCTGAACGCTTTCATTGCCCTATCCTCAATGCCGACTCGCGCCAGATATACCACGAGATACCTATTGGCACGGCTGCGCCTACCAAGGAACAACTCCAACGTGTCCAACACTATTTCGTTGGCACCCACAACCTCGATGAGGGCTATAATGCCGGACAGTTCGAAAGGGATGCGGTGGAACTACTATCCACAATAGCCACGCAAGTGGCGCACCATCCACAATCCACTATCCACCATCCACAATCCACAAAAGTCTTGGCGATTCTGACGGGGGGAAGCATGATGTATATCGATGCCGTGTGCAACGGTTTGGACGAGATTCCCTCCGTACCCGAGGATATACGCAAAACGGTACAGGATAACTATCGAATGCAGGGACTAACATGGTTGCAGCAAGAGGTGCAACGGCTCGACCCCGATTATTGGCAGATAGTGGATCAATCTAATCCTCAGCGGCTGATGCACTGCGTGGAGGTATCGCAAACGATAGGTCAACCCTATTCGTCGCTCCGCAAGAAGACGGTGAAGGAACGCCCATGGCGTATCGTCAAAGTGGGACTGACCCGCCCTCGCGCCGAACTATACGAGCGTATCAATAAGCGCGTGGATGAGATGATTGCCGCCGGATTGGAGCAGGAAGTGCGTGCCGCCTTTGCCCAATACCCCAATCGACCGAACGGATTGCAGACGGTTGGGTATAGAGAGTGGGATGATCAAGAGTCGAGAGTGGAGAGTTTAGAGTTGAGAGAAAAAATAATTGAACAAATAAAACAAAACACCCGCCATTATGCTAAACGGCAGATGACGTGGTGGAGAAGAGATACAGAAATACATTGGTTTGAAAATGAAGATACAACACATTCTGCTGACGCTATTAGTGATTACGTGCATCAGCTGCAAGAAAGAAACGATTGATTTTACTTATTCTCCCGCTCAACCGAAAGCAGGTGAGAAAGTTACTTTTGTTAATTCTTCTTCCATGGGAGAGGAGTGGTTATGGCGTTTTGGTGACCGAAAAGTCTCCACTTCCAAAAGCCCTACCCACACGTATGATGCGCCGGGAACCTACCAAGTCCTTTTAATGGTAGATAATAAAGAGAGCCGAACCTGCACCCACATGATTACCATTGTGGATTCTATTCCGACCTTCGTTTTGGACCACGATTCGCTACCTATTCATGTGTTCGAAGACGTGGTTTTCTCGGCTCAACTCTTCAATCCTAATATGGATAGCCTTGTTTGCGTCTGGACGGCTGAACCGTCTATCGCGGAGTTAGTAAAAGAAAATTCCCAAGGCAATAACGGAAAGTGGAACGTTTATTTCACCCAACCCGGACAAGTGAATATCACGATGAACATCACCTTCAATGGTATTACCACTACGGAGCAACGCACCTATACCGTGGAGGACAAACCGGCTACCGCCGTGCTCATGATGAACGAAGCAGGGACTATGTCGCGCCAACGCGTGTTTGTTAATCCTGCTCGCGCGGAAGAGATATTGCCGTTTACGTATGCAGAGGGACAAAACATCCTTGCTACCACACAAGATACCCTTCAAACGGCAAATGGATATACTTTCCGCCTTAGTGAACTCAAAACCATCTTACCCGAGATGACGGGTTTCCGCATTGCTAATGGCAAGATTTATTATCGCACCACCGATGGCTTGTATATATCGGACATGATGGGCAATAATGTCAATATCATTGACCCTCGTCCCATTTCGGCTATTTTTACGGACACTTATACGGGTATCAATCGCCTCTATTGGGCTACGGCAACGGGTGTTTATTATATGCCTTTAGTGGATCATCCGCAAAATCAGTTTGATAATACCAAGATTAAACTCCTCAACGAACAATCGGATATCATCCGCCTCGCCGTTGACACCACGAAACGTTTACGCTAACCATCCACCATCCACCATCCACCATCCACAATAGCCACGCAAGTGGCGTACCATCCACGTATGTTACAACCCGATTATATTTTTGAAACTTCTTGGGAAGTGTGCAATAAAGTAGGCGGTATCTATGCCGTCCTTTCCACCAGGGCACGCTCCATGCAGCAACTCTGTCCCGACCGCGTTATCTTCTTTGGACCCGACCTCAAAGAGCAGTCGGATAAGTTCTTTACCGAAGACTCGTCCGTTCTGAAAGGATGGAAAAACCGCTGTTTACCCTGCCGAGTAGGTCGGTGGAACGTACCGGGGAATCCGATTGCCGTACTCATTAATTACGATAACCTGTGGTTACAGAAGAACGAGATTTACGGTTGGGCGTGGCAGCACTTTGGCGTCAAGAGTCATGCTGCCTATGGCGATTATGATGCCTCTTCGCTCTTTGGCTTCGCTGCGGGAATGGTGATGGAGTCTATCTATAAATGGAAAACAAAAGAGGAGAGTGGAAAGTTGTTTGTTGCACACGCTAACGAGTGGCAAACAGCTTTCGCTATCCTCTATTTGCGCAAACACTGCCCGAAGATAGGCACACTCTTTACGACCCACGCTACGGGTATCGGGCGTTCTATTGCCGGCAACGGCAAACCGCTATACGATTACTTTGAGGGTTACCATGGTGACCAAATGGCAGACGAACTCAATATGGTTTCCAAGCATTCGGTCGAGAAGATGGCTGCTCATTGGGCAGACTGTTTCACTACCGTGTCCGACATCACCGCTCGCGAGTGTAAGCAACTGCTGGAAAAGGAACCGGCAGTCGTTACTCCCAACGGCTTTGAATCGGATTTTGTTCCTCAAGGTAGAGCTTTTGCCCTCGCGCGTACACGGGCGCGCAAATCCTTATTAAAATACGCGCGCGAGATGAACGTTGAGATTCAAGGAGAGCCCTTGCTGATAGGTATTGCCGGAAGGCAAGAGTGGAAGAATAAAGGAATTGATGTCTTCTTAGATGCTATGAGGCGATTGGGAGTAGAGGAGTATGGGAGTAGAGGAGTAGGGAAGCAAGTGATTGCGTTTGTAATGATTCCTTATCTCAATAATGATGGATTGATCAATAATGAGTTGATGAATGGGGTGAAGGTTCTTTTTGTTCCGTACTATCTGGACGGACACGACCCTGTCTTCAAGAAAACGTATTACGACTTGCTTATCGGTTTGGATCTCACGATTTTCCCGTCTTACTATGAACCTTGGGGTTATACGCCTCATGAGTCGGTGGCTTTCCATGTGCCGACGATAACCACCTCTTTGTCCGGCTTTGGCGATTGGGCGGCTAAACCATCCACCATCCACCATCCACAATCCACAAATCTAAGAGGTGTTACGGTCATTGATCGCAACGATTCCAATTACGATGAGGTGGTTGAGCAAGTGGTGGAGACGGTTAAGCGTTTCCTTAATGCTACTCCAAAAGAAAGGGCTGCCGCTCGAGAGGAGGCAGCAGCCATTGCTCAGCAAGGGGAGTGGAAGCATTTCTTCAAAGCCTATCTTGAGGCTTACGATTACGCCCTTCGTGCCCGCAATCGTAGGTAAAAGAGTAAATTACTATCATTCGTAAGTAATTCAATATTTAGTTAAGGCAGTTGTGTAATTGTAAGTAAAAAACAATAAAAAATAGCATTTTCTTTCAAAAATATTTGCGTATTTCATATTTTTGTTGTACTTTTGTAGCCGATTTGCATTGTAAATCGGAAGTACAACTTCCAAAATACATTGTAAATGTTGCATTAATCCATTAACAATCTGCGCTTATGTACTCAAGATTAGTTCAAATTGACCCCTATTTAAATGATATGAGCATCTTCTTGTTTGGTGCTCGTCAAACAGGTAAATCAACTCTGCTTAGACATTTATATCCCAATGCTGTGTATATTGACTTACTAAACACAGAAGTCTATGCTCGCTATTCTCGCCGTCCTAATCTATTGTATGAGATGTATCATACACATGATGCTAATACGTTAATTATCATCGATGAGATTCAGCAAGTACCTCTCATTCTTAATGAGGTGCATCGACTAATGTCGGAACGAGGTATTCGTTTTATTCTCTGTGGTAGCAGTGCGCGCAAATTGCGCAGACAAGGATACAACACCCTCGGTGGTCGTGCTTATCCGTGCTATTTATACCCATTAGTTAGTGCTGAAATTCCTGATTTTGACTTAGACAAAGCACTTAGTTATGGCATGTTGCCAGCTATTTATACCTCCTCGAATGCAACCCTTGGTTTGTCTGCCTATATTGATGTTTATCTCCGAGAGGAGATTAAGGCAGAAGCCTTGGTGCGCAACTTAGATAGTTTTCAGCGTTTTTTAGATATAGCGGCATTGACAGATGGTGAAATAGTCAATTACAACAATATCGCCACCGATTGTTGGGTGAGTGCGCATACGGTTAAAGAGTACTTCCAGATATTGGAGGACACCTTGTTGGGCTATACTATTCCTGCCTATACCAAAACGATTAAACGCCGTCTTATTCAATCGCCTAAATTCTATTTAATGGATGTGGGCATTGTCAACTATTTGTTACACCGCAACGGGGTGGTAAGAGGTACGGCTGAATATGGTCACTCATTTGAACATTTTGTTATCCAAGAACTTGTTGCCTATATCGGCTATCATCACAAACAGAACCAACTTTGTTATTGGCGTACCAGTACGGGTCTTGAGGTGGATGCTATCGTTGGAGAAAGTTTGGCTATTGAGATTAAGTCTGTTACGGAGGTTCAGAATAAACATCTCAAAGGTCTTCGTGCTTTCCGTGAGGAGCACCCCAATTTCACACTGATGATAGTATCATTAGATCCGTTTACTCGCCAAACGGAAGACAATATACAAGTCGTATATATCCATGATTTTCTTGCTCAATTGTGGAGCAAGAAGTTGTTTTAGTAACCGTTTTTTTAGTCGATGGTCGGTCTATGGGCGGTCGACACTCTCTCGAGGGTCTCGCTCCCTCTTTTTTTGACTTCCAAATCGGGTTTTTATCGGGTTTTTACTAAGCTCTGCGAGTAGGACGCGAGGAAGCTCGCATAGGCCTTAAAAGTTGTGGCAATGTTGGGACAATGTTGTGGCGATGTTGGGACTTTGGAAGTCAAAAGACACTGTAATAGGGTGCGAATTTGTGCGAACTTGTGCGAATTTCGCATGAATTCGCAAATTCGCAGTCTATATTCAAATTGATATTTGATTGCGAATCAGCAAGTTACAATTTTGCTCTGAATTTTCACGGACAGAAATGGGTTGCTCGCGAAAGTGATGTCAACGTTTTAGGAAAGTGTAAACTATACACAACCATCGCAACCCCGAGAGGTTGCGATGGGAGAGAGTTTATATTTTATCTGTTTAGACTGTGTCCACTGTCCTATATTTCTTCTCCTTTGAGCTGCGGTCAAACGCGAAACTATCTTCACCAACAAAAACACAAGAGGAGATTGTTCTCCTCTTGATGTGTTATAGAAGTGTGGCTATCAATGTCAATGTTTACAAAATATTTATTCGTTGATTGATTTTCTCGTAGGCATTAATAAATTCATTTTGTAAAATTATTTGATAATATTTATCAACTTCTGGTTTATTTGTGCTTTTATGATTGTATTGCCCCTTGTATCTATCAACGATATCAATTGCTATAGGAACTGTAAAAGCGACTTCTTTTTTTTGGGTATCATACACTATAATATTATATTCACCTTTAAGAGTTATTTCGCATACATTTTTATCAGCAACACAAAGCATTGGTACATAAACAGGGACTAATGTGAATACCGTTAAACCAGCAACTATCCAGCCTCCGACTTCTAAACCTTCGTTATCTTCAACTGCATCAAAACAACGATAGATGTGTTTTTGTACATCTATGAAAGAAATATATCGGTGTTGAGATTTGTATGATGCAAGTTCATCTAAATCAATGTTTGAAAAGTAAGTTGCCTGTTTGTCAAATGCCAATTGCCATATTTCTAAATCAGAACCAAGGTTCTTAAAAAACATATTGGATTTTGTAAGATTTCTAGTGCCAATATATTCTACATTTGGTTGTGAGATAGAAATAGTATTTCTTTCTACTATTGGCACAGTCAAAGGGGTTTTACATGAACTTATGCACAACCCGATAAGTCCTATTATGAGTATTCTTTTCATTTTTTTAGAATTTAGACATGGCACATACGTACCCCGAGATATTAGTAAAGAACGTCCAATAATAGTCTGTTGCAGTGTAGTTCCGCCCGAAGGAATAAAATAAATTATCTACTGATGCAGAAACCGCAGCCGAAACAATCACGCCAACTATGCCAGCGGATGTCGATACTTGAACTTGGCGTTTTGTCTTTGACTTATTTCCATCCATCTCCGACCAATTGCTTTTAACCATCGTAGATGATTCTATGGAGCAGAGAGGCCAATATTTGTCTCCTCCCCATACATTAAACCAATAATAATCCAAACCAAGACTTACATTACGCACAAGATAGGCAACATTGCTATTGATTGAGTCAAAAATGTTGTATATTTCAGTGTCGTTTTTACCATGAGGTATGGAACTTTTATAATCTTCGCCTAAATTATCTATGTTAAGACTTTGAGCCATAAGTTCCAATTCATCGTTTCCTGGAATAAACCAATCGGTCCCCAAGTTTGATACCCAATCATAAGTAGGAAAATAATCTCTTACAGACAGATTATTCTCTGCACAAAGATCCAATAGCAATCTTGTATTTTCTTGACCTGATCCATTCATTTGTCCTTGGATACTTTGAAGAATATTTTTCCTCTCCTCGTCTTTAATCTTATAAAATTGTTTTGTGTAAACGATTGGTTTTTGCGTGTAAAATTTATCAATCATTTCTTTTTGCGTCTCAAAACGAGCATCTACGGCAGCTAATGCTTCTGCACCTTGTTTTTTTACTCGAGCGACATGATAAAACTTCATTCGTTTTTGATAAATGCTTAAAATTTCTTTTTTTTCTTTCGCAATTATTTTATCCTCTTTCGATAAATTTTTTTCTTCAATACCTCTAGCCTTCATTGATAAAAGGAGACCATGTTCTCCAGTTTGATCCACATACACGACAATAGATGGAACGCCATCTTTTTCTACATAATCACCCAATTTGTAGGTTTGGGCATACATTGTTAGCGAGAACACGCAAACAACCATCATAAATAAAATCTTTTTCATATGTTTAATAATTTTAATATTTTTGCCTACTCTTCATCGGATTTTCGGCACTCTCCGTGGTTAATATTATTGTTTAGTTATAGGCATAAAAAAACGTGAGGCTTGTTAGCTTCAATCTGGGATTTCGCGGTCTCGACTACCTTATCTCACCAAATATCTACAGAACAAGACTCACGCACAAAGCGCGAGTAAAAAGCCTTGTTCTTGGTGAGATTTTCTGAAATTGTCGAGGTTTCGAAATCCCAAGTTCTTAGCTGTACTCTAATTTTATATGTCATGCATCGCCTTTACGATGCCGGTCAATCATAAACTAAAATTTTCTAATCGTGATATAATAAACTATGGCAAGCCTCTGCCACATAAACAACTGATTCTTTAGTTTCTCCTAATTTTATAACTTTATACCCTAAATGTATATCCTCATACACAAACTCTCTATACCCACGAAGTTGCCATTCTACTTTCTTTGCCAATGGATATTTATCGGGAAAATCACCCAAGGCATTTAATTCACCACGAAGGCGATTAATCTTATTAACCACTGTTGTCATATCCAATGTTGGATGAAGACACATGGCTTCTTCGTAAAAAGCCCACAAAGTTTCTTCTATTTGCGAATCAACAATTACTCGCATACCGACTTGTTTGCAAAATAGCGATGAGTTCTCTCAATCAAATGATCACACATCTCGTCTACACTACAAGTGTGCGAAGATAAATCTTTGGCAGAATAAACTTCTATTGGATTTTCATGTTTTTTTACTTGAAAAAAGCCAGAAGCAATCATTTGTTGCAACATAATTGTTGCTTGAACATTGGCTACATCATACGAAATTGTAAAAGAAGCACTCATTTTATGTTATATTTAGTTTCGGCAGCAAAGATACGGATTTTTTTTGACATATGCAAATAAAAATGCACTTTTTCTGCCAAATTGACAAAGAAAAGTGCAGTTAGAGATATGTCCTCACTATTTTCGCTAAAAAAGCGGTAACCCGATGAGGGATTACCGCTATAAAAAGTCGATAGATCAAAAAATAAGTAATAGTGCTTATTTCTTAAAGTCCTCTAAAGCTTTGTAATACGTCTCTTTGAATTGCTCATACTCAAAGTCGGTGTGCAGTTTATCCTCCTCGGAAACGCTGGTCTTGAATTGTCTCTCAACAATATCCATCACCTTGTCATTGCCTAAAGCAACTGCAACATAGGCACGGTAAACAATCGAACCATCCTTGTTGACGGTCTTCGTGATCTTGTCGCACTCAACGAAACTACCATTGATCGTTTGCGAGGTAACTTGTTGTGCAAGGTCTTTGGTGCGAGCCTCGAAAGAAGCGGCTGCTTCTTGATCATAAGAGGAAGAGAAAGTCTCTACCACGCGGTTGAGGTGCGTGCTAACACTGGTAGCTAACTCACGACGAGCTGCTGCTAAGGCTTTGTCCTTGGCGTTTTGCATGTTGGGCGATACGGCCGTTGCGGTGGAGCGGATAGCGGTTTTGTCCGTCTTGTACTCACTGCAAAGAACGGTTACTTCTTGTTCTCCTTGAACGGGAGTAACAACTTTTTTCGATTTGCAACCGGTAGCCAACAGAGCAACCGTTGCGAGAGTTAATAAAACTACTTTTTTCATAATACAAAAAATTTAGTTAGTGAAACATTAGGGTTAATTATAGAATAAAATATCTATGGTTGATTTTCTTTCCCATCACCGTTATCGTGATATCTATATAATTTTGTTCGTCTTCAAAACATTCGCTATAGTCGTATGTTACCACATTGACACCGTCCTTCACTTGCCAATTCATCTGCTCTAAACATTTGGAACGCAGATATGGTCGGATATTGCAAGCCATCTTCTTCTCCCCTAAATATACCTCATACAGCGTCTTTTCGCGATCCACACACACCGCCTGAATAGTCAATTGCTCCACATTGGACTTATATCCCCTCAGAATACGGTCACACGTTTTTCGTCTTCCGTCGTTCTCCATGAGCGTAGATTGGAACGTTCTCAATGTCGTTCCTTGTGCTACCATCTGTTCCACGGACGAGAAAGTGCTGAAATCGACTTGTTCTAACTCCTTCAACTGACGGTTAATAGCCGCCTCTTGCGCCTCGAACTTAGCAATTAACTCTTCTTGGTTTAGACGCGAGAAGGGGTACTTCAGATGGTAAACATACCACTCAGCTTTCGTCTTCTTGTCAAAGCGTTTCTCCCAATAGTAATCGGCCACATTTGCCAACGTAACCTGACTGAGGAAGGGTACATTGCCGCTCTCCGTTGCCAACTCTTCGCGATATAACTCGACTGTGGCGTAAGCATCATCCACTCCTAATTCCTCCGTTGTCGTATGAGAGGTGGTGCGGATATTCTCGGAAATGGCATTAACCATCTGTTTCTTAACCTCATTGAGGGCTTTGCTCTTCGCTGTCTCTATGTCTTCTGCCTCTGCGGACACAATGAGGAAATTATGTTCCGCTCCAAACACCCATTGGGGCGCACGACGAACAGACGACTCCGTCACTTTAACGGTGGCACATCCCGTACAAAAGCAAGCAAACAAAAATAATGCCAAACAAATAAATATAGAATGATGACGCATTATTTACCTCCTAAAATGATTTGTACTTGACCCAGTCCTTTGGTGCTGACATTACTTTCCATGTCATATTCGTCCATGAGCCATTTTTGTAAACCTTTAATCCAACTGAGGGTGGATAAGTCCTTGCCTTTGGCGTTCACCAAGGGCACACGCACTTGCTCAATGGTCATTCGGGTGCCTGATGGATTCAATTCCGGCGTTCCGTATTTGCCGTTCACTGTGTTCTTATCAAGCCACTCGATGATGATGTCGCTCAACTCCAAGTCGTCTATCTCCGTTTGTAAGCCGTCTCGTAATATCTCCCATGTGAGGACATTTAGTTTAACGGCACGCCCTTTCTGCTCTATATTGTGGAAATAATCAATAAGCGTATTGCAGAAGGGGTCGAACTGACCCTGTATAGCACTCTCCACCATAATGGGTAATTGGAACGAGGAGGCATAAGTTGCTCCCGTTGTGGTAGGGCTGACACCACCAATCACAATATCCGTATAGGCGTCTATAGCCGACATTGACCACGTCAAAGACTGCTGACTGCCGCCTTTTAACTCGTTGATATACCAATCTATTTCTATCCAAATATCTGCCTTTGCTGTGCGACGCAGTTGGTCGAGAGGCGTCTCATTTATCTTATCATCAAACTGACTGACTGTCACCGCTTCTTCTGCTGCCTCATTGCGCATGGTGCGTAAAGCGTTATTCAGGTCTTTAATCTCAAAGCCTCGTTGGTTAAGGCGAACGGATAAGGTGGTGATGGCTTGATTCAATTCTTGACTATGCAGCAAGGCTTGCTCATAATCGGGTGCACCTTGTTTCATGTATCCATGGGCACTGCACCATGTGGAGGACGGCACTACCATGATGATGGGCATTTTGCCTTTTACCTCGTCCTTGGGAAGAATACCATCTTCTTGTAACCGCTTGCGGAGGGCTTCTACTTGCACAATAACCACAATACCTATCTTGTACTCTTTGTTCACCTTGGTTATGAAGTCAGGAGTGCCGTTGGCTATATAACTCACATAGCGTTGATAAGGACCTCCCTCTTTGAAGAACTCTTGCCAATAGGCAGCCTGCGTGTTCCAAATGGAAGCATCGCTAATCAGCGCTTCCCTACCTACAATGCGAGTGTTGCCGTGATTTAAAGAGGGATAACCCTTGAACAATATCCCGTGAACAGCATTCTTACCGGCTTGCTCTTTGGCAATCTTTGCTTTTTTGGAATAGGTCCATACGCGAACCATCGCACTGCCTTCTGAGGCTTGACCTACAGCGGCTTGCAATTCGTAACGCATCTGAGCAGTCTCTTTATCTGCTTTCTTACAAGGCGAAGCAATCACAATGTTCGCCATCAAAAGTGTGAATAGTAAAAAAATCTTTTTCATTATTATTGTTTTTTCAGTTTGAGCAACATGCCGGGAACAACTGTCTTCGTAGGTCTGCCTTTGGGTTTTAATAGCGTACCTTCAACACTCACATCTATGTTGTTTTCTTTTAGGGCGTTATAGCGGTTATCCCATATTCGATTATTAACTACTTTGGCTTTTCCCACTTTATTGAACTTCAACTCTCCATCATCAAAGGACACCTCCAATATCTCAAATACCGATGAGTTCTTCACATCTTCTTTCGTTCCAATCAGTGCCCTATAACCAATAACCTTTCCTCTTTTATTATACTCAATGGAGGAGATAGGTGCTTTGATTCGGAAAGCTTCATACTTGGTTTGAAGCGTAGCTATGTTCTTATCAATACTGCGTGCCGTGATGAGTTGCAGCAGTTCGGTTCGGTTGTATTTACCTTTTTTCTCCGTTTGTTCATAGACGCTGCTTTCTGTTCCTAAATAGCGTAAATGGAACGATGATGTGTCTTCTATAAAAGCACGCATCTTATCCTTATTCGGTTCTTCCGTATAGTAGTAAACGAAGAAATCATTCATCTTGTTTCTATTCCACTCCAGTTGATAAAGATAAGTGTGCGTTATCACCTTAAAACCTGTATAGGAGTCGGCTATATCCCCTGCGGCTTGAGCCAATCGCCTACCTCCGTTTCCTCCGGTCAGTATGTCGGCTATTCCGCCTAATATATTTAGTGTCGTCTTGGCTTTCTCTGCTTTGTCCTCAACCGTGGAATAAGTTATATCACTTACCAACACGAATGAGTTTTGCATCAGTTGTACGCCTACATCACGTAACGAGGCACGCCCCTCAATGGTGTATTTAATCTTCTCGGCGTCTATGAAACTGACATTGTAGTCCGACCGCTCCTCTAATATCCTCGAACTGAAAACGGCATTCTCCAAACTATCTCCGCTCCAGTCAAACCACTTGGCTACAATCCGTTTTGCTACTTGACCGTCTTCCAATACCCTCAAAAGAGATTCTCCGCTGACACTTTCCGTCATGTAAGATTGATCAATTACTTGATAGCCAATCGAGTGTTCATCGAACTTATCGGGCACGGGTAATCCCTTATAAATCTGATATACCTCATAACCGAACTCGTCTGTCGGGTGATAAACCATCATCGTGGTTAACGCGCTGCGGTAATAACGCCGCGGACGTGTGGTCTCTTTTGCGCTCAACAACAAAGACACTAACATCAATATACAAAAGACCCATCCCCTTCTCATTTCAGTGCCTTCATTATCCACGTTTGTACATCTCCCGTCACATAGAGGAAATCGCCTCTTTGCCCGTTTCTGCCATGTCGTCCGTTCTTACCATTAGGAGCCATTCCCCTACATTGGCTTCCGCGTCCGTGAATACCGCCCTCGCCCCCTTTTCCACCTTCTCCACCTATGCCCGGATCAATCCAAGCCGTAACACATTCCACGCCCTGGCTATCAACTAAGTCGTTGTCTAAGAAAATCAAATACTGCCCCCCGTCTGTACCATCACTTCCATCTTGTCCGTTGCCGCCTGCTTGGGCGCAAGTGCCCGGCGTGTAATGTTTCTTCCCTTCTTTGTCTGTCCACCAATAATCAGGTGTTCCGTTCTGTCCGTTATATCCTCTACGACCATTAGCCCCATTAGACCCTTCTCCGTGAATTGTAAGTGGGAGTTGAACAAAAAACATCGTCCTATCGCTTAGATTAAGTACTGCCCCTAAATTAGGATAATCCGCAGTAGGGTAGGCCATTAAGGCTAATGCTTTCTTTTTGCTCCGTAAGGATAAACTGTCTTCAAAGACGAACTGCAGATCATAACGATAGGTTGTGTTTGAATTCAAATGCGTCACGTTTATTCGCTGTTCCGAGGAATATTTACCATTCGCTATATCCCGCGGAGTCATATCCAAAACAATGCGATTGCCCTCCATGTGTATTCCTCCTTCCTCTGCCGTGAACTTAAACAAAGCGGGGTCACATAACTCGTTTTTTCTATTCACTACATAAAGGTGCTTGCTATCGTCTAAATAAACAGAACTCAATCGGTCTTTCTTAGCATTGAACTTGGCTCCCTTTCCGCGTATTACCTCATGACCGTAAGATGAATTGGTGATAATCATCTTGGGAAATACATACTTGTAACTATACTGATAGGGCGCGTCATTTAAGTAAAAAGAGCTGTCGTTATGGTGTACGTATCGCGAATAACAATCTTGTAAAAAAGCACTCCTACATGTGACCACTTGTCCCCAACGCATCTGTTTTTCTGACCGCTCTTGAAGGATACGATTTAATTTATTCTGCAAATCGGCAGGCAAGGACGCTTCACTACAAATAGACCGAGGCATAGGCATCAATTCTTGTATTGATTGCCCTTGAAGATAACCGACGATAACAAGTAAAATATACCCTATGACCAGTGTCCGTTTTTTCATATGTAAAATTTCTTGCAAAATTACAAAAAAAAAATCATATACGCAAATTTACCACACAAAAAACGACAAAAATTGTTTAATTGTCCCCTCGTTTTTTGCAGAAAAAAGTATAAAATTTAAGAAAAAATTTGTTTATGTCAAAAAAATGTTGTATCTTTGCGGCGGATTTTTAAAAACACACTTTTATGCAAGAAAAAAACATACCTTTGTTAGATTGTCCTGTAGATTTTTTGATTGGTGATGCCAGTGGTAAAATCATGAACGAGTATGGTCGCTTCCCGTGTAAGATTGCTTGCGGCGTTTATGCGTTTATGGTTAGAGGTAATGCTAAGGCTACCATCAATATCACTCACGTTGACTTCCGAGAGAATGATCTGCTCTTTTTGGAACCCGGCAGTTTCCTGCTTATCCATGAGTTCTCGGAGGATGCCTTAGTCTATTACGTGCTTTTCTCAGCTTCTTTCTTAGACAAACACACGTTTGTCAACAATCACCTTAATTTTATGCCCGTTCAACTCAATCGGTGCCTCGTGCATATTAAAGAAGATAGAGCTGATTTGATTCGCAGTCTCTATGACGTGCTGCTTAAGGCTGCTAATTGCAAGCCTTCTGCTCTGTCAACGGAGAAAATGATTCATGTGTATAATTTGTTTAGAACGGCTTATTCCGATATTGCTCGCAGTGAGGAAGATACGGCTTATTTGGTTCGAGACCGTAAGACGGAGATTTATCAGAGTTTCTGCCAATTGGTCATGAAAAACTACCAACGTCTGCATCATGTAGGTCAGTATGCGGAACTAATGCATGTCACCCTTCCGCACCTGTGCTCCACCATCCGTCAAGCGAGTGGGCGTACTGCTGGCGATATCATTGAGGAGGCCATCCTAACTGACGCCAAAGCCCAACTCAAGCTGACCTCTCTTCCTATCAAGGAAATAGCGCTCTCATTGGGCTTTGATAATGTGGCGTTCTTCAACCGATTCTTCAAACAGCATATCGGCCTCACGCCTAAAATCTATCGTAATACGAATGACTAACGCTATCGGTTAGCGTACATCGATTCGTAGTATTTCTCATACTCTCCGCTGGTAATGTTATCAAGCCATGCTTGATTATCTAAGTACCAGCGGACTGTTTTTTCTATTCCTTCTTCAAACTGCAAACTCGGTTCCCAACCTAACTCACGTTGTAACTTACGCGAGTCAATGGCATATCGCATATCGTGACCGGCACGGTCGGTAACGTACGTTATCAAATCCATGTCCTCTCCCTCTTTGCGACCCAATAACCGATCTACCGTCTTAATCAACACCTTAATGATGTCTATATTCTTCCACTCGTTGAATCCGCCGATATTATACGTGTCTGCCACCGTTCCTTTGTGGAAAATGAGGTCAATGGCGCGAGCATGATCCTCTACGTATAGCCAGTCTCTCACGTTCTCGCCCTTACCATAAACGGGCAGCGGTTTGCGGTGACGGATATTATTGATGAATAGCGGAATCAGTTTCTCGGGGAACTGATAGGGCCCGTAGTTATTCGAGCAGTTGGTCACTATGGTGGGCATGCCGTATGTGTCGTGGAAAGCGCGCACGAAATGGTCCGAACCGGCTTTCGAAGCGGAGTAGGGACTATGGGGCATGTACTTCAAGTCCTCCGTGAAGAATTTATCTCCATATGCCATGTGGTGCGCCTCCGAACTGGCTTTTGTTGTGAAAGGCGGCTCTATGCCCTCGGGGTGCGTTAATTCTAAGGCACCATATACCTCGTCCGTTGAGATGTGGTAGAAACGTTTGCCCTCAAACTTCTCCGGCAGACTCTCCCAATACAGTTTGGCGGCTTGTAACATAGACAGCGTGCCCATCACGTTCGTGCGAGCAAAAGTGAACGGATCTTTAATCGAACGATCCACATGACTCTCCGCTGCTAAATGAATAATACCATCCACTTTTTCCTCTTGCATAAGCGCATAAATGGTGTCAAAATCGCAGATGTCTGCTTTCACAAACCGATAATTGGGTTTGTCTTCAATGTCCTTTAGATTGGCTAAGTTCCCTGCATAGGTCAATTTATCTACATTGATAATGCGGTACTGAGGATACTTGTTCACAAATAACCTAACTACATGACTGCCGATAAACCCGGCACCTCCGGTGATGATAATAGATTTCATATACTTATTGCTTATTGTTTAATGATTAGTACTGATGCGTTAATATTTTCTGTATTGTTTTATCTCCCGCTCACTCGCTTTGCTCGTTATTACGCTATATTTCGCTCCATCGCAATATCCTCGCTTTATTTTCTATTTTACCGCCCTATCCTTCGATAGGGCTTACGTCAATCAAGCCTTACAAGATGTCATTGCTCTGCAAAGACAGGGTTGTTGCG
>JAKSNF010000001.1 GCA_024400115.1 Paludibacteraceae bacterium | reverse complement strand
AAAAAAATAAATTTGCACATATAAAAAAAAAGTTGTACTTTTGCAGCCCGAAACGAAAATGCCCTATTTTAGGGCGTTCAAGGCTAAAATACCTTATATATTATATATATACAAAAAATGAGTAAAAATTTAGTTATTGTCGAATCTCCGGCAAAAGCAAAGACAATTGAGCAGTTTTTAGGTAAAGATTTTAAGGTCCTTTCTTCGCAAGGTCATATACGCGACATCGAGGGACGAGGAAAGAACAACATGGGTATTGATTTTGAACATAACTATCAACCCAATTATGTTCTCGACGCCACCAAACAAGACCTTATCAACACCCTTCGAATCGAAGCACAAAAAGCCGACACCGTTTGGCTCGCTTCCGATGAAGACCGCGAGGGAGAAGCCATCGCTTGGCACCTCAAAGAAGTGCTGGGCTTAGACGAAAAGAAAACCAAACGTATCGTCTTCCACGAGATAACCAAGACCGCTATCCAGAACGCTATCCTCACACCTCGCGATATAGACTATAACCTCGTTAATGCTCAACAGGCACGACGCGTCATGGATCGTATCGTCGGTTTCGACCTCTCGCCTATCCTTTGGAAGAAAATCACCACCGGTCTCTCCGCCGGACGCGTTCAGTCTGTAGCGGTGCGCCTTGTGGTCGAACGCGAACGCGAAATAGCCGACTTCAAACCTACATCCGCCTACCATATCTTTGCGGAGTTTACAGGCTCTAATCCGAGCGATGCCAGTATCCTACGTGCTAAATTAGATAAGAACTTCGTTACTAAGAAAGCCGCTATCGAGTGCTTGGAACAGTTGCCCAAATGCTCGTTTAAGGTTGAGTCGGTCACGAAGAAACCTATTCAACATACACCCGCTCCACCTTTCACTACCTCTACCCTTCAGCAAGAGGCAGCACGCAAACTCAAGTTCCCTGTTTCTAAGACCATGCGACTCGCACAGTCGCTGTACGAAGCCGGTAAGATAACCTATATGCGTACCGATAGCGTTAACCTATCCTCCCTCGCTATCGCTACTGCCAAAGAGGAGATTATCAAACTCTATGGTGAGAACTACCACCGCGCTCGTCAGTATCATACTACCGCTAAGGGAGCACAGGAGGCACACGAGGCTATCCGTCCTACCTATATGTCCGTTCATCAAGCTGGGGCTAATGCGGACGAACAGAAACTGTATGAACTCATTTGGAAACGCACCATCGCGTGCCAAATGGCGGATGCTCAAGTCGAAAAAACCGACATCACTATCTCCCCTCTACACTCTCAAACTACTCTAAACTCTAAACTCTACACTCTAAACTCTACAGGCGAAGTCCTCCTCTTCGACGGTTTCATGAAGGCTTATGTCCAATCCACCGACGAACAAGATACTCTCAACTCTCCACTCTCCACTACTCTAAACTCTCCACTCTCCACTCTAAACTCTAATAGCCTCCCCGCTATGTCCATCAACGAACGCCTCCGTCTCCGTTCGGCTGTGGCGCAACAGACCTTTAAGAAAGCTCCAATGCGGTATAATGAGGCTTCGCTCGTTAAGTCGATGGAGGAATTAGGTATTGGTCGCCCGAGTACGTATGCTACTATCATTGAGACTATTCTCCAACGTAAGTATGTGGAGCGTGGCTCGGTACCGGGTATCAAACAGGCTTATAATGTCATTACACTTTGTGGAACGAAGATAACCGAAAAAAACAAATCCTCTATCCTCAATTCTCAATCCTCTATCCTCCTTCCTACAGACTTAGGTATTCTCACGAACGATTTCTTAGTGTCCTCTTTCCCGGATATACTCAATTATGACTTCACCGCTAAGTCGGAGGCTTCTTTCGACTCTATCGCGGAGGGTAAGGAAGACTGGGTTCAGTCGGTAGATACGTTCTATCACCATTTCCACCCGTTAGTGAGTGGTATTCAGAGTGGTAAGATTGAGGGACGCGAACTCGGTATTGACCCCGCTTCGGGACGTACCGTCGTGGCTAAGATTAGTAAGGCAGGACCTTGTGTGCTCATGGAAGACCCCGAGGGCGGTAAACCAACCTACGCTTCGCTCAAGAAAGGGCAGTCTATCTTCACCGTCACCTTGGCACAAGCCTTGGAACTCTTTGCGGCTAATGCGCCTAAGACGATGATCGTCGATGGACAAGAGGCTTTGATTGGGGAAGGTAAGTACGGACCCTATATCCGTTTTAATGGGCAGTATATCTCTATTCCTAAGGGCATAGATGTTAATACGCTCTCGGAGTCGGATGTACGAACCTTAGTGGCAGAGAAAGAGACTAAGGCGCAACCTATTCACGATTGGAAGACCATTCAGGTGCTTGAGGGGCGTTATGGAGCATATATCAAGACTAAGTCGGGTAATTATAAACTGCCTAAGGGAACGGATGTGGCTACCTTGACCAAAGAAGCATGTGAATCTATCGTTGCAGAGGCGCTTTCTGCTCCTGAAAGTCATAAAAAACGCTCTTTTCGCAAGAAAAAGTAAAAAATATTTGCACATATAAAAAAAAAGCAGTACTTTTGCACGCTCAATTGAAAAATAGGGTCCCCTTTTTGGGGACGACGAGCACGCTTTAGCGATCGAAGTGACCGTAGGGAACGAGTATGCGGAGCAATCGAGTGAGCTCCGCGAACGAGAAGTAGCGCAGTTGGTAGCGTACCACGTTCGGGACGTGGGGGTCGGGCGTTCGAGTCGCCTCTTCTCGACCAAGAAGCGAATTGGAGCAAATCCAGTTCGCTTCTTTCTTTTAATAAATTCTATAACTTGTTTATTATCAACAATATAATAACGAACACCTCGTTTGTTCGAGGCGTTCGAGAAGAGTTCCCCTGCTATTAGTGATGTAAGTAGATATTTCTGGCTACTTTTTGCTTCAAAATGCATTTTTTTCAACAAAAAGTGCATTTTTTGTGCTCTGGCGACACCTACTGCCTAAAGTTGGCAGTTGGTCATTGTACCTTTGCAGCAAAATTTTTTAAAAATTAAGAATTGCTTGCAAAATGCAAATAAATTTGCGTATATGGATTTTTTTCCGTATCTTTGCAGTCGATTTTCGACCGCAAAGCGAGAATACACTTCTCTCCAAGGTTACGAAAGGATGTAGAGGTAGTCGCTCCCCAATCGGTAAGAGACGAAATAAAGAAGATAATCACAGAAATGCAAGCAAGATATATTTGAATTATGGATATTGAAAATCAAAACATCGAATACAAGCAATGCCTCAACGATAAGTTTGAGCGCGAGGTTGTTGGCTTTCTCAATTCTAAATTGGGTGGCGACATCTACATTGGGATTGCAGATGATGGTCAAGTAGTCGGCATAGAGAACGCGGATGCAGCACAATTAGCGGTTACCGATCGTCTCAAGAACAACATCCTTCCCTCTTGTTTGGGATTATTCGATGTTCTTCTGGAAGAGCGAGATGGTAAGTCAATACTTCATATTCATATCTCTGCCGGACAAGAAAAGCCGTACTATATCCGCCAATATGGTATGTCTCCTAATGGCTGTTATTTGCGTGTTGGGGCAGGTCTTAAGCAGATGGATGAGACTATGATTAGCAGTTTGTTTTCGTCGCGCACCCGAACCTCTTTGCGTAATATTCCATCTATTCGATATGGAGAGCACTCATTTTTACAATTGCGATTATATTATCAAGAACATGGCTTTGAAGTAAATGATTCTTTCTTACATAACTTGGATCTATACACCCCGGATGGTAAACTAAATATGGTCGCATTCTTGCTCGCAGATCAGAACAGTTTGAGTGTTCGCGTTGCTAAGTATGCGGGTACAGATAAGTGCGATTTAATTGAAAACGAGGAATATGGTTATTGCTCGTTACTACGAATCACAGAACGGCTTTTAGAAAAAATCAATATTGAGAACCGTACATTAGCCAAAATCACGCCTACCCGTCGCTTGGAAAAGCGTTTAGTGGATCCTATTGCTATTAGAGAAGCACTGCTTAACGCGCTTTTGCATAACGACTATACAATGGAAGAGGGACCTATTGTGGAATTTTTCTCTGATAGAGTGACTATTACTTCGTATGGTGGTCTTGTTAGTGAACTTACGGAAGATGAGTTCTTCCAAGGCCGTTCCGTTCCACGCAATCGTGAGTTGATGCGTATCTTCAAAGATATGGATTGGGGAGAGCATTTAGGTAGTGGAATGCATCGCATTTTAGAAAAGTATCCAAAGGACATCTATGAGATTACGCCCCATTTTGTAACCGTAACATTCCGTTTTGCCACCGAGCAAGAAGAGAATGTCCCAGTAAATGTCCCGGTAAATGTCCCAGTAAATTCCGCTATCAATGGCGTGCAACTAACTGAAAGACAACAATATATTTATAATGCGATTGCGGCAAGCACTTCGGATGTCCAAGTAAATGTCCAAGTAAATGTCCAAGTAAATGTGGCTAATTTGGCAACAGCACTTCAAGTCGCAGAGAAGACTATTAGAAGAGAAATCTATTTCTTACGTGATATTGGACTTATTCATCGAGTAGGTTCCGATAAGACCGGTCATTGGGAAGTGGTGAAGAGGTAAGGAAGAGAGAAAAAGAAGATAAAAGAGATAGAAGATAAAAGAGATAGAAGTTATGAACGAATACGTACAAACTTACATCAAAGAAATCAACACCATGTATCAAACCGGCAACGCACGCGAACACGCGTATCGCCCCATGTTACAGCGGTTGTTGTCTGCGCTACTTCCTCATTACAAGGTTATCAATGAGCCGGCACGTGTAGATTGTGGAGCACCGGATTTTATGCTCATGAAGGGCGATACGCCGATGGCATTTGTGGAGGCAAAGGACCTCAACGATGGGGACTTGGATGGGCAGCGCCTACACAAGGAGCAGTTTGTGCGCTATAAACAGTCGTTAGATACGATTGCGTTTACAGACTATTTAGATTTTCATCTTTATGTAGATGGCGAGTTTATAGACTCTGTTCGTATTGCAGAGATTCATGGGGCAAAGATTGTCGCTCTGCCCGAGAACGAGGATAAGTTCTTGCAGATTATTGAGCGCTTACGCAATGCCAAACCACAGAAAATAACGAGTAGTAAGAAACTGGCTAAACTGATGGCAGCCAAGGCTCGTTTGCTTCGCGATGTGATAGAAAAAGCGATTGAGCAAGACCCTGAAGGAACCACAGACTTATCAGGGCAGATGAGTGCTTTTAAGGATGTGCTTATTCACGACCTTAATGCTCGAACATTTGCAGACATCTATGCGCAGACGATAGCCTACGGCATGTTTGCTGCTCGTCTTTATGATGCCACACCTGAGACGTTTGATAGACAAGAGGCGGCAAATCTCATTCCCAAGAGCAATCCGTTTTTGCGGAAAGTCTTCCAAGACATAGCCGGATATGATTTAGATGAGCGTATAGCGTGGATAGTGGATGATTTGGTGGCGGCTTTTGCAGCAACGGATATGCCTAAGATTATGGCAAACTTTGGTAAGGCAACCGGTCAGCAAGACCCGATATTGCACTTCTACGAGGACTTTCTGTTTGAGTATGACCCATCGACCAAGAAGTCGTGCGGTGTTTATTATACACCTCAGCCGGTGGTCAACTTCATCGTTCGTGCGGTGGATGAGATATTAAAGAACGACTTTTCTTTGCAGCAAGGTTTAGCGGATATCAGTAAGGTAGAGGTTGAACGCGAGATAGAGCAAGATAAGAAGCACAAGAAGCAGAAAGTGTCCGTTCATCGCGTACAAGTATTAGACCCTGCTACGGGTACAGGTACTTTCTTGGCAGAGACGGTTAGGCAGATTAAGAGTAATATGGCGGGGAAGATGGGTGTTTGGCAGCAGTATGTCCAAGAACATTTATTGCCTCGTTTGCATGGCTTTGAGTTAATGATGGCACCTTATACGATTGCGCACCTTAAGTTAGGGTTAGAGATATACGGAGACCATCCCGAACAGACTTCGGATAAACGTTTGCAAGTCTATTTGACTAACTCGTTAGAGGAATATAACAAAGAGCCTCGCACGCTGTTCTCGCAATGGTTAGCCTTGGAAGCCGGTGCGGCAGATAGTATTAAGAAAGATGCGCCAATAATGATAATGCTTGGCAATCCGCCTTATAGTGTGTCATCAAATAACAAAGGTGAGTGGATAGAAAAGTTATTGATAGATTATAAGAAAAACCTTAACGAACGCAATATACAGCCTTTGTCGGATGATTATATTAAGTTTATTCGTTTAGGGCAGAGTTATGTGGAACGCAACGGAGAAGGAGTGTTGGCATATATCAGTAATAATAGTTTCCTTGATGGATTGATACACCGCCAAATGCGTCGGGAGTTAATGCGTTGCTTTGATAAGATATACATCATTGACTTGCACGGCAATTCGCGCAAGAAAGAGACCTGTCCCGATGGTAGCAAGGACGAGAATGTGTTTGATATAATGCAAGGCGTGAGCATCAATATCTTTGTGAAGACCAAAGAACACAAAGATTGTGAGGTACACCATTTCGACTTATACGGAACGAGAGAAAGCAAATACGATTTCCTTAGCAAAAACGATTTGCGTAGTATTCCTTGGACGCAATTAGAGCCAAAAGAACCGTCCTTGTTCTTTGTTCCCAAGGACTTTGGCGCACAAGAGGAATATGAAAAAGGAATTAAAGTAGATGAACTATTCCCTATTTTTAACACAGGCATAGAATCAGGGAAAGATGCCTTATTTGTTGGAGAAAATGAAAAAAATATTCTCCAAAATATCCAGTTTGTATATGATGGTGACCCAACTACTCTACAGCAATTTGAAATTAAAGATACTGATTCATACCGTTTAGCATCTAAATTTAAGGAAAGTAAATATACAGAGAAAGCCATTCATAACATTCAATATCGTATTTTTGATTTTAAGAAGATATATTACGAGCCAAAAATTTTAAGAAGGTCTTTTTATGATGTTATGCGCCATATGCTACAACCTAATATGGCATTGCTTGTACCAAGACAATGTACTAGTGATTGGCATTATGTTTTTTGTGTGGATTGTGTATGTGACCGTAACACTATTGCAAGTGCCGCTAAATTAGGTGCGGGTACGGTCTTCCCTCTTTACCTCTATCCTGACGATGGGAGTATGGACACAGAGAAACGCCTCAATATGAACGAGGACATACTCAAACGTGTGGCAGAGATAATCAACTATCCGTTCCCATTAGAGGGACTGGGTGAGCCGTTATTTGACTATATATACGGAGTGCTGCACTCTCCATCGTATCGCGAGAAATATAAGGAGTTCTTAAAAGTGGACTTCCCTCGCGTTCCTTATCCAACGGATGCCGCAGAGTTTGATAAGTTTGCAAGTATTGGTCACGACCTACGCGAACTACACCTAATGCACAATGTCCAAGTTGGCAATGAGGCGGCATTTGATATAGCCGGAACGAATATCGTAGAAAAGGTGACTTATCGTGAGAACCGCGTTTATATCAACGAGACGCAGTATTTCGATAATGTGCCTCAAGTGGCGTGGAACTTCTTTATTGGTGGTTATCAGCCGGCACAGAAATGGCTCAAAGACCGCAAAGGGCGGGAATTGAGTTATGACGACATCGACCATTATCAGAAAATCATTGCCGTCCTGCTTGAAACGGATAGATTAATGAAACAACTATAATTGTAACACAACCTCTACGGCTTAACCGAAGACGAAAAAGAAATCATTAGAAAATCATAATCAGACTTTTCCGCATTCGTTGACACTTTCCTAAAAACGTTGACATCGTCCTATTTTTGTTGACATCCTGACTCGCGACACAGAACGGACATTCCTCGCATCCTGTCTTATACGGAATAAGGTTTACTCATACGGAATCAAAAAATGTACAATTTTTAAGATTTCAAATTTATGAGTAAAATTAGAAACCATTATTCTGAGTCATTCAAACTTCAAGTTTTGAGTGATTATTATGCGAACGGAAGTCACTCTAAGGCAACAGCTAAGAAGTGGAATATTCCTCATTGTAATTTGTACAGGTGGCTTGAAGCCTCTTGCGAGAATGAAAAAAAAGTTGTATCTTTGCAGCCGGAAACAAAAAACGGTCTAATAATGCAAGACAATCAACCAACCATTCAGGAACTACAGCAGCAAGTGCTTTCCCTTCAAAAAAGTTTAGAGTTGGAGCGCTTACGTGTGATTGCTTATGAGCGTCTCATTGAGATTGTAAAAAAAGAAGATGGCATTGATCTATTAAAAAAAGGTGGTGCCAAACAGTAGACAGCCTGAGCATGGAGTATCGAGAGGTAACAATTGAGACTCTATGCGGACTGTTTGGCAAGTCGAAACAGGCTTACTATAAGCACAAACGGCAAACCATTAGTGACTACGATTGGGAGCGACAAGTACTCACTGTTGTAGCCTATTATCGAGAACTGATGCCCCTTATTGGTTGTCTTAAATTATACGACATTGTGTGTAGTATTTTTGGTGAGAGACGCGGCTATGCAAGGGATAATTTTTTAGATTTGATGCGTCGGCATCATCTGATAATCCCGCCACGTCGTCCGCGGCACACGACCAACTCTAATCACCTGTATTTCAAGTATCCTAACTGTACAAAGGACTTGGATATATCGCACATTAACGTGCTTTGGGTGGCAGATATAACGTACATAGTGCTACTTGGAGGAAACACATGTTACTTGCATCTAGTGACGGATTATTACTCGCGGGCAATTATCGGTTTTGCGGTTTCGCCAACACTGGAGGCTAAATATACTATCCAAGCTTTGGAGCAAGCGATTACTAACGCTGGCGGAGGGAACTTGTGCGGCACAACGCACCACTCTGATAGAGGTATACAATATGCCAGCGATGCTTATACGCTTATGCTGCGCGACCACCATATCCGTATCAGTATGTGCGAGGATTATAACCCCACAGATAATGGTTTGGCCGAACGAGTGAATGGTATTCTAAAAACGGAATGGATTTACCAATTACCACTCATGACAGACATCAATGAGGCTACTGAACAAATCAGCAAATGTATCGACATATATAATAATGTGCGTCCTCATATGAGTTTACAAAATGCCACTCCAATGTCGATTTATATGAACGACCCTACCATTACTCCGGCTGCGCGTTGGTACAACAGAGAGGAATATTATGACACAAAAAACGATGAATGATATTTTTTTTTGAAAAATTTAGGGCTCGGCTAATTGCCTCGATTTTTAGTTGTTTACCCTTAGACTGGGTGGGGCGAGATGCTCCTCGCATCTCTAATCGTCAACCTTTTTAGGAACATAGTCAACCTTTTTAGGAAACAAGTCAATAATATACGATTATTAATAAACGATTCCCGTAAACGAGTAAACCTAAAACCGTACAAAGCAAACATCGGGCACGGGTTTAGGCGAACCCAAGAATAACCCAAGAATAACCCAAGAACAACCCAAGAATAACCCGGTACTGATAGCGCGCATACAATGCACGCAGAAAGATTGGCAGAAGGAACTTCCTATACCCTACATATTGGTGCCGGTGCAATCACCGTCAACTATAGCGAAACCGATATACGCCCCAATCAGGAGATGACGGTTCATTTCAAGACCAGAGAGTCGGCTACCGCTAAGATAGATACGACCCTTAGCAATGCCGACGCCATAGGTTCTGCTAAAAAAGTATATCAATACCTGCTATCTCAATACGGAAAGAAGATACTGTCTTCGACGATTGCTAATGTCAATTGGAACTTTAGCGAAGCCAACCTCGTCTATCAAACGACGGGCAAGTATCCGGCTATTGCGACGATGGACTATATACACATGTTCACCCTCACTTCCCATAATCCGTTCGAGTATTGGCAAGTGCCTTACAATGATACCAAAGCCGTAGAGGACTGGTGGAACAATAACGGACTGATAGCCGCCTGCTGGCATTGGAACATGCCTGCCAATAAGGATGCAATCATGTCCACCGACGGATATACCTGCACGCCGGGCCCCGGTAAGATCACTGATGAAGGAGCCACTACCTGCGTGACCCCGTCTATGATCATGGACGAGACGAGTTGGGTATATGCTATTGCGCAAGAGGACCTCAATAAGATGGTTGAACTATTAGGGTTGCTGCAAGAGAAGGGTATTCCCGTTATATGGCGTCCTTTCCACGAGGCAAGCGGAAACACGTACGGTCAGTATGCCGGCGGTGGTGCTTGGTTCTGGTGGGGCAAAGAGGGTGCCGAACAGTACAAGAAGTTATGGCGGTATTTATACGATTTCTTCAAAGCCAAGGGTATCAATAACCTCATTTGGGTATGGACCAGCCAGAACAACGGAGATGACGATTGGTACCCGGGGGACGAGTATGTGGATATGATTGGGCAAGATATTTACAATGCCGGAGCCGAAGCTAATGCAGCCGACTTCCAGAAACTGCAAGCCACCTACCCCAATAAGATGGTTGCGCTCTCCGAGTGCGGTAATGTGGGTAAGATAAGCGAGCAATGGCGCAACGGAGGTTATTGGTCGTATTTCATGCCGTGGTATGATTATAACGCCGGTTCGTTGGATAAGCATGCGCATGCTAATACCGAGTGGTGGGTGGATGCGATGAATGCGCCCAGCGTGCTCTCGAGAGAAGACCTGCCGGACTGGCGATAGGGGTTTTTATCTCTCGCAGATTCCGCAGATTATAAACTGATTTTTTATCTCCCGCTCGCGCCTATGGCGCTATTACGCTACGCCTTCGGCTATTTGCTGCCATGGCTATAAGCCTCCCTTTATGCTTTTATTCCGGGCGGTTTCACACGCCCTGTGCTCGTCGGTCAAGCCTCATACGATGTCATTGCCCTGCAAAGACAGGGGTATTTCGGCTAGCCCTCCTTAATTACGCAGATAAAATATGTTTCGGCTTGCACCTAATTTAGAAAGCACCGCAGGTACTAAAAGTTAATCTTTCGCGAGCGGGAGATACAAAATTCAGACCACTATCTGTGACGGGGTGTGGTACTAAATTATCCAAATCTTTTGCAATAATGCATCATATTTGCATATTTGCAAAAGATTTTGTAATTTTGTGCCAAAATTAAGAGAGAATTATGAATTATGAATTTTGAATTAAGAGAGAATAATAATTAAATTTTTACTTTATGAAACACTATTTGATGGCTTTTGCTCTTTTACTTTCCCTTGCTTTAGGGATGATGGCTTGTAAAGAAAACGAACCCGATCCACAACCCCGCCAAAGAGAGACCTCTCTCGATGTAGCGAGTTGCTCCATTACTGAGGGCGCTTATGTAGATGCTCTCCGCACCACGTCCGTTACGATTATGTTCGGTAACGGTAGTATGATTAAACTGAGCAATCTCCCCGTTACCCTTAATGGCACAACCGTTACGCCGAAGATGAACGGTGCTTGGACGGGTATCGAGATTGCTTTGGCTTTAGAGGCTGAGAAAGATTATGAACTCATCATCCCAGAGGGTGCCGTTCAGTTATACAAAGACAGCACTCGTATCAATCCTGAGTTTAAGTTGCACTTCAATACCAAAGAGAGCCAAAAACCCGTTGATCCGGGAATCACGGCGCATAACTTAGTCGAGAAGATGGGCTTTGGTTGGAACCTTGGTAACCACTTCGATAGTTACAACGAGCAGTTTGAGTTCAATGGTTCGAAGGGTATCGAGTGGGGCTATTGGGACGGTGCTAAACCGACACAAGCCCTCTATACCAGTTTGGTGGAAGCCGGCGTTAAGACCCTCCGTATGCCTGTGACATGGGGTAACTGGCAAGTAAGAGAGAACTATGCTATTGCAGAGAACTTCATGGCAGAGGTGAAACAAAACGTAGATTGGGCAACGGAAGCCGGTCTGTTCGTGCTGATTAACACCCACCACGATGAGTATTGGCAAGACGCTGTTAATGCTTTAGGAAACCCAACTCTCCGCGATTCGATTGAGAAACGCATCGTCGCTACATGGCAACAGATTGCCGTTGCGTTCAAGGACTACGATAATGATAAACTGATGTTCGAGACCTTCAACGAGATACACGATGAGAAATGGGGCTGGGGTAGTCTGAACTATAGCGGTTTATGCCAACTCATGGAGCGCTGGAATCAATTAGCGGTAGATGTGATTCGCGCTACGGGTGGCAATAACGCAGACCGCTGGATTGGCGTTCCGTCCTTCTGCGCTTCGGATATATTCACGGTTGGTCCTAAGCACGTACTCAATATTCCGGAAGACCCTGCTAACAAAATCATGGTTGCCGTTCACACGTATGCTCCGTTTGAGTTCTGCACCGAAGGAAAAGTTCAACAATGGGGACATACAGCTACCGAAGCGGGTGCTGCTAAGAATGGCGAAGCAGATATAAAGAACTTCTTCAACAAACTCAAAACAGAATTTATTGATAAGAATATCCCCATTTACGTAGGTGAGTTCGGTTGCGAGACACGCGCCAATGAGGCCGACGAAAAATATCGTACGTACTTCATGGAGTACCTGTGCCGTGCATCGTATTTTGCCGGAGTACCCGTGATGCTGTGGGATAATAATAACAACAGTCAAGGCACCGGTGGCGGTGGTGAGTGCTTCTGGTATATCAATCATACGACGGGTGCTATCAATACTCCCGAACTGCTGAAGAAGATGGTTGGGGCAGCGACGTCCACGACGGCTACTTATACGCTCGAATCGATTTACGCAAATGCACCGCAATAACCGGAGAGGCTCCGGAGCCATATAATTCCTAATGCACTATGAAAGAGTACGGACATTTTGATGATAAGAACAGGGAGTATGTGATAACTAACCCTGCAACTCCGTTCCCGTGGATTAACTACTTGGGAAACGAAGATTTTTTCGGCCTTATTTCCAATACCGCCGGTGGTTATAGTTTCTGCAAGGACGCTAAGTTCCGTCGTATCACCCGCTATCGCTACAACGGTGTGCCGATGGACGCAGGTGGTCGCTATTTCTATATCAAAGATGGTGACACGGTCTGGAATCCGGGTTGGAAACCGTGCAAGACGGAACTCGACAAATACGAGTGCCGTCATGGTCTGAACTACACCCGTATCACGGGCGTTAAGAACGGCGTTGAGGTGTCTGAACTATGCTTTGTTCCTCTCCACACGTGGGCAGAGGTACATAAAATAACCCTCACCAACCACACATCAGACATCAAACATTTAAAACTCTTCAGCTTGGCTGAATGGTGCCTCTGGAACGCTTCGACCGATATGGAGAACTTCCAACGGAACTGGAGCACGGGGGAAGTTGAAGTTGAGAGTGGAGAGTGTAGAGTGGAGAGTAGTTCGAAAGTTGAGAGTTTAGAGTTTACAAGTATTTATCATAAGACGGAGTATAAGGAGAGGAGGAATCACTATGCTTTCTATGCGTTGGCTAATCGTCAAGCCGATGGCTGGGACACTGACCGCGAATCGTTCATTGGGTTATATAACGACTTTAGCAATCCCCAATGCGTGATGACGGGCAAACCGGCTATGTCGGTGGCTCATGGTTGGAGTCCGATAGCGTCCCATTATGTGGAGATAACGCTGGCTCCGGGCGAGAGTCAAGACCTTATCTTCCTGCTGGGTTATGTAGAGAACGAACAGAACAAGAAGTTCTGTCAAGCCGATATAGAGCGCAAGCGCAAAGGTGAACTCATCTCTTCACAAGACAGTGATGTGACACTCGTCAATAAGACGAAAGCGCACGAACTGATAGCTCGTTTCTCCACCGTGGAAGCGGTTGATAAAGCTTTTGCTGAACTGCAAGCGTTGTGGGACGGATTGCTCAGTACGTATATGGTGGAGAGTAAAGACGAGCGCCTAAATCGAATGGTTAATATATGGAACCAATATCAGTGCATGATTACGTTCTGCTTCAGTCGTTCCGCCTCTTTCTTTGAGTCGGGAATAGGTCGAGGCATGGGCTTCCGTGATAGTAACCAAGACTTGGTTGGTTTCGTTCATCAGATACCCGAGCGCGCCCGCGAACGTATTATTGATATTGCTTCTACTCAGTTCCCTGATGGAGGGTGCTATCACCAATACCAACCGCTTTCTAAACGCGGTAATAACGACATCGGCGGTGGATTCAATGACGACCCGATGTGGCTGATTTTCGGTACGGTGGCATATATCAAAGAGACAGGCGATTATAGTATCTTGGACGAGATGGTTCCGTTTGATAACCAACCCGGAACGGAAGTGAGTCTGTTTGAGCACTTACGCGTTAGTTTTGGGCATGTGGTCAATAACCTCGGTCCGCAAAACCTGCCCCTTATCGGTCGTGCCGATTGGAACGACTGCCTCAACCTCAACTGCTTTAGTTGGGATCCGAACGAGAGTTTCCAAACAACGGAAAACAAGACGGAGGGCAGCAAAGCACAATCGCTGATGATTGCTGGTCTGTTCGTGTTCTGCGGCAAAGACTATGTCTCGTTAGTGGAAAGTTTAAAGTTGAAAGTAGAAAGAAGTCCTGAAGTAGAAAAGTTGAAAGTTGAAGTGGAGAAGTTGAAAGGCGAAGCCGCTTGGGCACAGAAGAAGATTGATAAGATGATAGAAGCCGTTAAGACCTACGGTTGGGACGGCGAGTGGTACCTCCGCGCCTACGATTTCTTTGGCAATAAGATTGGTTCCAACGAGAACGAGGAGGGTAAGATCTTCATTGAGTCGCAAGGCTTCTGCACGATGGCAGAGATAGGCAAAGAGGAAGGATTGGTAGATAAGGCGTTGGATAGTTGCAAACGCTATCTTGATACCCCTCATGGCATGGTGCTCAATCATCCTGCCTTCACAACCTATCATGTTGAGATGGGCGAAATCTCCTCCTATCCGGCAGGTTACAAGGAGAATGCCGGTATCTTCTGCCATAATAACCCGTGGGTGATTATCGGCGAAGCCAAAGCCGGTCGCGGTAACGACGCTTGGGAGCATTACACGAAGATTGCTCCGGCGTGGATACAAGACCAAGACCTGCATAAGATAGAGCCTTATGTTTATTGTCAGATGGTTGCCGGTAAGGACGCCGCTAAACCGGGCGAGGGTAAGAACTCGTGGCTAACCGGTACCGCAGCTTGGAACTGGCTGACCGTATCGCAGTATATATTGGGTATTCAACCCGGGTTCAATGAACTCATTATTGACCCGTGTCTGCCGGCAGATATGGAAGGCTTTACGGTAAGGCGTAAGTGGCGCGAGGCAGAGTACGAGATAGTGGTAAAGAACCCTAACCACAAGCAGAAAGCCGACCAACCGACGGTAGTGGCTTATCAACCTGGCAAACAAACGATAGAAATAACGTTATAGACAAACTAAAATACCATGAAAAAGTTAACATACATTTTATTAGGATTGGTCTTGGTGGCATGTGCCAAGCCGACAGCTAACTCTGTGAACACCGATTATCCCTACCGCGATGTAGCGACGGCTGCTATCAAAGCGTACTACTATCAACGTTCGGGTGTGGCTATTGAAGAGCAATATGCCGGTGTGTATGCTCGCCCGGCAGGTCACCTTGATACACACGTGTTGGTGCACCCTTCCGCAGCTACCGATTCGCGCCCTGCGGGAACGGTTATCTCCAGTCCCTATGGTTGGTACGATGCCGGCGACTATGGTAAGTATATTGTTAACTCTGCCTACACGGTAGGTATGATGATGATGGCGTACCAATGGCAACCGGAGTATTATAAGAGCCTTAATGTCAATATCCCTGAGAGCGGAAGCAAGGTGCCCGATTTGCTGGAAGAGGTGATGTTCAACCTCAAATGGATGCAAACGATGCAAGACGAGGACGGAGGCGTTTATCATAAACTCTCCACTCCGATGTTTGAGAGTTTTATCAAACCTACGGAGTGTCAACAAACGCGCTATGTGGTAATGAAAGCTACCCCTGCTACCCTTGATTTTGCCGCTTCGATGGCTATGGCAGCTCGCGTTTATGCTCCGTTCCCCGAATATAGCGAATTCTGCGCTACCGCTCTTGAGCAAGCACGTCGCGCTTGGGACTGGGCGGTTGCTCACCCCGATACGTACTACGACCAAGCCGGTATGGCAAAGCAGTTTGAACCCGAAATCAAAACGGGTGGTTATGGTGATCATAACTGCTCCGACGAGTTCTTCTGGGCAGCCACCGAACTATGGCTCGCTACCGGAGAACAGCCGTTTGAGGACGCTATGCGTCAGTATGAGCCGAACCGCTTCACGTTACCTACGTGGCCTAATGTAGCCGGATTAGCTATGTACGAGCGTATAGACGAATATAAAGACCTCTTCTTGGATTATATCCAATCTTGTCCCCTTGAGTACGGTCACGGCTTGAAAGATTTCTATTGGGGTTGTAATGGTGAAGCCTGTGCCGGTAAGGGAGCCGCTATGCTCTTGGCTTATCGTCTGACGGGTGATGAGAAGTACTTGCATAGCGCAGAGCAGACGGCTGATTGGCTGATGGGTAATAACCCCACCGGTTACTGCTTTATCACTGGTTTTGGTGAGAAACCGGTCATGCACCCGCACCACCGCCTTAGCGCTTCCGACGATGTGGAAGCACCTATTCCGGGTTGGTTGGCTGGCGGACCTAATCCACTTAAACAAGACGGTTGCGACTATTTTAATGTTGAGCGTGCTAAATGTTATGCCGATCTTGAGGAAGCATACGCTTGCAACGAGATAGCTATTAACTGGAACGCGACCTTGATTCCGCTGATGGCAGGTTTGGATAAAGAGCATAGTACGCCTGCACAAGCCCTTATCCATCGCTTGCGTTTTCTCTCTCACCGTGGTATCATGTTTGGCCACCAAGACGACCCCTTCTACGGCACGACATGGCAATGGGAGAAAGGGCGTTCGGATACCTATGAACTCGTAGGAGATTATCCCGGCGTGATGGGTTTTGACCTTGGCGGATTAGAAGAAAAACGTGATAAAAACCTTGATAGCGTTCCCTTTGAGTGGATGCGTGAGGAGGCTATCAATCATGTTAAGAACGGTGGTGTGATCACTTTCTCTTGGCACCCGCGTAACCCTCGTACCGGCAGTAATGCTTGGGATGTAAGTGATTCGACGACGGTACTCAATATCCTCCCCGGAGGCGAACAACATGAGTTATTCGTGGAGTGGATGAACGACGTGGCTACTTTCTTAGAGACATTAGTAGATGAAAAAGGTGAGCCTATTCCGTTTATCCTTCGTCCGTGGCACGAGTATAACGGTTCGTGGTTCTGGTGGGGTTGGAAGAATTGCACCAACGAACAGTGGCTGGCTTTATGGAATATGTTCCAAGACTATATGAACGAGCGTATGCCGACGAATATCGTTTGGTGCTGCTCGCCCAACTTAGACGGCAATTTCACCACGGAGTATTTGGAGAGCCGTTTCCCCGAAGCAGGACGTGTAGATATATTAGGATATGATACGTATCAATGGGGAACAGAAAAGGACTTCGTAACGCAATCAACGGCAGATATTGCTTTCCTATATGCTTATGCACAGGAGCACGGTATGCTCTTTACCATCAGCGAGTGTGGTATTCAGAACTCGCCCGTAGCTGACTGGTGGACGCGCGTCTTCCTGCCGCTGACTGAAGGCAAAGAGGTGTGCTATTTCTTGCCTTGGCGCAATTGGCACAAAGAGCATTTCGGTGTTGCCAAAGGTCTGAAAACAGAAAAAGACTTTATCAAACTATACAACAACCCAAGGACATTGTTCCTAAGAGATTTATAATTTAGCGCCACGATGTGGCTAATTTAGTAATTTAGAAATATTATGGCTTCAATTAAAGAAAAACTTGCTTATGCAATGGGCGATGCCGCTGCGGGTGGTATCACTTGGAAAATCATGTCCATTGCTTTTCCTGTGTTCTTCACTAATGTTTTCGGACTCAGTTTTGCTGATGCCGCTATCCTTATGTTGATAGCTCGTCTGTTTGACGTGGTGACCGATCCTCTGATGGGTTCGCTTGCCGATCGAACGCAGTCCAAATGGGGCACGTATCGTCCGTGGCTTATCTTTGGCGCTATTCCTTATGGACTGATCTTTGCGCTTCTACTCTTTACCCCCGACCTCGGTCCTGTAGGCAAACGTATTTATGCTTATACGTTCTACCTACTTATGATGGCAGCTTATACGGCAGTTAATGTGCCTTATGGTTCGTTGCTAGGTGTGATGACGGAAGACGATAACGAGAAAAACCAGTTCTCGTCCTATCGTATGGTGGGTGCATATTTGATGGGCTTTATTACCCTTCTTATCTTCCCTTATGTTCAGAAATGGATTGGCGGAACGGAGGCACACCAGTATGCCGTTATCGGTGCGGTCTTTGGCGGTTTGGCAGCGTTAATGACCTTGCTTTGTGGTCTTATGACTAAGGAGCGCATTAAACCCAAGCGTGCTGAGAAATATGATTTCAAGCAATTCATAGACCTATTTAAGAACAAACCATGGCTCTATCTTACTGCTACCGGTATCTGCACCAATTTCTTTAACGGTTTCCGTTATGCTGTAGCCGCCTATATGTTCACCTATTGTTTAGGAGGCGATGTGCTCTTTACCGGATTATCAGATTGGATAGGAACGATACAGATTGGTAATTGGACGATTGACCCCACTATCATTATCAACTTCACCGTCTTTATGGCGATAGGCGAAGTAACGTGTATGATTTTCGGTGCTATATCACCGGCGTTCACCAGATGGGTGGGTAGTAAGCGTAAAGCCTTTATCATTTCTGCCTTTATATGCGCTATCACGTCCGTAGCGTTCTTCTTTATTCCGATGAACAGCGCTTATATGTGGCTCATGGTAACGATAGTTATTCTGACCTCTATTGGTGTGGGTCTCTATTCTCCGCTATTGTGGTCTATGTACGCCGATGTGGCTGATTATGCAACAGAGAGGTTTGGAACGTCCTCTACGGGACTGATTTTCTCCTCCGGCACGATGGCTCAAAAATTAGGTGGCGCAATCTCGGGTTCGCTTATTGCTGCTCTTTTAGGTTGGGCAGGTTTAGTGTCCTCGCAAGATATGGTTACGGGTGAGACGATAGTGACTATTACGAACGAACCGGCAGTAAAGACGATGATTTGGTGCCTGTTCTCGCTCATTCCCGCAGGAATAGCATTGATTATGGCTTGGTTAGTGTATCGGTTCCCGATTAGGAAATAGTTTAGAGTGTAGAGTTTAGAGTGTAGAGTTGTTTAGAGTTATGGAGAGTTTAGAGTTTAGAAACGTCTTAACGACGAATATCTTGCCTTACTGGTTACGATTGCAAGATAAAGAGAACGGCGGATTCTACGGGCAAGTGCTCGCGGACGAGACGGTGGTGAGAAACGCCAATAGGGGGGCTATCCTTTATGGCCGTATCCTGTGGACATTCTCTGCCGCTTATCGCGTGTTGGGTAATCAAGAGTACTTAGAGGCTGCGGTGAATGCGAAGAACTATATCTTGGAGCATTTCATTGATAAGCAGTTCGGTGGTGTTTATTGGGAACTCGATTATTTGGGCCATCCCGTTAACGACCGTAAGCAGTTCTATGCCCTTGGTTTTACTATTTACGGTTTGACCGAATATATTCGCGCCACGGGTGATACGTCTGTGTTGCAGACGGCTATCGACCTTTATCGCTATACAGAAACGCACGCTTGGGATAACGAGAAGGGCGGTTATGTCGAAGCAACTCAACGCGATGGTAGTCCAATTAACGATTTCCGCTTGAGCGAGAAGGATGTTAATGCGCCTAAGTCGCAAAATACGCATCTTCATATTTTGGAGCCTTACACAAATCTCTATCGTGTGTGGCCGAACGAGGAACTGCGTCAGTCGATTATTCGGATGATAGCAGTCTTTAAGAACCATATCGTTCAGCCCTCCGGTCACCTCGGTCTGTTCTTTGATTACAATTGGAATGTCTTGCAGCGAAGCGGTCTTTCAGCCGAAGGCGGTCTCGTGTCCTGTGGACACGATATCGAGTTCTCGTGGCTCTTGGACGAGGCTTGCGAAGTTATTGGCGTAAACGAGGACGAACTTGTTCTGCGTGTAGCGATGGCAGCGAAAGAGGGTTTGCAACCAAATGGACTGATGGAAGGAACTTGGTGGGAACAATGCGAGACGATCATCGGTTATACGAATATCTATCATCGCTTCGGTGGCGAGGAACATAAAACGATTGCTGAGCGTTGCTGGGAAGCGACGCAACAGCATTTCATCGACCACGAACACGGCGAGTGGTGGGAGTATGCGAGGCGACAAGCGACAGGCGACGGGCGACAGGCGGCCGACAAAGCCGGCTTCTGGAAATGTCCCTATCATAATTCACGTTTATGTTTACAACTTATATCTTATAACTCCTAATTATTATCTTATGAAACACATCAAATTTTTAGCAGTACTTCTGCTATTCACTATTCTCAGTTCACAATCCGCTATGATGGCCATTGAATTGCCATCGCTCATTTGTGACAACATGCTGCTTCAGCAACAAACGAATGTTAATCTCTGGGGTAAGGCAACGCCGGGAAACACCGTTTCCGTTTATGCCACTTGGGGTGAACAGGTAGAAACAACCGTAGGTAAAGATGGTAAATGGCTCGTCACTATTCCTACGCCTGCTGCTTCTTATACGGAGCACACCCTCACTTTTGTTGAGACTCCGACGAAACGTGCTTATTACAATCCCGATCCTGTGCAAGTGAACCACGTGCTCATTGGTGAGGTTTGGTTTGGTAGCGGACAAAGTAATATGGAAATGCCCCTGATGGGTTTCTGGCAATGTCCTACCGAAGGTGCGAATAAAGAGATTGCTACCGCAGGCAATTATGCCGGTAAGATTCGTTATGCCGTTATTGACCATATACAAGCCACCACGCCTCAAGAGAATGTGTCCGGCGGTTGGTACGAGTGCAATGCTTTTAATGCTCCCCGCTTTGGTGCGACGGCGTATTTCTTTGCTAAACTGTTGCAACAGACCCTCGATATTCCGGTAGGTATCATCAACTGCTCTTGGGGTGGAAGCCGTGTAGAAGGTTGGTTGCCGCGTGAGATTCTCAATACCTATGCTGATGTGGATCTTTCGGACAAAGCCATGAAGGAGATTGCAGACAAACAACTCTATATGAGTCCGCTCATCATGCACGATGGTATGCTTTGGCCCTGCCACTATTATACGGTGAAAGGTTGGTTATGGTATCAAGGGTGCTCGAATGTTGGTCACGCAGATACCTATACTGATCGTATGGAGACACTCGTTAAGTATGTTCGCGGTTTGTGGAACAACGACAAGATGCCGTTCTATTTCGTGGAGATTGCTCCTTTCCGTCATGGAGACCCACAAGCTATTTGGGCTGCCGAACTGCGCGAATCGCAATGGGCATTAGAAGATCGCGTTCCTTACTGTAAGGGTGTGAGCACGAACGACCTCGTTTATGAATATGAGTTGGATAATGTACACCCCGCACAGAAACAGCCCGTAGGTGAACGCCTCGCTTATTTAGCTCTTAATCATGATTATGGCTTCAAGACTGTTTATTCGGACGCTCCGCGCTACGAACGTCACGAAGCGAAGGATAATCATATAGATGTTTACTTCACCAACTGCGCTGATGGTTTCTCGCGTTGGGCTGATTATAAGGGCTTTGAGGTTATTGATGCTAATGGTAACTCTCACCCCGCTATCATTGAGGGTATTCAAGATATACCGCATGCTTTGCGTTTCTCGGCAGAGGGCGTAGATAAACCGGCGGCCGTTCGCTATTGCTTCCGCAATTTCCAAATAGGTAACCTTGCCAATATGCGTTATTTACCGATTGTTCCTTTTAGAACTGATAAGAAATGAAAAAAGTATTGATTTTTGCCGTTCTCTTTACGGCTGTTGGCATGTTCGTTTCGTGCCAAAGTACTAACCATCAAATTAAAGAGTCCACTTTCGTGGGTGCCAATCTTTGGAATGGTGACATCACCCAGTTGGATGCTCTGCAAGCTATAGGAGTAACTAATCTTCGCGTTAAGGCGACCGATGGTGAGGATCTCGATCCGTTGCTCATTGAATTAGAGAAACGCGATATGCAAGCCGTGCTCTTCCTCACCAATGCGTGGGAGTGGTCCACCGGTTATGAGCAGTATTATACGCAAGCTACCGGAGAGAAGATTCTTCTTCCGGCAGAAGTAGGGTATCAATACTATATGGAGCATGCCGGACGATTCCTTAACTGCCCCGCTGCGGTAGCTTTGTTTGACGAGTATGTCACTAAGACCGTTAATAAGTATAAACACTATCAATCCATTTATGCTTGGGAGATTGCCAACGAACCACGCGCTTTTGGTCAAGAACCCGACGTGTTGGTGAACTTCATTGACCACGAAGCTAAACTCATTAAAAGTCTCGATCCCAACCACCGAGTGACTACCGGTTCGGAGGGTATGTGGGGCTGCAACGAAGATTCGGTTCTTTGCCGCCGTATTCATGAGATACCTGAGATTGATTATATGACTTGTCATATTTGGCCTTATAACTGGGGCTGGCTGAGTCGTTCCGAAGATAATGGGCTTGCGCAAACAGATACGTGGCAAACGAAAGTGCAAGCCTATATCCAATGGCACGAAGATATAGCCGCTCGAATCAATAAACCCTTTATCATTGAGGAGTTTGGTTTTCCGCGTGATAATGGTTCTTTAGAGCCGAACACCCCAACCACCGGTCGCGATGAGATGTACCAACTCGTCTTCAAGAACCTGCAGTCGATGCCTCATCTGATAGGAGCTAATTTTTGGTGCTGGAATCAAGACCCGCCTCAAGAGCCGCAAGGACTGAACTCCGTTCTGCCGACCGACACCACTACGTTGGCTATTATTCGTCAATATGCTAACCCCGTCTTCGCTACTACTCGCTATGGCAAAGTACAAGGATTTGTGGAGGACGACATCAACATCTTCCTCGGCGTGCCCTACGCTCAAGCACCTGTTGGCGAACTGCGTTGGCGCGAAGCGTTGGCTCCCTTACCTTATGATACTATACTGCAAGCCACCCACTTCGGAGACGATGCTATCGTTCCTTATGTGGCTTGGGATATGCATTATCGTGGTAAACAGCAATCTGAAGACTGCTTGTACCTCAACATCTGGGCACCATCCACCATCCACCATCCACAATCCACCAAACACCCCCTCCCCGTGCTTGTTTATTTCAATGGCGGCGGTTTGATTACCGGTAGCGGTAGCGAAACGCGTTATGATGGTAAGTCTCTTGCTCAGCAAGGAATCATCATGGTGACTGCCAATTACCGCGAGAATATCTTCGGTTTCTTCGCACACCCCGAACTCACGGCTCGTTCGGCTGCGCATTCTTCCGGCAACCAAGGTCTGACCGACCAAGCACAAGCTATTCAATGGGTGTATGATAACATCGCTCAGTTTGGTGGCGACCCCCAACACATCACTATCTCAGGCGAATCGGCAGGTTCGTTCTCCGTTTCGATGCAGATGTGCTCTCCTTTGTCCAAGGACCTACTCGCCGGTGGTATCGGTTCCAGTGGAGCCGTGCTCATTCCTGATTACTACCGCACACTCGAAGAGGCTGAGCAGATGGGCGTAAAGCGAACACAAGAGGTGGGCAAGACGATAGACGAATTATTAGCTATGGACGCTTACGAACTGGCTAAGTTAATGCCATTAACGGATATGCCCAAACCCACTATTGACGGATATTTCTTGACTGACAAACCCGAGAATATCTACGCCAATAACGAGCAGGCACAGATTCCTTTGATGGCCGGTTGGAACCGCAACGAGGATAACCCCCATTGGAAAATCAAAACCCAACCGACCTTGGAGAAACTGCGTCACTCTGTTTTCCCTTGGTGGGATGATAAGATAGAGGCTATCTTTGACCTTTATGATATTCACACGGATGCCGATGTCTTCACCCGCAAGTCGGTGGATATGTGCTCAGACCTGTTTACCGGTAATTGCACTTGGCGTTGGTGCGACATCCACCGCCAAACGGGACATACGGTTTATCGTTATAAGTTCATGCCCGACCGCCCGTTGGATGGTCAACCGTATGATTCTCTTGCCGGTGCTTGTCACTCGGCAGATATAGAGTACTCGTTGGGCAACCTACATCAAAACACGTTCTATAACTGGAAAGAGCGTGATTATCAACTGTCCAAACTCTTCTCTTACTACACCGTCAATTTCATTCGCTGCGGTAATCCCAATGGTGAGCAATACCATGACACGATGGTCATTAACGGCAAACAAGTAGAAGAGTGGTTACCTCTCACCGCAAAGGGCGAAACGATGATTCTCGACTACGAACCCTATCTCAAAGCCGACTCCGCTCTTGAAGAACGTTATCACAAACTCAACAGTTTATTTCAATAATTATGAATACATTCCATCATTTCATCATTTCATCATTAGCGCTTTGCGCACTATCATTGTCCACTCTTAGTGCCCAACAACCCCAACCGGTTATCTTCTCCGAAGACATACCCGACAAACCGCTTCTCTGCCCCACGCCCCCTATGGGTTGGTCATCTTGGAACACGTTTGCGTGCGATATTAATGAAGAACTCATTAAGACCATTGCTGACGAGATGGTGGCTTCCGGACTGAAAGATGCCGGTTATATCTATATCAACCTCGACGACTGTTGGCATGGTGAGCGTGATGCCGACGGATTCATCCAACCCGACCCCGTTCGTTTCCCCTCCGGCATGAAAGCCCTTGCGGATTATGTTCACAGCAAAGGGATGAAGATAGGTATCTACTCCGATGCCGGTTCAGCAACCTGCGGAGGCAAACCCGGAAGCTTAGGACACGAGTATCAAGATGCACTCCAATATGCTAAATGGGGTATCGACTACCTCAAGTACGACTGGTGCAATACGGAGAATGTCAATTCCAAAGGAGCTTATTCGCTCATGGCTAAAGCTCTCCGTGCTTCCGGTCGTGATATTGTTTTCTCTCTCTGCGAATGGGGTGACACCCAAGCGTATAGTTGGGCGGAGAATATCGGCCACCTCTGGCGTACCACAGGGGATGTCAACTGCTGCTTCGACTGCGAACTCGACCACGGCGGATGGAAGTCCCTCGGTGTGCTTCAAATCATGGATAAGAACGAGAAACTGCGTCAGTTTGCAGGACCTAACCATTGGAACGACCCCGATATGATGGAGGTTGGCAACGGTATGACCGAGAGCGAAGACAGAGCTCATTTCTCTATGTGGTGTATGATGGCGGCTCCGCTTATTCTTGGCAATGATATCCGTTCTATGTCCGCTGCTACGACTTCTATCGTGATGAATAAGGGCATGATTGCTATTGACCAAGACCCGCTGGGCGTACAAGGTCTGAGGTATCGTACCGAATCGGGGCTCGAGTATTGGATCAAACCATTGGAGTCCGGCGATTGGGCATTCTGTATTCTCAACCGTACGCTTACTCCGCGTACCGTCACGCTGAATTTTGCTGACTTCCATATGTTTGACAACCTCTCCCGACTGACTTTCCAAACGGCTACACATAATTATAAGGTGTATAATATCTGGGCAGGTAAAGAGGAAGCTCCCTCTAACAAAACGCGTAAAGTCACTATCCCGGCTCATGATGTAGTCGTTTATCGCCTCACCTACTAAACACCAAACATTAAACATTACTAGTGTTGCGATAAATTATCGCATTAAGCACTCAACTCAGTGATATATAATACCTTACACGTGTCCTTTGATTTTTTGATTTGATCTCCCGCTCGCGGACAATGATCCGGTTTTGGGGTCTCCCGCTCGGTCAGTAGTACCTACTGCCCTATTACGCAAATTACGCGCCAACGCCTAATCCGCGCTTAATTAGTTTATTCGGGCGGCTACGCACGCCCTCGGCTCGTCGCCTACTGCTCGATATGTCGGTAAATCCGGTAGGTTCACCGAGTAATATCTCGCAGCATTGCTCCTCAATTACGCGGATGAAATTAATACCTGCAGCGCTCTCCTAAATTGGGTGTAGACGAGACATATCTTATCTGCGTGATTAAGGAGAGTGGGCTGAAACATATCTTATCTGCGTAATTAAGGAGAACGAGCCGCAACAACCCTGTCAAAGCGGAACTTTGACATCTTGTAAGGCTTGTTCGACGGGCAAAGCGTGTGCTTTAGCCACGCGGAATAAAAAAGCGAGGCTTGTAGCCATGGCAGCAAATAGCCGAAGGCGTAGCGTAATAGCGCCATAGGCGCGAGCGGGAGATAAAAATTAAAAGAAAAATATCGCAACAGTACTAATTAAAGATCATACATCATACATCACACATCACCCATGCGCCTGTTATTTATCTTTCTAACCATCATCAACCTCAATGCCGATTGGCGTTTTGAGTTAGGTCATGCCGCCGATCCCGCTAAGGATTTTGGGTGTGGAACGGAGTATTTTAATTATCTCACCAAAGCGAATAGTATTCATAACGAAGGACCTTATGTCCCCACGTTCAACGACTCCTCTTGGCAGGAGGTTAATGTTCCTCACGACTGGGCAACGACCTTGCTTCACGCGCCTCAGGCGAGTCATAGCCACGGCTATCAGTGTATAGGTTATGCTTATCCCGAGAATAGTGTAGGCTGGTATCGTAAGCATGTTAACTTAGATACGGTCGATTATACACAACCTTACCAACTCGTTTTTGAGGGTATCTTTCGTGATGCACGGGTGTGGGTGAATGGTTTTTATGTAGGACATAGTGAGAGCGGCTATTTGTCACAAACCTATACCGTGACCGATTATCTTCGCCAAGGCGATAACCTCATCTGCGTCCGTGTCGATGCTTCTTTGCAAGAAGGCTGGTTCTATGAAGGTGCCGGCATCTACCGCAACGTCTATCTGCGGAGTCCTTCAGCGCAGCGGTCTTACAGCGATAGCGGTCTTACAGCGCAGCGGTCTTACAGCGATAGCGGTCTAAACTTTAAACTTTCAAACCAGACGGCTACTCTATACGGCTTGCCGATCGCGCCCCTTGGGGCAGAGAACTCTACACTCTCCACTCTAAACTGCACACTCCATGGAGTGTGCTTACACCAAGACCACGGCGGAGTGGGTATAGCCGTGACCAAAGGGCTAATGGAGTATCGCTTGCGCAAATTGATGGACTTGGGCGTGAACGCTATTCGTACTGCTCACCATCCGGCGGCCCCCGATTTACTCGACCTATGCGATAGTTTGGGTCTTGCGGTTATTGAAGAAAACCGACTAATGGGTGCCTCAGAACAGGATTATCAAGCTCTCAAACAAATGATAGAACGTGATAAACATCATCCCTCTATCATCATGTGGAGTATAGGCAATGAAGAATGGGCGTTGGAGTGGAACGAGACAGGCGAACGTATCGCACGAACGATGACCCAATGGTGTCACGAGTTAGACCCCTCGCGTCCCGTGACGGTAGCAACTTCCTCCGGTCCTAATGTTGTTTGGGGAGTCGATGTGGCAGGTTTTAACTATATGAAGCAAAATAACCTCGCGGCTTTTCATGACTCCTTCCCCGACCGATGGGCTGTGATGACGGAAGAAACGACCGGCTGCGGAACACGTGGTGTGGCAACTTATAACGACGCTATCGAACATGGCTGGAAGAACGTCTTAGCCAATGATTGGATTCGTGGTATCTTCTATTGGACAGGCTTTGACTATAAGGGCGAACCCAATCCTGCGCAATGGCCGTCAGTCAGTAGCCTCTTTGGCGTACTCGACCTATGTGGCTTCCCTAAAGATGAGGCATATTACTTGCAATCTGTTTGGACGGATGAGCCGGTGTTGCATATCCTTCCTCATTGGAACTTAGAAGGACAAGAAGGCGATTCCGTCCAAGTGTGGGTCTATTCGAATATGGATGAGGTTGAACTGCGCGTGAACGGCAAACGTCTATCGCGGCAGATGATGCCTAAGAACGGGCATTTGGTGTGGAACACTATTTATCAACCGGGTTCTGTTGAGGCTATCGGCTATAAGAACGGACGTATTGCCAAGCGCGAAAAAATCTATACCGCAGGACCGGCAACGCAGGTTGTGTTCGACACGGTTACCTATAGTGGTACAACGATTATGGATATAACATTGCTGGACAAGAAGGGTCACTTCTGCCCCACGGCTTGCGATTCGGTACAAGTAGAGTGGAACACACCCGTCCGTGTTTTAGGTTACCATAACGGCAACCCCACTGCCCACCTTCAAAATTCAAAATCCGAAACTCATAATTCAAAATTCATAACTCATAATTCAATAACCCTCCCCGCCTTTAATGGCCATGCACAAATTATTTATGAAACACAATCTTGCAGCGTTAGCGTTCTTACTGCTCGTCTCTTGCGCTAAGAACGAAGTCGTCGTTCATGTAACTAACCCCACGGATAATGGTCCTAAGATTGTTCGCTTACAAGCGGTGAACGATAACATCATTCGTGTCACCTCCACTGCGGAAGATCAACTCCGCGACCGCAAGAGCTTAATAACTCTAAACTCTCAACTATCCAACCGGACGGCTACTCTAAACTATAAACTCTCCACTCTAAACTATAAGGGCGACACGGTCGCCCTAAGCACCGCCGGTATGACCGCCTATGTCCTTCGCACGACGGGACAGGTGTGGGTAGAGGATAAAGATGGCAAACGCCTATTACAAGAATCTGCCGGAAGTCCCCGTTTCACCCCGTACGAATGTACCCAACCGTTACCTCTAAACTCTAAACTCTCCACTACTCTAAACTCTAAACTCTCCACTCTAAACTATACGGGTTGGACCTATGCCGTGGCCTTCGATAACCTTTTCCCCGAAGAAGGGCTCTTTGGTTTGGGTCAGCACCAAGCGGATGAGTGGAACTGGAAGGGGCGTGATGAGGAATTATATCAGTATAATACGAAAGTGAGTTTGCCTATTATATTCTCTACGGAGGGCTATGGTTTGATGTTTGACACCTATAGTCTGGCACGCTTTGGCAATCCCTTGCCATATGCTGCGTTAGAAGATCTTTTTGAAGTGGATACGATTGCGACTCGTGTAGATGATAAGACCATCGTTTACGAAGGCACCCTCACTCCTCACGAGACGGGCGAATATCGCTTCTTGCATTATTACTCTGGTTATCAGCAACTCTTTATTGACGGTCAGCCGATGAGTGATGTTATTTGGCGCACGGCGTGGAATCCGAACGAGCGCAAGTACCGTTATTATATGGAGGCTGGTCGTCCGTATAAGATACGTTTGACTTGGCAACCGGACGGGGATGTGGCTTACTGTTCTCTTACTGCCCATGCTCCCGAGAGTGAGGAGACACATCAGCAATTGCGTTTCTGGTCAGAGATGAATCCTAACCTCGATTATTATGTCTTTGCCGGAGAGAACATAGATAGTCTTATTCATGAGTACCGTACGCTGACGGGCAAAGCCTCTCAGATGCCCGATTGGGTATTAGGTTATTGGCAATCGCGTGAACGGTATAAGACGCAGGACGAGATAATTGATGCCCTCCGTGGTTTCAAAGAGCGTAATCTGCCTATTGATAATATCGTTATGGACTGGAACTATTGGGAACCCTCTCAATGGGGTGCTTTCACTTTTGAGGAGTCGCGTTTCCCTAATCCGCAGGCTATGATTGATACTATTCATGCTTTAGGGGCTCATATCATGATTTCGTGTTGGCCTAAGTATTATCCTTTTACTGACCATTACCAAGAGATGTTAGCCAACGGTTACCTCTATCCACAGTCTATTCGTGATTCGCTTATTGACTGGCTTGGCTTCCCTTATGCTTTCTATGATGCGTATAACCCTAAGGCGGGTCGTCTTTTCTTTGAGCAACTGTGGGAACATTTAGGAACCATGGGTATTGATGCTTGGTGGATGGACGCTTCCGAACCTAATGTCAAGGACTGTACGCCTTTCGATTATCGTAAGGCTTTATGTGGACCTACTTACCTCGGTTCTTCCGATGAGTATTTCAATGCTTATGCCCTCGTTAATGCGCAGTCTATCTATGAGGGGTTACAACGCAAGGGAGTTAAGGACATCTTCCAACTCACACGTAGTGGTTTCGTGGGTCTCCAACGCTATGCTACGGCTACTTGGTCGGGCGATATAGGTACACGTTGGGAGGATATGAAAGCGCAAATCACGGCGGGGCTCAATTACTCTGTCTCGGGTCTGCCGTGGTGGAGTCAGGATATAGGCGGCTTCTCTGTGGAGAACCGTTATGCTGCTGCGCAACACGCTTTTGACGCTACGGGGAAGGAGAACGCCGATCTTAAAGAGTGGCGCGAACTCAATGTGCGTTGGCACCAGTGGGGTGTTTTTACGCCTATTTATAGGAGTCATGGTCAGTTCCCTTATCGTGAACCGTGGAACATCGCTCCCGAGGGACATCCGGCATACGAAGTTATTAAATCATGCTTAGAGGAAAGATATAAACTCATGCCCTATCTACAAGAAATGAACCGTCGCGTGTATGAGGAAGATTATACCATCATGCGTCCGTTAGCAATGGATTATCCCAATGATCCTAAGGCGGTTAATTGCGGATGGCAGTATATGTTTGGACCGGATATTATGGTTTGTCCCGTTTATACCTATGGTGCTCGCGAGTGGAGTGTCTATTTCCCGGAAGGCATGTGGTACGACTACTATACCGGTCAACTCGTATCTAAAGGCAACGAGACCCTCCTTGTCCCCGCCCCCTACGACCATTCCCCCATATTCTTAAGAAATAAAAAACAACTATAACTCATAATTCAAAATTCATAACTCATAATTCATAATTCAAAATTCAAAATTATGAAAAACTCTTTTTTTATTGCTGCTTTAGCAGTTCTTACCTTGGTTGCTTGTCAACCGAAAGAAAACAATTTTAAGGTTCGTCGTGGAACTAACCTTAGTCACTGGCTTTCTCAATCTGAGGTGCGCGGAGAAGAACGCGCCAAACACATCCAAGAAGACGATATGGTTCGCCTTGAATCGCTTGGTTTTGACTTTGTTCGTATTCCCATTGATGAAGTGCAGATGTGGGACGAAGAGGGCAATAAGATTACCGAGGCGTGGGATTTGCTGACCAATGGTATTGATCTTGCCATCAAACATAACCTGCGTGTGGTAGTGGATTTACATATTATTCGTTCGCACTATTTCAATGCTGAGAATGAGGACGGACAGTCTGCTAATACGCTCTTTACGTCAGAAGAAAGTCAACAACAACTCATCAATATGTGGTATCAATTGTCCGAAGTTCTTCGTCATTATAGCGTTGACTCGGTGGCTTATGAGTTCATGAACGAACCGGTTGCTCCTGAACATGAGCAATGGAATGAACTGATTGCTAAAGTACATAAAGCCTTGCGCGAGATAGAACCTAATCGTACTCTTGTTATCGGTTCGAATTTATGGCAAGGAGTGGGCACCTTCCAATATCTTCGTGTACCGGAGAATGATAAGAATATTATCCTTTCCTTCCATTTCTATGAGCCTATGTTGCTGACCCATTATAAGACTTGGTGGAATCCGATTCGCTTTTACGAAGGGGATGTTCACTATCCCGGTCAACTCATTTCCGATGAGGATTGGGACGCTTGTACAGACGATGTTAAAGAGATTGTTAAAGATTATCACTCTGAGTGGAACGAGGAAGTGCTCTATCAACGCATGAAACAAGCCATTGATGTGGCAGATTCGCTTGGGCTACAACTCTTCTGCGGCGAGTGGGGTGTTTATGAGGATGTTAATCGCGATTGGGCATATGCGTGGACACGAGATATGATTAAAGTGTTCAATCGCTTTAACGTGGCTTGGTGCACTTGGTGTTATGATGCCGACTTCGGTTTCTATGACCAAAATACAGAGGATTATAAGGATCGCGAATTGATTAATATCTTAATGGAGAAAGAATAATGAACCGCATTTTTGAAACGATTCTTCTCCTTCTTTTACCTCTCACCCTTATCACAGCAGCAGAGTCTTTCGTTGCCTTTGATCAGGGTGAGGGATTGTTCCCACTTGTGAGTGATAATGCCGGAGCTACTTTGTTTATCTCTAATCACGAAGATGAAGGAGTAGAAATGGCTGTTGAGTCATTACAAAAGGATATTCTCGCTGTTACCGGTATTAAACCAACCATCACTCATAACCAACAAAAAGGATGTGTCGTGATAGGAACGATTAGTCAGCCGCAGATTCGGAAAGCGTTGGTTAAGGCAGGTGTTGATCTATCCGAGTTAAAGGGCAAGCGAGAGAAATATATTCTCACCACCTACGAAGACCATTTGCTTATTGCCGGAAGTGATAAACGCGGTGCTATCTATGGCGTTTATGAACTCAGTCGCCAGATAGGTGTCAGTCCGTGGTATTGGTTTATGGACGTGCCCGTTCAAAAGCACGCCCAACTCTTTATTCGTCCCGGTGTTTATACCGACGGAGAACCGGCAGTGGCATATCGCGGTATCTTTATTAATGACGAGTGGCCGAGTTTTGGTATGTGGTGTATGTCCCATTTTGGAGGCGTGAATAGTGCTATGTATCAACATATCTTCGAACTCCTTCTTCGTCTCAAAGGTAATTTCTTTTGGCCTGCTATGTGGGATAGTGCATTCTTTGATGACGACCCCAATAATGGTGTTTTAGCCAATAAAATGGGTATCGTTATGTCCACCTCTCACCACGAACCAATGAATCTTGCCCAACAAGATTGGAAGCGTCGTGGCGGTACGGAAGCTAAGTGGAACTACTTGACCAATGCCGAAGGATTGCGTGCTTTCTGGCGCACAGGTATTGAAAGAGCTAAAGATTGGGAGACGATTACAACCGTAGGAATGCGAGGTGATGGCGATATGGAAATGCCGTCTGCAGAGGATAATCAAGCATTATTAGAGCAAATCGTAGCTGACCAACGGAAGATAATAGAAGACGTGACACATCGTACCGCTTCTGAGACTCCTCAAGTATGGGCGCTTTACAAGGAGGTGCAGGATTATTACGATAATGGCATGCAAGTGCCAGAGGATATAACGCTCATGCTTTGTGACGATAACTGGGGTAATGTGCGCCGTGTACCAAGTCCAGAAAACATTAATCGTAAGGGAGGTTTTGGCCTTTATTATCATTTCGATTATGTAGGTGTTCCGCGTAATTCCAAGTGGATAAATATATCTCCCATTCCGCGAGTGTGGGAACAACTCAACCTTGCTTACGAACATGGTATTCGTCAAATTTGGATTACCAATGTGGGAGACCTTAAACCAATGGAGTATCCTATTCAGTTTTTTATGGATATGGCGTGGGATCCGCATCGTTTTAACGCTACTAACCTAACGCAACACACCGATTCGTTCTGCGCTTCCATCTTTGGAGCAGAATATGCTCAAGAGGCTTCTCGCTTGCTGCGCACTTATGCTAAGTTCAATCGTCGAGTAACACCTGAGATTTTGGATTCTCATACCTATTCGTTTGCCTATAACGAGTGGGATAGAGTTGTGGCGGACTATAACCGTTTGCGCGAGGATGCTCGTAGATTAGAGAAACAACTGCCGGATTCGTTGCAATCGGCTTATTTTGAACTTTTAGGTATGCCCATTGAGGGCGTAAGTAACCTCTATAACATATACTACGCTCAAGCCAAAGGTTGGCCAGAACGTGTGAAGGAGTGTTATGATTATGATAGTCTGCTCACTATTCGTTACCATCAGTTAGAGAATGGAAAGTGGGAGCATATGATGGATGAGAAGCGCATAGGTTATACTTATTGGCAAACGCCTGATGTTCGTGTTATGCCGAATGTAGATAGCGTATCTTCTTTGCCCTTAGAACAACAAGTCTTCCCTATTGCAAACCACCCCTATCCATTACAATCCACCATACATAATCCACAGTCTACAATCTTCCGTTCACAAGATGGTTATGTCATATGTGAAGCAGAACATTTTACTCGCAAGCAAGATGGAACAAATGTTTCGTGGACGATTATTCCCGAGCTGGGGCGAACCCTTTCAGGTTTGACTACCCAACCGATTACAGCAGGGGTTGATGGCGCTTGGGTTGAGTATGATTTTACTAATACAGAAGGAGACTCGGCTCGTGTTATCGTGCGTTTGGCTCCTACATTAAACTATATTCCAGAAGGTCAGCGTTTAGCTATTCGTTTGGACAATGAGGAACAAGTCATTAATATTAACGGTCATTATCGTGGCGAATTAGGCCAATGGCAACAAGATCATATTATTGATATTCAAGCACGTTTTGCCTGTAAGGAAGGACAACACACACTCCGTATAACTCCCCTTGATAATGGTATCGTGATGGAGAAAATTATGATTGATTTTGGAGGCTTACAATCTTCTTTCTTAGGGCCGGAAGAAACAATCGAACAACCTATCACAACTTGGGCATGCGCTCCCCAGTGGCTTTATAATATTCCTCCTTTAGCACATCAGTGCCTCACACAACGGGTGCACGTTAGTGTGGGAGGTGAAGGATTGGCGCTCACACTCACGAATCGTTTTGGCGAATCGGTTTTGTCATTTGACTCCGTCTTTGTGGAGCAGCAACCCATGCTTTTTAACGGACAAAAAGCGGTCTCTATCGCCGCAGGAGAGAACCTGACTTCCGATTGGATGCCATTCCATGTGCAAGCGTTGGACACCTTAACCATCACTCTTTATTATAATGAGGTTCCTGCAACCCTTACCGGTCACTCCGGCTCCCGCACCACCTCTTATTATACCACCTCTTATTATACCACAACTCTAAACACTAAACTCTCCACTCTAAACTCTTTTGTTCAGTGGGTCTCTATTCTCAATCTTCAGACCTCTAATCCTAACGCACATCTTTGGGCAGCTTTGGGTAATAGTATCACGGACGGACGAGGTAGTACCACAGACGCCCAAAACCGCTGGACGGATGTGGCGTCAGCGCTGTTATCAGACGTACAAATAGGTGTTCTTAACCTTGGTATCGGAGGCAATTGCGTTTGCGGTGGAGGCTTAGGACCAACAGCTGCTCAACGATTTGAAAATGATATTTTGCAACAAGCAGGGGTTGAGGGTGTGATTGTTTATATTGGAGTTAATGATATCGGTAATTCGACGAATATAGAAGAAACGCTGCGTTCACTCAAAGCACATTTTATACGATTCATTACCTTGGCTCATGAACAGGGTTTGCCCGTATTCGTTTGTACCATTACTCCCTTTGAAGGACATTCGTATTTCACCCTTGAGCATGAACAATTACGACAACGTTTTAATGATTGGCTTTGTACGGAAACATTGGCTGATGGAGTAATTGATTTGGATAAAGTCTTGTCTGATTCGGAGAACCCAAGGTCTATTCCTGCAGTTTTGCAAGACAATGACGGCCTTCATCCCTCGGCATTAGGTCACCGTAAAATAGGTGAAGCTATAGCAGACTATATTCAAAGCGGTGTTTTTTGAGGTATATGAGCCTTATAACAAAAACATTATTAAGTGTTGTTTTTCCTACGTTTTGTCCTGTGTGTAACAAAAAATTGACTAACACACAGGACGAAATTTGTGAGGATTGTTTGTCTCGTTTGCCACGAACTAACGAGGTGACTATTCAAGGAAACATGACAGAGGATAAATTCCAAGATTTCCCCAATTTTATTAGAGGAGCTGCGTGGTTGCAATTTAGTAAAAACAGTGAGGTGAGTAATCTTATTCACAAGTTCAAATATAAAAAGCATCCACAAATAGGTTATAATCTTGCACGTGAAGCGGTTAAAGAGTATATTCCGTGGGATTTTTTCAATACTATAGATGTCATTATTCCCATTCCGCTTCATCCAAAACGGTTGCGGGAGCGAGGATTCAATCAATCCGAGTGGATTGCTCGAGGGTTGAGCGAAGAAACGGGCATACCTTGCGATACAGATCACCTTAAAAGGATTGTTGATAATGCTCATCAAGTAAGTTTAATTGGTTTAGAGAGAAGTCAAAATGTAAATGACATTTTTGAGGTAAACCACCCCGAAGAACTATATCGAAAACACATTCTTTTGGTGGATGATGTCATCACCACCGGAGCCACACTGCGTTCTTGCATAATGGCTACAATTCCTGTTCGTGGGTGTCAAATAAGTGTGTTCGCACTAACAAAAGCAGAGGGTAGAGGAGTAGAGAAGTAGTAGTATGGTGGAAAAATAAGCTTTTTTTCTAAAAAAACGCAGAAAAATTTGGTCATATCAAAAAAAAGCAGTACCTTTGTGCGCTATTTTGCGTAAATGTACACTTGAACATTGTAAATAAACGGAAAAATATACAGCTATAATAAATATTTATTAACTTTATAAAACAACATTATTATGCAAAACAAAGGTATTGTTAGAGTTTTGGCAGTATGCTTCGCATTAGTATGCGCCTTCTATCTCTCCTTTAATTTTGTTACTTCTCACTACAATAAATTAGCGAAGGAGTACGCAGGGGGAGATGAATCTTCTGAAATGTATTATTATTATCTCGATTCTTTGGCTTCCAAAAAAGTGTGGTTTGGTTACACACTGAAGGAGTGCCGCGAGAAAGAACTAAACCTCGGTCTCGACCTTAAGGGCGGTATGAACGTTATCATGGAAGTTAGTGTTCCCGACGTCCTCAGTTCTTTGTCTAACCACAACACGTCTGAAGCCTTTACCAATGCTATGGCCGTAGCTAAGGAAAAGCAAAAAAACAGTAACGCTGATTTTGTAACCCTTTTTATTCAAACCTTTACAGAAGCTAATCCGGAAGTTAGTTTAACAACTATCTTCCCTATTCCTCAAACATATGATGGTAAATCAAATTCACAGCACACTAATAGCGAAGTCGAGACTTATATTCGCAAGGAAGTAGAGAGCGCTATTGATAACTCTTTTAGAGTGCTTGGCAAGCGTATTGACCGATTTGGCGTCGTACAACCGAATATACAAAAACTTAATCAGGCAGGACGCGTCCTTATCGAACTGCCCGGCGTGAAAGAACCCGAACGCGTCCGCAAACTACTCCAAGGTAGCGCTAACCTCGAGTTTTGGACTACCTATGATGTAAATGATAGATCTAAATATCCAAACTTTAGAAAACTGAATGACGAATTAGCTAAGATTGCTGCCGATGAAACTTCCGGTGACAGTTTAGAGGCTATGGGTAATGGGCCTCTTTTTGAAAAATTAGACGTTAATTATGCATCGGGTCCGGTAGTCGGAATAACCCTCTTTACTGACACCGCTCGTGTTATGGAGATGTTAACCTCTCCTATTGCTAAGCAAATCTTACCCGGCGACCTACGCCTCAGTTGGACTATTAAACCCAAACTCGACGAAAACGGAAACCTCTATCAAGGAAAAGAATACTACCAATTAATCGCTCTTAAAACCAATAGCAATGGTCGTGCCTCCTTAGAGGGAGACGTAATCGATGATGCAAGAGTTGACTTTAGCCAATTCAGTTCCTCTGCTAATGTGTCTATGTCCATGAAAGCGAACGGAGCTGGAGAATGGAAACGAATAACGGGACAAAACATTCATAAGTCTATCGCAATCGTTTTAGATGGGTATGTTTATTCCTTCCCAACCGTTCAAAACGAAATTGCCGGCGGCAATAGCCAAATTACAGGTAACTTTACCGTCAACGAGGCAAAAGACTTAGTCAATACTCTCAAATCCGGTAAAATGCCCGCTCCTGCTCGTATCATCCAAGAAGATGTAGTTGGTCCATCTTTAGGTCAAGAAGCAATCCGCGCTGGATTAATTTCCTTCCTTATCGGCTTTATCCTCATTCTCTTGTACATGATTCTCTACTACGGTATCATCCCCGGTTTGATTGCTGATGCCGCTCTCCTGTGCAACGTCATTTTATTGGTAGGTATCTTAACATCCTTCTCCGCCGTTCTGACCCTGCCGGGTATCGCCGGTATCGTACTGACAATGGGTATGGCGGTTGATGCTAACGTACTTATCTTCGAACGTATCCGCGAGGAGATGAAGGCTGGCAAACAAATGCGTAAGGCTATTGACGATGGTTTCAAGGGTGCTATCTCCGCTATCGTGGACGCTAACGTAACCTCTTTCTTAACGGGCGCTATTCTGGCTATCTTCGGTACAGGTCCTATCAAGGGCTTCGCCGTTACCTATATGATTGGTATCGTGTCCTCCTTCCTCACTGCCGTCTTCTTAACGCGTCTGTGGTTATCAGCTTATGCTAAACGTGAGAATGCCAAGGAGTTGCCGTTCACTACTCCGTTAATGAAAAATTTCCTCCAGAATATTAACGTTGACTGGATCGGCAAGCGCAAATTGTGGTATATCATTGGTGGTGTATTCTGCATCATCGGCATATTCGGCTTAGACCCACATATGTTCGGCAAACTGAACCTTGGTATCGACTTCTCCGGTGGACGTAACTACGTCATTCGTTTTGCTCAACCGGTAAACACAGAGGACGTTTATCAAACCGTTAACGATGCTTTCGCTACTCGTAATGAAGAGGGCGAGAACCTTACTACACGCGTTATCACTATTGGTAACGAGAACCAAGTTCGTATCTCCACTAACTACCGCGTTAACGATAACGGTGAGAACGTAGATGCAGAAATAGAAGCTCTCCTCTATGAGGGTTGCAAACCTTACTTAGATGAGGATATCACTTTCGAGCAGTTCAAATCAACCGAGATTAATCCCGAAATCGGAATTATGCAATCGCAAAAGGTAGAAGCATCCATTGCAGACGATATCACTAAGGCTGCCGTCATCGCCGTTATTTGTGCCTTAATTGGAATCTTCCTCTATATCTTACTGCGTTTCCGCAACTTTGCTTACTCCGTAGGTTCTATTGCGGCTTTGGCTCATGATACGATTCTCGTTCTCGGTGCGTATGCTATCCTTTGGAAGGTAATGCCCTTCTCTATGGAAATAGACCAAGCATTCATAGCTGCTATTTTGACGGTTATCGGTTACTCTATCAACAACACCGTGGTTATCTTCGATCGCCTGCGTGAGTTCATCAGCCTGTATCCCAAACGCGATAAGAAAGTGAATATCAACGATGCCATCAACAGAACGTTGAGTCGTACTTTCTCGACCTCAATGTCCACTATTGTTGTACTGCTCGCAATCTTCTTCTTCGGAGGAGAGAATATTCGCGGTTTCGTCTTCGCTTTGTTGATTGGTATGGTGGTTGGTACATTCTCGTCAATGTGTATTGCTCCTTCTATCTCGTACGCTATTCAAAAGGCACAAGATAACCGTCGTAGTATTAAGACCGCTAAGGGGGAGACAAAATAATTTGCGCGCACGCGTATATACAATAAGGAGTCAAGTCCGCTGACTGACTCCTTATTTTTAAATAAGTAATAACAATGACAAACGATTTTTTGAAATTTGCAAAGGCACAGGGTCTCAACACGATGCATGTGGAGAAAGTGATGAACACCTCTGCCGAGTATATATCTCCTACTATCTTAGAGGAGCGTCAACTGAACATGACTCAAATGGACGTGTTCTCACGTCTTATGATGGATCGTATCATCTTCCTTGGTACAGAGGTTAATGACTATACGGCTAACGTTATTCAAGCTCAGTTATTATACTTGGACTCTGCAGATAGCGAACGAAACATCTCCATTTACCTCAATACCCCCGGAGGTTCCGTTTATGCCGGATTAGGTATCTACGACACAATGCAATTTATCACCAGCAAGGTGGGAACCATCTGCACCGGAATGGCAGCCTCGATGGGTGCTATTTTGCTCGTTGCTGGCGAAAAAGGATTGCGCGCTGCCTTACCTCATAGCCGTGTGATGATTCACCAACCCATGGGAGGAATACAAGGTCAAGCCTCAGATATAGAGATTACTGCTAAGGAGATTCTTAAACTCAAGGACGAACTCTATCAAATCATCGCAGATCATTCTGGTCAAACGTTTGAACGTATTCGTCAAGATGCCGACCGCGATTTCTGGATGACCTCTAAAGAGGCGCTCGATTATGGCATGATTGATTCAATATACACCAAGAAAGGAAAGTAAGATGCCCCGTAAGGAACAAAAATGTAACTTCTGCGGACGAGATCTTGGGAAAAATATGTTCGCTGCTGACGAAAATCAGGGCTTTATCTGCTTTGACTGCATCGAACGCGGGCACCAACTCATACAAGAGATAACCGCCAAACACGCCCAAGCGGTTAAGGACGAACTCCAATTCGACCAACTACCCAAACCACAGGCTATCAAAGCCTTCTTAGACCAATACGTCATTGGTCAAGAAGAGGCAAAGCGCTTCCTCTCCGTAGCGGTGTATAACCACTATAAACGTCTCCTACAGCCAACGGACGATAATGGTGTCGAAATAGAAAAGAGTAACATCATCCTCGTTGGTTCCACGGGTACAGGTAAGACCCTTCTCGCTCGTACCATCGCCAAACTACTGAACGTGCCTTTCGCTATCGTGGACGCCACTGTACTGACCGAAGCCGGTTACGTAGGCGAGGACGTAGAGTCGTTACTCGTTCGGCTACTCCAAGAAGCGAATTTTGATGTAGCCAGGGCTGAACAAGGAATCGTCTTCATCGACGAGATTGACAAGATTGCTCGCAAGGCAGATAACCCCTCTATCACGCGGGATGTGTCGGGTGAAGGCGTACAACAAGGACTGCTCAAACTATTAGAAGGTTCTGTCGTTAATGTGCCCCCCGAAGGAGGACGCAAACACCCCGAACAAGAGTTCATACGCGTTAATACGCAAAACATCCTCTTTATTTGTGGTGGTGCTTTTGACGGAATCGAACGCAAGATAGCCCAACGCCTTAACACACAAGTGGTGGGTTTTGAGGCCAGCAAACAAACCGAACATCTGGATAAGAATAACATGCTTCAGTATATTGCTCCACAAGACTTGAAGTCCTTTGGTCTTATCCCTGAGATTATTGGTCGTCTGCCTATCTTAACTTATCTTCAGCCGCTTGATAAGGCTGCTTTAAGGCGTATTCTTATCGAACCTAAAAACGCTATTACTAAGCAGTATCAGAAACTAATGGCGATGGATGGTATTGCGCTTAGTTTTGAGGACGAGGCCCTCGATTATGTCGTGGAGAAAGCAATGGAGTATAAAGTTGGCGCTCGCGGACTGAGGAGCTTAGTGGAGACGATCATGATTGATATCATGTACGATATACCTTCTTCCCCGTTCGTGATAACAAAAGAATATGCCCAATCGAAGATAGAAAAAGCAAGTAAACTACGTTTGCAAAACGCTGTATAATTATGTCATTGAAATGCGGAATAGTTGGACTACCGAATGTAGGTAAGTCCACATTGTTTAATTGTTTAAGTAATACGAAAGCGCAGAGTGCCAATTTCCCTTTCTGCACTATTGAACCGAACGTGGGCGTTATCACCGTTCCTGATGAGCGTCTCATACATTTAGGCGAACTATGTAAACCCGTTCGCGGTGTGATACCCACTACCGTTGAGATCGTCGATATTGCCGGTCTCGTAAAAGGTGCTAGTAAGGGCGAGGGCTTGGGAAACCAATTCCTTGCCAACATACGTGAAACAGATGCAATCATACACGTTCTACGTTGCTTTGACGATGAGAACGTTGTTCACGTTGACGGTTCGGTTGATCCTGTTCGTGATAAAGAGGTGATAGATGCCGAACTCCAACTTAAAGACCTTGAGACGGTAGAGAGTCGTATCCAAAAGATTGAGAAACAAGCCCGCGTCGGCGGTGACAAACAAGCGAAAGTAGCCTTAGAGGTGCTCCAAAAATACCAAGCGGCTCTCAGTCAGGGAAAAGCCGCTCGCACAGTTGAATTAGAGTCCAAAGAGGAACAAACCGTTGCCAAGGAGATGTATCTATTGACCAACAAACCGGTGATGTACGTTTGTAACGTAGATGAAGGTTCGGCAGTCAAAGGAAACGCTTATGTGGAGCAAGTGAAGAATGCCGTCAAGGACGAGAATGCACAAGTACTCGTGCTCGCTGCAAAGATTGAGTCTGAGATTGCTGAATTAGAAACCTATGAGGAGCGTCAGATGTTCCTTGAAGAGATAGGACTCCAAGAGTCGGGCGTGAACCGTCTTATCAAATCGGCTTACGCCTTGCTTAACCTCCGCACGTTCCTCACCGCAGGCAGTGATGAAGTACGCGCTTGGACTTTCCGCGCAGGTAGTAAGGCGCCTCAGTGTGCTGGCGTTATTCACACAGATTTTGAGAAAGGATTTATCCGTGCTGAAGTTATCAAATACGAAGATTATATCACTTTGGGTGGCGAGTCCGCTTGTCGCGCCGCCGGTAAACTCGGTGTAGAGGGCAAAGACTATCTCGTGCAAGATGGGGATATTATGCATTTCCTCTTCAATGTTTAATAAGAAATAGAACCGCTTCACTAAATGATGGACGCTTGGCTTGAATTAGCATTAGGACACACGTGGTCGCTGATAGCGCTTTTGTTAGTCGGTTTTGTGCTCTTGGTTAAGGGTGCTGATTGGCTTGTAGATGGCGCTAGTGCAGTGGCTAAGCGGTATAACGTGAGCGACCTCGTGATTGGTTTAACGATTGTCGCATTCGGAACCTCCTTGCCAGAGTTTGTGGTTAACATGATTTCCGTCAGCGCCGGTAGTACCGACCTCGCTATCACCAATGTCTTAGGCAGTAACACCATCAACATCTTTGTTATCCTGGGTTGCGCCGCCCTTATCTATCCTATCACGAGTCAAGCAAGTTGCCGTCATTTTGATATGCCGTGGAACGTGTTGGCAGGATTACTTGTTGTCTTTTTTGCAACTTATACCCGCCCGATGCGTATCAACTGGGGCTCGTTTGGTTCGTTCTCTACTATTGGCGGTTTTATTACTGGAATTGGCGGTGTGGTACTACTTATCTGCTTCGCTATTTTTATGTGGCATAATATAAAGACCGCCGGTAGAACGAAAGCCATCCCTGCTGAAAAATCTCAGCAAACTGCAGAAGGATTGATATCCGTGAGACGGGCAATAGGACTTATTATCGGTGGTTTAGTGGGACTGGTTATCGGAGGTGAGTTCATTGTTCGTTCTGCTACCCGAATAGCCGTCAATGCAGGAGTGAGTGAAGCTATTATCGGTTTAACTGTTGTGGCGTTGGGCACTTCGCTACCAGAGTTAGCCACTTCCTGTATAGCTGCAGCCAAGAAGAACGTGGATATTGCCTTAGGTAATGTAGTAGGTAGTAATATCTTCAATATTTTCTTTATCTTAGGTTCGAGTGCCGTCATTCATTATTTACCCGCCTACAACGGCTTATGGATAGATGCTGCGATGGTAGTACTCGGTTCGATTCTTATTTGGGCAATGGTTGCCGGTAAGAAACACCGTATTGAACGCTGGCACGGTGCCGTACTACTTACCCTCTACGCTTTGTATTTAACCTACCGATTGATTTCCCTATAACCCATTGCCTTTCTGCCTCTCCCTCTCCGCCTATGCTAAACATCTCCATCGTCTTATATCACCCCAATTGGGACGAGGTGAACAGCCTCGTTGCCGAATTGATACAAGCACGATGTGTGCGCAAGGTCTATTTGGTAGATAACTCCCCCGAAAAGACAAACTACGATAAACCAAGCACCAAGATTCGGTATTTATGGAACAAAGGTAGGAACCTTGGTTATGGTGTGGCACATAATATCGCTATTCGCGAGTCGGTGTGGTATAAGACTCCCTTTCATTTGGTCATGAACTCCGATATCGTGGTGAAGCATGAGGACATAGAGACCATCTTTGCTTTTATGTTAGACCATCCCGAAGTGGGACAACTCATGCCGCACATCACCTATCCTAACGGAGACACACAGTACTTATGCAAACTGCTTCCTACGCCTCTTGATGTCTTTGGTAGGCGCTTCCTTCCCGACTGGCTTATGCGTCATCGCAATGAACGATACGAACTTCGCCGCAGTGGTTATGATAAGCCTATGAACGTGCCCTATTTGAGCGGCTGTTTTATGTTCTTACGTACAGAGGCGGTACTCAAAGCGCGTTTATTTGATGAGCGGTATTTTATGTATCCGGAAGATATAGACCTTACGCGCACCATTCATCGCGATTATATAACCCTTTATTGGCCACAAGTGACCATTATTCACAATCATGCGCAAGGGTCATATAAAAATCCCCATTTACTAAAGATACACGTTGTTAATATGTGTCGCTACTTCAATAAATGGGGTTGGATATGGGACAAAGAGCGTAGGCTGTTTAATCGTCTTACGCTTCAACAGCCTTGTCTTTCTTAAGCGGGCGGAACTGTTTCACTTTTCGTAGGATCTTGAACGTAAGTGTTATTATGGGATTCATTCCATGAAGTTTGATCACGGCTCGGTCTTCTTTAGACTTGAGTAAGAGACTGCGAAGATTGCGGTTACTGATGCCGCCTATCTCCATCCGAACAATAATGTGATTGAGATAAACCTTCTTAAAATTCGGTTCCGAGAAAGCACGAAGCACAAACTCATAGTCAGCTGAGATGCGAAAATCGGTTCGGTAGAGACCTACTTTCTCAAAAACCTCACGTCGGCAATATAATGTTGGGTGTGCCGGCATCCAACCTCGCCTCAAATCTTTACTCTCAAATGGTTTGCCTTTCCAATGGCGAATAGTGCGAGGTGGGTTGTGTTCTAACGCGTCATAACGACAATACAAAAGGTCTCCATATAATATATCCGCATTCTCTTTCTCCATCAAAGAGGCAACTTGTGCAAGAATAGTGGAATCATAGAACTCGTCATCTGAATTGAGAATGCCGATAATGTCTCCTGTCGCCATCTTAATGCCTTTATTGATGGCATCGTAGATGCCGCTATCTCGTTCAGATACATAGCGAACAAACGGATAATTAGTAGCAAAATCCTTGATGATGTGAACGGTTGAGTCTGCGGACTCGCCATCTACAAGGATATATTCGATGTCTTTATATGTCTGGTTACAAACCGACCTCATTGCTCGTGATAACGTGCGTGCCGAGTTGTAAGTAACGGTGATAATACTGATTTTCATTTATTGATTGTATATTAGTTGATAAACTTGTTTCGTTTGGCAGTATGTCTTATCCCAAGAGAACCGTTCGCTGTTGATTTTCCCTTTTTCTATCAAGTCGTTTGCGTTGGTTCTTCCGCTCAGCAAACTACGAATCTCATTAGCTATCGAATCACTTAATTTTTGTAGATCTTGTTCAGGAGTAACACATATCCCTCCATCACCAATCACTTCCGGAACACTACTGATAGCTTGTCCTATAACCAAGCACCCTGTTCGCTGGGCTTCAACAACGGGTAACCCAAAACCTTCATATGCGGATGGATAAAGAAGGCAATAAGCATGATTATAGATAAACACTAATTCGTCTTGCGTCGGTTGTGATTTGACCCAATAACGATTACCTAACCGCTTGTTCAAGAAGTCTGTTTCTTCTATACTAAGAGCACCTCCTACAATAACCAACGGCAGTTGCACTTTACTTGCTGCCTCTACCGCAACCCCAAAGTTCTTATAGCTTGCACTACGATTACCCACATAGAGTAAATAGCCGCGTGTTTCAAAAGGAGTTATATTAGCACAGGAAAGACACTTATACGCCTCGTTCACCCCATTATACACTACATGTACATTGGCTTCATTAAGGCTCGGATAATGTTTTAATAAGTCTTCTTTCGTGTTCTGCGATACGCAGATGATGTGTGCTGAATGTTTCAACGCCCAAGCTTCTTGCCATAAATGTACTCGTTTAGCCAATCCGAAGCGATAGTAATGATAGGTCAAGTCATGAACCGTTGTTACGTTTTTCACACAAGGCTGATTTATGATACGAAAATAACTGCTGTGAAAAACAGCCTCTTCGGTTGCTTTATATTCAGGATTCCGATACCGCTCCAACAGACGCGAGGGCAGCTGAAGGCACTGCTCTGCGGAAGGTGTTATTTGTTTTCGACAGTTATTGGCGGCTGCATAATCGAGCATCTTAACCGATAAATCCTTATCTACCACAGCTCTTTGCAGTAGTTCACTCCAAACAACCGATATACCACCAAAGGGTTGTAACGAGAAAATGATATTATCAAAAATGAGGTTCATGTTTATCTTTCAAACATTGATTTAGTGGGTAAGATGGCGTCAAAAGCCGCTTGCATCTGTTCCTTCTTTTCTGCAAACAAACTTAGCGGACCATCGTTCAGCACAATAAGATTATGCTTTTGCTTTTTTATAGCCTCTATTGCTTCATCGAAATTAGTATCCGTAAGGTAATAAACCTGACTATCACGCATCACATTAAGCGGAGCAAACGTCCCTTTGCATAATTGCCAATAACGGAAAAGCCACTGATTAACATCTGTTATATGACGAAAACGATGGCAACATGTCTCGTGCATCAACTCCGGCTCGGCTTCCCACACTTCGTTTAAAGTCTGCTTACAAAAAGCCTGCGGCAAATGGTGGTCATAGAATCCCGAGAACCGCGGCCAAGGCAATAGGGCTAAGGTGCGCAGAACAAAAGCTCCGTAACGGAGATTAAACCACTGAGATAGCCGTTTAACTACTTCTCGCTTATTGAAATGACGGTTGATAACATCTAAATCGTTTAGGGTGATATGCCCCATTTGTCCTTCAGACTGAAGCGTGTTCACTACTGCCATGTCTGTGGGTAAACCCTTTCGGAAAAAGCGTTCGGGAGTAACGGGGGCGGTCAAGAAACAGTCGTCATTGAAAAAGACAAAATGCTCCGCAAGCCCTTCTATTCGGTGAATATTATCCTCTATCGCGCAAGCGTTAAAAGAAGGTAGATAGGCTTCTGGCATAAAGTCCTCATGTTTTACTAAGTGTAACTTATTGCAGTCCCTATTAATCCAATCGGGTACCTGGTCTGCGGTTACCAAATGCACTTTTCTCACCCACGGAGCAAACTGTTCTATACCTCGGAACCAATAGCGCAAGCAACCCCAATCGCGGAAGCGTTCTTCGCTGCAATCAATATCAATCTGCTTCTCTTTTGGAGCAAACTCGTTAAAACGCTGTTGCCATTGGACATCATTGCCGTCCACCCATAATATGACGATATCTATATCCATATTCTGTTATTTATCGAAAATAGTTACATATGGTGTTATGCCTAACCCGGAGCCTTGGAATGACTGATTAGCACGTATTGTCTGTTGGAAGTTGATGGTCATCAGTAGGGTGATAACAATGAGCCAAAGCGGTTTGCGCAGTTTGTCATACATTACCGAGAAGGCTATAATCGGAGCTAAACTCAGGAGGTCTGCCAAGCGGTTGAAGATATGCACTTGCGTTGATAACATAACGGCTACTAAGAATCCTGCCGATAAATACAGCACCACATCGTAACGCTTGTCTAAATGACGCGCCAAGATGATATATAGTAGTGGCGTCAACATCTTTAACACTATACCCAATCCACTACCTATAACTGTCTGCCTGTTAAACTTGTTAACGGCGTAAATACCATATTTGGAATCGAGGAATAAATCGGATTCAAAGATAAGGTCAATCAATCCGTTCTTGATAAAGACAAAGGCAACAGGTAAGAGCAACAGCACCCACCAAGCCGATATATGAATACGTCTAAAGAGAACGAACGGTAGCACAATGACGGCAGATAAGTGGATAAACGCTGCTGCCGCAATAGTGATATATAATTGCCCTATATGGTTGTCGTCCAAATAGCGCAGAACGGCTACTAATATCCACGATATAACCAACGACTGACGTATCATTGAGAAGGACGGCAAATAAGCCGTCAGCATATAGAAAACAATGGTAGGAACAATATATTTCTTACGCACGCCAAAGGCTATCGGAGCATAGATTAAGACCGCCATAATCACAAACATCCACTCTACACTAATGCCTGCGTGGTAAAGTAAATAGTTCAGTCCGGCAAAACCTATCTCCACGCGACTGAATAACTGAGCCGAGGAAGCATAAATACTCACATAAGCACTGTAATCGGTGCCTATATTATAACGCAATGCTGCGGGAATAGTCAGAACCGCAAAGAGCAACACACGCATTGCCCACTCGCCCCATCCGCGGCAAGCCTTAATACCGATACTGCATACCAATGCCGATATCAGAATAGCGTTATATATGAGAAAACTTTCAGCCATGAACAACCTTTTTCTTGTGCTCTATTATCTTAAAATATCCGTATCCACAGATCGCAGCCAATAAATAAATAAAACTGGCACCCACATATGCTACCGCAAAGCATATAGCTCCCGACCAGTCTTGCGGAGAGTGAAGGAGTAGCACATAGACCAAAATCACCAAACTGAGGTCTTTGAGGGCGCGAATAATCAACAACCACCAGTTATGCCCCGTAGCCAAGAACTCCGACTTGAGTACCGTTGTTATGCTAAAGAACACGGCATCCAGCAGAAGTATCTTAAGCACTACCGCCATTGACTCGAATCCTGCTCCGTAGAAGGTGGAGATGAATCCGCATAGTGGGAAGATAACGGCAAACGGGACAATAGCACAAGCGATATTCACTACCATCATTGTGCGTAGCGTGCTCTTATGAGCTTGTTTGTCTTGTGTTGTTCCGGATAAATGTGCCAACACGACATTCGCTAATAAGTTCGGAATCATTTGTACCAATAAGTTCCACTGCAAGGCTGCGGTGAAGATTCCCACATCCCCTTCGGACGCATATTGTTTCAGAGCCATAATAGCAAGCCAGTTGCAGATGGCGTATAACCCTTCTTGCATGGCAACGGGTAGCGAGAAACGGAGCAGTTCGGGGATATAATTATGCACATCTTGCTCTTCGGTGACCAACTCTTTTTTGTGCTTACGAATAACAACAAAATTGAGCACCAAGCACACTACTTGGGAAAGTAACAAAGCGGCTAAAGCACCTCTTAACCCCCATAGGTAGGTTAGTCCTGTAGCAAAGACTAACATGCTTAACCCCGAGAATATATTATTGATACCTACGTTTTTAAAGTCTCCTAATCCGGCTAATATACCCTGTTGCGCCGTAACGAGTGCCTTAACGATAATGATCACACTCAGCATGCGGAAGGCTAAGGTCAGGTTCTGCGCCTCTTTCCATTCGGCTATCCAACCAGCACCTATCAGCAGACAAATAGCGACGAAAGTGCTAAAGATAAACGTGATAAACAGCGTATCGTGTATGATACGCAACGCGCGTGCACAATGCTGTTGTATGTACTGAGAAATATACTTAGTAGCGGTGATACCTAATCCGAAAGTGGCAAACGTGGCAGAGTACATCATCGTACTTTTAACCACGCCGTATTCTCCGTATAGGTCCGCACCTAAGAGGCGAGCTATTAAGATACCCGCCAACAATAAGAGACCATTGCCCAGTCCGTTACCCACAACCGCCCAAAACGAGTCGCGGGCGAGGTTTCTATAGAAGTTCGATAATTTCACGTCGGCAATACCAAACACCTAAACCCATCTCTACTAACAAAGTCATCAATACCGCAATGACGGTTCTATGCGGAGCACTCTTGCTGTAATCTATCATGGGCTTAGTGATGGTGTATGTCGAGGAGGGAATAGCTGCCATTTGAGCAGCATAGATGACCTGTTGACGTGCGAAAGACTCATACACTTGTTTGCGCAAATCGGCTTGGGCATTCCCGTTCTGTTTGGCGGCTTGCCAGTCTTTTTCGGCTTGATTAGTCAACTCAACGAGTTGATTCAGCACAGCTTGCATCTTATCTTGCTCATACTTGAGCAGCGTGCGCTTCATTTCTGCTTCGATATAAGTTGCCATCTGAGCACTGACTAACGGGTCTTTTGTCGTTACGTTAATCGAAACAACATCGGAGTTTTGATCCACGGATACCTCAATACATTGACGCAATTTCTTTACCAATCGATATTGATAAGGACTATTTATCACTTCTACTTTAGGTTCTTCGAGGTTCTTGACTTCTTTTTTGGGATAGATATAATCTGCTAATGTCCCTTTGTAGGAACCGTCAAGGGTGCTAACCTCTTTATCGCAGATAGCGAACAGTACATCGGGAGAGGTGATGAGTTCGTTATAAGCCTGTCTGGTAATGATATTATCGGTACGATAAAAACCTAAATCGTAGTTCTCCGGACTATTTAGGGTAATAGACCTCTCTCGTTCAACGGTTCGTTGACTTTCCATGAGCACACCTACGCGACAGGTGTATTTGTTAGGAACTAAAAGCAGGAGTGCGTATACACCAACCAATACAACCGGTCCTGCTCCAATAAGAATCCACTTGTGTGCTTTCAATGAGTTACAAATCCTCGAAATTATAGTTACTGTTTCCTTCATAAGAATGAATAAATTTGGTTTCTTTTAAAATAAGCCCAAAACGGTCGTTTTGGGCTTATTGCCATCTAATGGTAAAGCAAACTAAGACTTATGCCTCAGTAGCAGCCTCTTCGGCTACTTCTTCGCCCTTAGCTTCTGCTTCAGCAGCGGCTGCTTCTTGAGCGGCCTCTTGTGCTTTAGCAGCCAGAGCATCAGCCTCGGCTTTGCGCTTTGCAGCTACAGCCTCTGCTTTTGCCTTGTTGGCTTCTACTTCTGCTGCGAGAGCTTTCTTAGCCTCTGCAGCTTTCTTGTCTGCCTCACCTTTGGTGATCTTGCCGTTTTTAGCATCCTTTTCAGCCTTCCAAGCAGCGAAACGTTTTTGAGCCTCTTCCTCAGAGAAAGCGCCCTTCTTAACGCCGCCGTTGAGGTGCTTCATCAGCAGTACGCCCTCACCCGAAAGGATGAAACGAGCCGTGTCTGTCATTTGAGCACCTACGCCTACCCAATACAAAGCGCGCTCAAAGTTGAGGTCAACCTTAGCGGGATTGGTGTTGGGGTTGTAAGAACCGATACGTTCGATGATTTTACCGTCACGAGGTGAACGGCTGTCTGCTACTACAACGTGGTAGTAAGCATAGTCTTTGTGGCCATGACGAGCCAGACGAATTTTTGTTGCCATAATGCTTTGATTTATGAGCTACAATTACACGAATTGCGTGCTCGGGTTAATAATAAAAGTTATCTCCTTTCTCGGTAACCGACCCCTACTGGCGATAGAGTATTTCGGCGTGTCTAAAGACACCTCGACCGAAAAAGCGTGCAAAGGTACGACTTTTTTTTGATATATGCAAATAAAAACGTACGAATTCTACAAATTTATACTAAAAACGTAGAATATAATCTACAAATTCATACTAAATATATAGATTTCACTGGTCCTTTAGTAGGTCTTCAGCGGTTCAGTAACGAAAGCTCACCGGAGGATGACCCTCCTCGCATCCTACCCACGAAGTCCGAGTAAGGGTTTGGGCGAACCCAAGAATAACCCAAGAACAACCCAAGAAGTACCCAACACCTAAAGTGTGATAGTGCGGAAAAGAGTTGTATATTCGGCTCTCTCTTGCAACTTGTGCTACGTACAAAACAGAATCTTGATTATACCCGCGTCGAAGGGTTACCGGACGGTCAGGGGAGGATGGCCCTCGAGAGAGTGTCGGCTTCGCGTTCGGCAACAAGATCGCAAATGGTTGATACCGCTCCGCTAAATCAACAGGCGACTTGTGCCTCCGCTCTCCCCACAGCAACAAGTTACTGCGGGGACCCCAGAAGATAAAAGACAGTAAAAACACAAGAGAAATAGCATAAAATCAACAAATAAATTTGCACATATCAAAATAATGTTGTAACTTTGCAACTAATTTTTAGAAAAGAACATCTTCACGATAAATATTGTTTTTGTTTGAATTAGTTACGGGTTCTACTGATTGAAACAAAGAATAGAATATAAGAACCCATTATCACAATTTATTAATATGAAAAAGATTGCTTTATTATTCGTGCTCTTCTTGAGTTCTATGTCTTTATCGGTTAAAGCAGATATTTATACCGATGGACTGAAAAAAATTGTATCTGAGGGAATGTCTGCTTATAATCTCGATGATATGGTATCTGCCTTACGAAATGCCGGTGTTAGCGAAGAGACCATATCCTTAGAGGATATTATAGACGCTACGGTTGATGTTATGGCCAACTATTATCGGGAATGTTTTACCGACGAGATGTTTGAACAATACATGACTTTTTATAGTCAACCGGAAATAGCTGCTTTGACAAAGAAAAACGTTCAATTTACGCAGTTGTTCCAAGGTAAGTTAAATACATTCTTGGTAAGTACAATGACCAGCCTACAAGCCGGCCAATTACCATCTGACGTTAAAGCCGTTCGTTGCAGCAAGGGTTATAAAGCCGCTTTTGAGAAATATTGGGAATTTAGCAATATGGATTTAGCGGTATCCGCTATATCCTCCATTTTGGAACAGAGTTTTAAAAACGAGAATGCACAAACCAATGCGGTCGGACAAATGGTGATTGCTTACTTTGAGAAGAACGTGCCCGTTGTTACTCGCAACGCGCTCCTTGATGTAATGAACGAAGAAGAACTCAAATTATTCCTCTCCGTAACAGAGCAACCATTCTATGAGTCGCTCTCCAAAGTTAATAATACATTCACCGAAAAACTTAACGAATTTACGGAATTGCTACAAGAGAAACTTCTACTCAAGATATATAGTAATATACAAAAAAGCGAATAATAAATATTACGGAAAAGTTAAAAAAGAAGGACTGCATTGAGTTGCAGCCCTTCTTTTTTTAGCATATACTGTCCGAAGAACGCTCTTCTTTCTCCGCCTTCGATCCTGCTTAGAGTTGAGGTCCGGCAGCAACGAGAGCCTTACCGGCTTCGTTAGTAGTATATTTGCCGAAGTTCTTAATGAAACGAGAAGCGAGGTCTTTCGCTTTCTCCTCCCAAACAGAAGCATCAGCATAGGTGTCACGAGGATCAAGGATCTTCGGATCGACACCCGGCAGTGCGGTCGGAACCTCAAAGTCAAAGAACGGAATCTTCTTGGTGGGAGCACTCTTAATCGAGCCGTCCAAAATAGCGTCGATGATTCCACGCGTGTCACGGATAGAGATACGCTTGCCCGTTCCGTTCCAACCGGTGTTAACGAGATAAGCCTTAGCACCGCTCTTCTCCATCTTCTTCACCAGTTCCTCAGCGTACTTGGTAGGATGCAACTCCAAGAAAGCTTGACCGAAGCAAGCAGAGAAAGTGGGAGTAGGCTCGGTGATACCACGCTCGGTACCTGCCAACTTAGCGGTGAAACCGCTCAGGAAGTAGTACTTCGTTTGTTCGGGAGTGAGGATACTAACGGGAGGCAGAACGCCAAAAGCATCAGCACTGAGGAAGATAACGTTTTGTGCATCAGGACCGGCACTTACGGGGCGAACGATCTTCTCGATATGGTTGATAGGATAGCTAACGCGCGTGTTCTCGGTAACGGACTTATCGGCAAAATCAATCTTACCATCCTCGGCAACGGTTACGTTCTCAAGCAGAGCGTTACGACGGATAGCGTTGTAGATATCAGGCTCAGACTCCTTGTCAAGGTTGATAACCTTAGCATAGCAGCCGCCTTCGAAATTGAAGACGCCATTATCGTCCCATCCGTGCTCGTCGTCACCGATAAGCAGACGTTTAGGATCGGTAGAGAGGGTGGTCTTACCCGTACCGCTCAAACCGAAGAAGATAGCGGTATTCTTACCCTCCATGTCGGTATTAGCCGAGCAGTGCATGGAAGCTATTCCTTGCAAGGGCAGGTAGTAGTTCATCATAGAGAACATACCTTTCTTCATCTCACCACCGTACCAAGTGTTGATGATGACTTGTTCGCGAGAGGTGGTATTGAAAGCTACGCACGTGTCGGAGTTCAGACCTAACTCTTGGTAGTTCTCCACTTTTGCCTTGGAGGCATTGTAGATAACGAAGTTAGGTTCGAAGTTCTCTAACTCCTCAGCAGAGGGTTGGATGAACATGTTCTTCACGAAATGTGCTTGCCAAGCCACTTCCACGATGAAGCGAACGGCGAGACGAGTCTCTTTGTTAGCACCGCAGAAAGCATCGCAAACATACAGTTCCTTACCGCTCAGTTCGTTGAGGGCAATGTTTTTCACCTTAGCCCAAACCTCTTCGGTCATGGGGTGGTTGTCGTTCTTGTAAGCGTCCGAAGTCCACCATACATTGTCGTGACTCTGTTTGTCATCCACGATGTATTTATCCTTAGGCGAACGGCCGGTGAAAACACCCGTCATAACATTGACTGCGTCTAACTCAGTGAGTTGACCTTTATCATAGCCGGTCAGACCTTCTTGGGTCTCAGCGGCGAATAACTCCTCGTAAGAAGGATTGTGAGCAATCACCTTAGCTCCGGTGATGCCGTACTTAGTTAAATCGATCTCTTTCATAAGTATAATGGTTAATTATTTTGAGCACTTCTTTAGCGAGTACAAAGTTACAACTTTTTTTTCAAATGACAAAAAAAATAAGTATTTTTTTGTATAAAAGACATTATTTTGACAAGTGCGTTTGCCAAAAGTTAAAAAAATATGCTTTTTAACATAAAAAATTTGGTCATATTGAAAAAAAGCAGTACTTTTGCACCGTGTTTTTCATGGTATTAGATTTAAGGTTAAGTAAAGATTGTGGCTGTCGGGATGACAGCCCTTCTTTTTTTTGTCTATAAATCGTCCCTAAATTTGTGTATTCCAAATATTTTTCGTACCTTTGCAGCCGCTTATGATACCATTTGATAAAGAAGATTTGCGAGAGGCAGTGCGCGTGATGCGCGAGGGTGGAGTGATCCTCTATCCTACAGACACAGTGTGGGGCATTGGTTGTGATGCCACCAACGAAGATGCCGTTCGCCGTATATACGAGATTAAGCGCCGCAGCGACGCTAAGTCGATGCTCGTTCTGCTGGACGGAGCGGGTAAACTGCAAGGTTATGTTCAAGACATCCCCTCTGCTGCACAGCAGTTATTAGAGGTGAGTGAGGGACAACGCCCGATGACCATCATCTACCCCAACGCCAAGAACTTGGCTAAGAACCTAATTGCCGAGGACGGGAGTGTTGGTATTCGTATCACAGAGGAGATATTCTCCAAGTCATTATGCGAGCAACTTCATAAACCGATTGTATCTACCTCAGCGAACATAAGCGGAGAAGCTACAGCCAAGAACTACAAGCAGATTTCCCCTGCTATTCGGGATGCCGTGGATTATATTTGCCACTATCGCCGCAATGATACGGAAGAGAAGAAACCGAGTTCAATTATCAAAGTGAACACAGATAACACCTTTACCATTATTAGAGGATAAAGGAACAAGGACAAATTGATGAATAAACGAAGAAAACAACAGATTGTGGATGTTTTGGCAGACTTACTCTCTGCCGAAGCAGTGTGGTTGTGCTTCTTGATTTTTCGGTGGCTCGTTTATGAAGGGCGTATCTTTAGTGCAGAAACGGTGCTGATTCCTGCCTTTAATTTCGTGGAGCCTCTGATCTTATATCCCCTTGGGTGTTTGGTTTTGTTTTATCTCTCGGGATATTACTTGCGTCCCAGCAAACGACGGGGAGCCCAACTTATTTGGACCTCTTTGGTTTGTTCCGTTATCATTGCTTTAGGAACGTTCTTTATTTCGATTATCAACGATCCTATCGAGCCCACTCACTACCAGAACTACCTTATCTCGCTACTGGTGCTGTTCTGCTTGCAGTTCGGTTTATGCCTGCTTCCGCGCAGTATTATTCACGCCTGTCGCCGTCATTTCGCCAAGCCGGAGCGTTTCTTCACCCTTCATAGCAAGGACGATTTAGACGCTTTCCTGAAGGAGAATAAGGAGCAAAAAGTGGATAATGTGATTATTGATTTGCCCAACCGCACCTCCTCGCACTTGCTCTACGAACTCATTCAAGCCGTTTATCCGACGGGAGCGGAGATTCTGGTAGTGCCCACGTTATACGATATGTTGACGGGTTCGGCACGTATCTTAACCATACAAGGTTCGCCCTATGTCTGTATCACCGCCCAAAAGATGAGCGACTCGCAGATTTGTATTAAACGGGGATTGGATATTCTTGTGTCCACCATCGGAATGATTCTACTCTCTCCGCTTTACATCCTCATTGCGATACTTGTTAAGTGCTCTTCGTCCGGTCCGGTCTTCTATTGTCAAGAGCGTATCGGGTTACACGGCAAGCCGTTCTCTATCTTGAAGTTCCGCACGATGGTTAATCACGCCGAGAACGGAACACCCCAATTATCCGAGGACAACGATCCGCGTATCACCGCCTTGGGGCATCTATTGCGTAAGTACCGCTTGGACGAACTGCCGCAATTATGGAACGTGCTGAAGGGCGATATGTCCCTCGTTGGTCCCCGTCCGGAGAGGGCTTATTTCATTGAGAAGATTCAGCAAGAGGCACCCTATTACTGCCTACTGTATAAGATTAGACCGGGATTGACGAGTTGGGGACCTGTCAAAGTGGGTTATACTGATACGTTACCGAAGATGATTGACCGACTGCATTTTGATATCGTGTATATGGAGAATATGTCGATACGATTGGATATGAAAATTATTTTCTACACCTTAGGGGTGCTGATTGACGGAAAAGGGAAGTAGTGTGCTGCGCACAATGTATAATGTATGATGTATGAATTACGATGAAGCAATAAAGAAAGTAGAGGCGATTGTGTTGGAGTTGGAGCAAGCACAAGCCTTGTCTGTAACCGAATATAAGGCTAAAGCACAAGAAGCGAAGCAATTACTCGACTTCTGCGAAGCACAGATTAATGGCTTAGACTACTCTTCGGAGAAGTGAACGAGTACGTGCCGGTAGGAATTGAATATCTTGGATTTAGAGACAAATCCGAGGTATTTCTTTGTATCATCTACTACGGGTAAGTTCCACGCTCCCGTGTCCTCAAACGTCTCCATAACCTTATCCATCGGCATATTATAATTCAGTATTGCCGGAGCGGAGGTCATGAGTCGCTCTACGGTAAAACGCTTATACAAGCGGGGTTGGAACATGATATTTCTTACCTCATCTAATAGCAGTACTCCTCTATATTTTCCTTTAGCGTCCACCACAGGGAAGATATTACGATGACTTTGGGCGATGACGTTCACTAATTCACCTAATGTCATCTGCGGTTGTACTGTAACAAAATCCGTTTCGAGCACATTATCCATCTTAAGGAGCGTGAGAACCGAGCGGTCTTTGTTATGCGTGATGAGTTCACCTTTCTGCGCCAAACGCATGGCATAGAGGGAGTGAGGTTCAAAGATCTTAATGGTCAGATAGGACACAATAGAAACGATGATAAGCGGCATAAAGAGGTGATAGCCTCCGGTCAGTTCGGCAATAAGGAAAATACCCGTCAAGGGTGCGTGCATAACACCCGACATGAGTCCAGCCATACCTACTAACGCGAAGTTCGATTCGGGAACGGTTAGACCTAACTCGTTCATCACCCGAGCCACTACGAATCCCACAAGGGCACCCATAAAGAGCGAGGGAGCAAAGATACCTCCGACACCACCTCCTCCATTGGTCGCTACGGAGGCTATAATCTTAACAAGGATAACCAAGACAAAATAGACGATAATCATCCACGCCGACGAACCAATGTTTGCCAACGGACTATTCGTGAAAGCGGATAACGAGTCTCCGTTAATGAGATTAACAATGACATCGTATCCCTCACCATAAAGTGGCGGGAAGAAATAAATGAGCAGACCTAAACTTAAGCCGCCGACCACAATCTTCAGCCATAGGTTCTGTATATGGTGTTTGAACCACTGCTCTAAGCCGTTCATCCCGCGAATAAAATAAAGAGAGGCAAAACCGCACACGATACCGAGAATTAGATACCACGGGATACGATTCAGTGCAAAGGGTTCAAAAACCACAATGTTAAACATCGTACTTGCGCCGCCGTTGATGATATAAGTGAACGCCGTTGCTGTTACAGACGAAATAAGCAGAGGCGCTACCGAAGTCATGGTTAGATCCATCATCAGTACCTCTAAGGTGAAAACCAGACCCGCTATCGGAGCAGTGAAGATACCGCCGATAGCCCCTGCAGCACCACAGCCAATCATGAGCATCATCGTCTTTTGGTCGAGACGGAAGAAGCGGGCTAAGTTACTACCTATAGCCGCCCCTGTGAGTACAATAGGAGCTTCAGCTCCAACCGAACCACCAAAACCTATCGTGATTCCCGAACCTACAATAGAGGACCATGTATTATGCACCTTGATAATAGACTTACGCTGTGAGATGGCGTACAAGATCTTCGTTATTCCGTGCGATATATCGTCCTTGACCACATAATGCACAAACACCGCCGCAAGGGCGATACCTATCATAGGGCAAATAAAATACCAGAAGGGGCGTTGCGCAATAAGGGGAGAGGTGATGTATTGCTGAATAAAAACAATGAGGTACTTTAACGCCATAGCAGCTACGGCGGAAAACAGACCTACAAAAAAGGCGAGTATCAAAACCAAATGACGCTCAGACACATGCTGTTCACGCCATTCGATGAAGGAGTTATATTTACTCGTCCCAGCCAATACCTTTATATTTATTCAAATCCCACTCTTCATCAACCTCATTGAGGTAAATGGTTTCGGGAGTATCCTCCTTGATTTGCTCTTCGTGCTCAATGACGGTGACATCAATCGGAGCATGAGAGATCTCAATTACTTGGTTCACCTCTTTATTGAGTTCTACCCAAAGGGCATCTTTGAGTTCGTTAATACCCTGTCCTGCCACCGAAGAGATGGGTAGGATTGTTATTCCTAATTTGGTGGTTAGGCGTTTGATGGAGGTTTGCAGTTTCTTCATTTCAGCCTCGGTCAAAGCATCACATTTAGAGATAGCTAAGATACGCGCTTTGGTGAGCAATTGAGGATTATATTTCTCCAGTTCCTTGAGTAGGATAGTGTATTCTTTTTCTATTTTCTCTGTGATAGCCGGTACCATAAAGAGCAGTACGGCATTACGCTCTATATGACGAAGGAAACGCAAGCCCAGTCCTTTACCTTCGGCTGCTCCTTCAATGATACCAGGTATATCTGCCATACAGAAGGAATGTCCATCACGATAGGACACGATACCTAATTGAGGAGTGAGGGTTGTGAAAGGATAGTCGGCAATCTCGGGTTTAGCTGCGCTAACAACAGAAAGGAGGGTAGATTTACCGGCATTGGGGAAACCAACCAGACCGACATCCGCCAGCACTTTGAGTTGAAGAATGATATTGCGTTCAACAGCCGGTTCGCCGGGTTGAGCATAACGCGGGGTTTGATTAGTAGCCGTACGGAAATGCCAGTTTCCCAGACCTCCGCGACCGCCTTTGAGTAGGACAATCTTCTGTCCATGCTCTTTGACCTCGCAGAGGAACTCACCTGTATCGCCATCATAAACGACTGTGCCTAAGGGCACTTCGATAATCTTATCTTCTCCGTCCTTACCAAACGAACGTGATTCGCCTCCTTTACCTCCGTCTGTAGCCATGACATGCTTTTGGTACTTGAGGTGCAAGAGAGTCCAGTGGTTACGATTGCCTTGCAGAATAATGTGTCCACCTCGTCCTCCGTCACCGCCATCGGGACCACCCTTAGGCAGGTACTTAGCACGATGAAGGTGCATGCAACCAGCACCGCCCTTACCAGAGCGGCAATAGATCTTTACGTAGTCTATAAAATTAGCAGCCATACTCTACAATACGATCGATTTGGCGGAACGTATCCTCTATCTCACCCATGCCGTTAACGGCAGAGTATTGACCGTGCTTAAGATAATAGGTGCTTACAGGTGCTGTTTGCTCATGATAAACACGAAGGCGTTGTTCAATCACTTCGGGCGTATCATCGGCACGACCGGAAGTCTGACCACGGAAGAGCATGCGGTTAATCAATTCCTTCTCCTCAACGAGTAGTTCAATGAGAACGGCATTGAGTTTGCGCTTGGCGAGCATCTCGTCTAAAGCCTTGGCTTGATCCACCGTACGGGGGAAACCGTCTAAGATAACACCCTTGCACGTTGCGGGTAGGTTATCAAAGAAGTTCTCAATGAGTGCAATCATCTTCGCATCCGGAACGAGGTTTCCTTTGGTAATGATGGCTTCAATCTCCTTACCTAACGCACTACCCGAATGCATCTCTGCACGGAGAGCATCTCCGGTTGAGAAGTGCAAGAGGTTGTATTTCTTTGCTAATAACTCTGATTGTGTTCCCTTACCACTACCGGGAGCACCAATTAAAATAATATTCAGCATATTCCTTACTATTTATATAAACAAACGACTTCTTTTTACCATAAAACTTATAAAACGTGCAAAAAACGAGTTGCCCCCTACGGAGCAACTCGTTTTTATACATTCTAACTGATTAGAGGAGACCCTTACCAGCTTTGAATTTAACGACTTTCTTTGCGGGAATGTCAATAACTTGCTTGGTAGCAGGGTTGATACCTTTGCGAGCAGCTTTGTTAACAACTGCGAAAGTACCGAAACCGATGAGTTGTACGTTCTCACCTTTTTTCAAAGAAGCAGCGATAGCTTCTACAACAGCTTCAACAGCCTTAGCGGCGGTTTTCTTGCATTCAACTTTTGCTGCAACGGCAGCAACGAGATCAGCTTTGTTCATAGTAAAAATTTTTTTAATTAAACGTTTAATTTATCAATAAACGAAGTCGTTTATTTTCGAATGTTTGTGCAAAAGTACGAAAAAAAATTCAAACCTACAAATTTTTATATCATTTTTTTTAAAAAATTTGCTATTTTAGTTAATATTTCGATGATAATGATAGTTAGAATAGTCTTTTCCTAACGTTTCTTCGCGTTTTTTATGAGGGAAGGGTGGCCAATGAACATGCTTCCAAATCAGTATCAATAACCATCCAAACAACATTCCTCCAAGGTGCGCAAAATGCGCCACGTTATCCCCTGTTGTAGGTGCTAAACCGGCAAATAACTCAAAGGCGGCATATAGAATAACGAATATACGCGCACGTATAGGTATAGGAAGAAGGAATAAGAATAAACGCGCATCAGGGAAGAGCCATCCAAAAGCGAAGAGGATACCGAATACGGCACCCGAAGCACCGATAGTCACACCATAACTTCCCGTCAACCACCATATGAATTCTTGGGTGAACGCAGCTCCCAATCCACATATGAGATAATAAATGGCAAATTTCTTACTGCCCCACTCGTTCTCAATCACGGAACCGAACATCCAGAGGGCAAACATATTGCATAGGATATGGCTCATATTGGCGTGCATGAACATGTAGGTGAGCGGCTGCCAAACATGGAAAGCACCATGTTGAAAATAAAACAAACCTAAGACGTTACTTAAATGAATGCCGAACCGTTTTTCTAATAACATATCTATAAACCATAGCGCAAAATTGGCTATAAGTAGATACTTGGTAACTTTGGGTAAATTTCTCATAATTTCTAAACTCTAAACTCTCCACTCTACACTATCCTTTGGGCGTCATCGTTACCAAAGGAATGAGCATCTCTTCCATAGAGATACCTCCGTGCTGGAAAGTGTCTTTATAATATTGTGCGTAATAATTGAAGTTATTGGGATAGCCGAAGAAGTCGTTGCCCGTACAGAACATATAACTGCTACTGAGATTAGGGCAAGGCAGTCCGACGGCTTTCGGGTCTGTAAGAGTAAACACGTTCTTCGATTGACAATTGAGGGATTTGCCTACTTTATAACGAAGGTTTGTGTTAGTGTTCTTATCCCCTAATATAAGAATCGAGTTCTGCACCCTCACCGTTCCATGGTCGGTGGTAAGGATAAGTTTATACCCTAATTGGGCAATACGCTTAAAGAACGCATAAGTTGGCGAATGTTTGAACCAACTAAGTGTTAGGCTACGGTATGCCGCCTCGTCGTTAGCCAGTTCACGCATCATCTTAGACTCTGTACGGGAGTGAGATAGCATATCTATGAAGTTCAGTACTGCCACATTAAGGGGCGTTGTGAGGGACGATAGTTGTTTGGTTATTTTTTCGCAAAAATCGCTCTCATTAATCTTATAATAGGTATAATTATAGCGTTTGCGGAAACGGTCTAATTGCGTTTGGATAAGGTCTTTCTCGTTGAGGTTCTTACCCTCTTCCTCTATCTCGTCCACCCATAAGTCGGGATACATCTGACTAATCTGCAAAGGCATGAGACCCGAGAAGATCGCATTTCGGGAATACTGCGTAGCCGTTGGTAGAATAGAAGAATAAAGATTTTCGTCCGTTAGGCTAAAGAACTCCGACAAGAGAGGTTGAATCACCTTCCATTGGTCATAGCGGAAATTATCTATCACTACAAAGAAGATTTTTTCGCCATTATCCAGCATCGGGAATAGCACTTTCTTGAAGATGTCTGTCGAGAGCAAAGGGCGGTCAGTTGATTTGAACCAACCTTCATAATTCTTTTGTATAAATTTAGCAAAGGCAGCATTAGCTTGGCTACGCTGCATAGCCAGCATCTCGCTCATAGACGAGTCCACGTTTTGCAGTTCTAAGTCCCAATGGGTGAGGGATTTATAGATAGCAATCCACTCATCCAACGTGGAGGCTGTATCAATCATATAGGATATGTCTCCAAACTCTTCCCGATAAGAAGTGTTGGTGTGCTGCTCCACGATTTGTTTCTCGTGGATGTTCTTTTTAAGGCACAGCAATATCTGACTGGGATTGACGGGTTTGATGAGGTAATCAGCAATCTTTTGTCCGATAGCCTCCTCCATAATTCGTTCCTCCTCCGACTTAGTAATCATGACTACGGGCAAGAGGGGATATATCTGCTTTATTTCTTGCAGCACTTCCAATCCGCTCAAACCGGGCATTTGCTCGTCTAAGAAGACAATGTCTAATTCAGGGTGCGCTTTACAAATGTCCAACGCATCTTGACCATTATTAGAGGTGAGTACCTCGTAGTTCTTCTCTTGTAAGAAAAGGACATAAGGACGTAAGAGATCAATCTCGTCATCCACCCAAAGAATGGTGTTTCGTTTAGAGGGTTGAGGGTTCATAGTTTCTCCATTTGTTTATGAGGTTCGTCATATCGGAAGGCCATTCGCTATCGAAGAACATACGTTTACCCGTACGAGGATGGGTGAAACCCAAGGTCTTGGCGTGCAACACTTGACGCGGGCAGAGGTTAAAACAATTCTGTATATATTGTTTGTATTTCTGCGTCGGCAGACCCTTTAGTATCTCCGTTCCTCCATACTTATCATCACTAAAAAGCGGGTGACCAATGTGCTTCATATGGACGCGTATTTGGTGGGTGCGTCCTGTCTCCAAACGACATTCCACTAATGTTACGTACAAAAATCGTTCCAAAACGCGCCAATGGGTCACGGCTTCTTTCGCATTGGGGTTATCTTCGATGTTCCAAACGCGATAACAGGTTCTATCGCGAGTATCTCGTCCTAAAGCACCTTCAATCGTTCCTTCGTCCTCTTGGAACGTTCCCCAAACGAGAGCATTATACGTCCGCTCCGTAGTGTGGTCAAAGAACTGCATAGCTAAGTTCGTTTTCGCCTCCGGCGTTTTAGCAATGAGCAATAATCCGCTAGTGTCTTTATCAATACGATGCACAAGTCCTATGTTGGGGTCGTTGATATCTATGGTGGATTGAAAATAGTACGCTAAGGCGTTGAGCAACGTGTGTTCATAGTTGCCGTGACCCGGGTGGACAACCAATCCGGCAGGTTTATTGACAACGAGTAAATCCTCATCTTCATAGACGATGGTAAGGGGTATATTCTCGGGTTGGATAGTGAAGTCGTGCGGTTCGTGATCTAGCAGCACCTGAATGAGGTCTAAAGGTTTAACCTTATAATTACTGCTTACGGGCTTATGGTTCGCCCACACATTACCGGCATCCGCAGCGTTCTGGATACGATTACGAGAAGTACCTGCCATATGTTCTGCCAGGTACTTATCTATACGAACGGGTGTTTGACCTTTATCGACCTCACAACGCCACCGTTCCCATAATTCTTCGTCTAAATCTTCCATTAAAAGAAATCCTCGTCTTCCGGTTCGTCCTCGCTCGAAATGAGCGCTTTTTCTACGTCATTACTTAGTTTGATATCAATACCTGTTCCCTCTAAGACCTTGGTTCCGGGAGTGGGTTTTTGTTGATAGACAATCATTTCCTCTTTCACCAATTCATCATTATCATATTGAATCAATCCTACGGTAAGGTGATAGCGATCAATGAGCAAAGAGCGGGCTTCTGCCAGTGATTTACCTTGCAATGAAGGTACTTCAACATAAGCGGTTCCCTTGCCTCGTCCCACAACCATGGCGATGACACTTCCTTCCTCCACTTTATCTCCGGGTTCTAAGGCTTGGTCGCCCAAGCGGACTTCTAAAACGATATCCTTATATTCGGAGGGTTCGTAGTAGGTCTGACCTATTTGTAAACCGAGAGCACGCAAAGTCGATTGTGCCTGTCGGTACGATATGTCGTGTAAGTCCGGCATCTCCACTTGTCGCCGACAAGAGGCATTGATTATAACATAAACAGAACGGTCTTTCTTAGCATGGCTACCCGCCGGAGGTGTTTGCTCCACAATGGAGCCGAGAGGTACATTATTAGAGTAGGTTGAATCGACAACAACCAAGGCTAAGTTTTGTTCAGCCAATCGTTCTTGAACCTCTACTTGTAACATTCCTGTGATAGCGGGAACTTCCACTTCCTCCCCATGCTGTGTGTAATGACGGAGCCAACCGAAAAGAATACACAACGCTATAAGAGCCACCACTACAGCTCCTACCAAATTGGCAATCACAAAGCCAAACTTCGTCTTCACAAATTCCTTAAGACCCTTTTTATTCATAACTTATTTTCTGCTATCTATTAGCACGTTTACGCTCTAACTCGTCAAGGATGATTTTACGAATACGCATATGTGTTGGCGTAACCTCTACATATTCGTCTTCCTTTATATATTCGAGAGCCTCCTCAAGCGAGAACTTAACGGCAGGTGCGAGAATAGCTTTGTCGTCTGCTGATTTAGAACGCATATTGGTTAGGTTCTTAGCTTTAATCACATTGATAACAATGTCGCCTTCCTTGGCATTCTCTCCCACTACTTGACCGGCATAAACTTCCTCTTGAGGATTAATGAAGAAGCGTCCACGGTCTTGCAGTTTATCGAGGGCATAGGCAGAAGCCGTACCCGTTTCCATAGCGATAAGGGAACCGTTCGTGCGCTTCTCAATATCGCCCTTGTAGGGTTCAAAATCAAGGAAACGGTGTGCCATAATAGCCTCACCGGCACTGACGTTCATCACATAGGTACGCATACCAATGATACCGCGTGAGGGCATTGTGAACTCCAGTTGGACACGGTCGTTCACCATCTCCATCTTAGTCATCTCGCCCTTGCGAATAGTCACATATTCGATAATCTTACCGCTACATTCCTCAGGTGTATTAACGGTCAGTTGCTCTATCGGTTCGCATTGTTTACCATCTATCTCTTTGATAATAACCTGCGGTTGTCCCACTTGCAGTTCGTAGCCTTCGCGACGCATCGTCTCAATGAGCACGCTCAGGTGCAGCACACCCCGACCGAACACGCGCCAGGAGTTATCCTTACCACTCTCTTCTACACGAAGGGCGAGGTTCTTCTCCAATTCGCGTTGCAGGCGGTCATAGATATGGCGAGATGTCACGAACTTACCGTCTTGTCCAAAGAAAGGCGAGTCATTGATGGTAAAGGTCATTGACATCGTAGGCTCATCAATAGCAATGGGTTTGAGGGGTTCGGGGTTCTCAATATCACATATCGTGTCACCAATCTCAAAGCCGTCTATACCGATGAGGGCGCATATATCGCCGGATTTAATCTCGTCCGTCTTTTGGTGTCCCATACCTACGAAGGTGTGGAGCTCTTTGATTTTAGTCTTAACACGACTACCATCTTTCTTAGCAAGAGAAACAGCCATACCGTCCTTGAGCGTTCCGCGATGCACGCGTCCTACGGCTATACGTCCTACATAGGGGTTATAGTCGAGAGAGGTGATGAGCATTTGCGGTGTACCATCTAACTCTTCCGGTTCGGGAATATACTCGATAATAGCGTCCATGAGGGCGGTAAGATCGGTTGTGGGTTTATGCCAATCGGTGGACATCCAGCCGTTCTTAGCCGAACCAAAGATGGTTTGGAAGTCTAGTTGGTCTTCGGTGGCATTGAGGTTAACCATCAAATCGAATACAGCCTCTTGCACCTCGTCGGGACGGCAGTTCAGCTTATCTACTTTGTTGATAACGACGATGGGTTTGAGGTTCATCTCAATGGCTTTCTGAAGAACAAAACGCGTCTGCGGCATAGGTCCCTCAAAAGCATCAACAAGCAGAAGAACACCATCTGCCATATTGAGTACGCGCTCCACTTCGCCGCCGAAATCGGCGTGCCCCGGAGTGTCGATGATGTTAATTTTATAACCCTTATAATCGATAGAAACGTTCTTTGCGAGAATAGTGATACCCCTTTCTCGTTCAAGTTCGTTATTATCTAATACTAACTGTCCGGCAGGTTGTGCCGAAAACTCATTGGCTTCTTTAACTACCTTAGCGGTGTACAGCATTTTATCGACCAAGGTTGTTTTTCCGTGATCGACATGCGCAATAATAGCAATATTTCTTATCTTTTGCATAATCTTAATCTTGTGCCTTCTCCGGCAAACTATTTCGGGCTGCAAAAATACTACTTTTTTTTCAATTATGCAAATTTATTTGCAATTATTGTCAAAATACCCTAAAAAATCTCCAATGTTACAATACTGCACGGAGGCATTTTTACGGAAAGCGTTGATTGTTTAGAAGCCTTATAATCAGTAAACGCTTTGGGTTCCACCTCATGCGGTTTATCAAACGTGTTCGTGGTGTGCACGTTCTTTGCTGTCAGCACTTGTGCGGATACAACCTTACCCTTTACTCCTTGTAGGTTCACCATTTGGCTCTTCTTTAGGTCGGTATTGATGAGTGCCACATGTGTCTTTCCCTCCTTAGCGGAAGCGGTAGCAGCAATCGTGGGAACGCGTCCGTCAGCCACTGAGGTATAGGTATTATCCTCAATCGAAGTGGGTAACCACGTTGCGTTTTGATGCACTTTAAAGAGGTTGAAGACATGATAGGTCGGCGTGAGAACCATACGCGGTCCGTCCGTCAGAATCATCGATTGCAGCACATTAACCGTTTGAGCAATATTGGCCATCGTGATACAGTAACTATAGCGATGGAATATATCAAACGATAAGGCTGCCACTAACGCATCACGCATCGTGGCTTGCTGATAGAGGTGACCAGGATTAGTGCCCGGTTCTACATCATACCACGTACCCCATTCGTCAATGATAAGGTCAATATGACGAGTGGTATCGTATTTCTCCATAATCTCAATGGTGCGAGCAATAAAGTCCTCTATATTGAGCGCCTTCGCCAAAGTAACATAATACTCGTTCTCATCAAACTCCGTTGCTGAACCTTTGTGGTCCCAGTTATTAGGTATGGTGTAATAATGGAGCGAATAACCATCCATCATCGTTCCTACTTTGCGCATCACGGTTTCCGTCCATGCAAAATCACCAACGATACCTCCGCAAGCCACTCTATAAAGATGACCATTATAATCGCGAGTATAAGTTGAATAACGGCGGAAAAGGTCGCTATAATAATCGGCGGTCATATTACCACCGCAGCCCCACGCCTCGTTACCGATACCGAGATAACGCACATCCCACGCTTCGTCGCGACCATTGGCGCGACGTTGGTTAACGACCGTGCTTTGGCTATTAGAGGTCATGTACTCCACCCATTTGGCTAACTCTTCGGGAGTGCCACTGCCCACATTACCACTTACATAAGGCTTGGTGCCGAGCAATTCGCAGTAATCGAGGAACTCATGTGTACCAAAACTATTATCTTCCATCGTTCCACCCCAGTGATTATTGCTAATGAGCGTACGATTCTCTTGGGGACCGATACCGTCTTGCCAATGATAATCATCGGCAAAGCAACCTCCGGGCCAACGCAATACAGGAATATGTAGTTCGCGTAAAGCCTCTAATACATCTAAACGATAACCATCCTTATTGGGAATATCAGAATCGGGGCCAACCCATATACCGTCGTAAATACAACGTCCGAGGTGCTCGGAGAAATGACCATAGATGTCCGCTGAAATCGTTTGATCAGAAGCGGGTTCAACGGTGACAGTGACTTGAGCTTGCAAACATAAGCTCGGAACGAGAAACAGGATACAAGATAAAAGATTTTTTTTCATAATCAATGATTTGTGTAAATTTTTTCTAATAAATGATAGGGAGCCTCGCCTTGCGAGTTGATTTGAGCACTAATGGAATCGATCTGCATAACGGGTGGACAATCGAGTTGACCGTTAATCACATCCCATTGCGGCAGACCTTCTCCATTAGGATTGCCGGTTTTAGCAAAATTAGCATAAAAAGAGAGGAACGTGCGCGAAATAGCATAATCCACATCCGTCCAATAAAAAACGTGGTTATCCTCAAGGTTGCCCATAGCGTATTCAATATCTGCCGAGTGAACAGCCCCGGGTTCTGTCTTATCACCTAACGGACGTGGACGATTGAACTTATAACGATACGTGGGGAAACCTGCTTTGGCGTGATAGTCACAAGCCTTCCACGTGGGGAAACCCGTGAACAGATCCGAAGCCAAGTTAAAGCCCTGAGTAGCCATCACATCCGCATCGGTGCGGATACCATAGACCTCCAACAGTTGATCAACATACCCGTGGAACCAGCCATCTAAGATAGGTCTCCACGCCTTCAAGGTACATGCCTGAGGATAAGACTCCAGTGAGTTCCAACCTGCCAGTAATGGAATAGCGGCTTCGCGTCCTTGAGCATAAACACTATCGGGATACTCCGTCATGAAATAACCATCCAGTACCGACACTGCCATACCCGTTGGAGGCAGTAATGCCGCCAAACTATCTGCACTTAAAGCGCGTGCCTGAGCCACAGAAGTTAAATCCTTAGAAGCGAAGAGGTCTAATCCGTCTTGCTCCGCCTGTGCAAGGGTCTTAGATCGGTAAGAATAGACCTCTGCCCCCGAAGAGAGGATTGCACCAGCCAGTAAGTCCTTGCTGAGCGGTGAAACCATCAACAGCGAAACAGAGAACGAACCGGCACTCTCGCCCGCAATGGTGATACGATTGGGGTCACCACCAAAAGCTTTGATATTACGTTTAACCCACTCAATAGCTGCCACTTGATCCAGGAAACCATAGTTACCAGAACCCTTATAATCCGTCTCAGCACTGAGTTCGGGATGGGCGAAGAAACCAAAGACTCCTTCGCGATAATTGGCCGTCACACCGATAACTCCTTCTTTGGCGATAGCGTCACCTTCGTAACGCGCTTCACTGCCACTGCCAACCATTAAGCCGCCACCATTAAAGTAAATGAGTACGGGCAGGTTATCCTTATCCGTCTTAGCGGTTGTCCACACATTGAGGTAAAGGCAGTCTTCGTCCATACGTTCTCCGCGAAGGAGGATATCGTCCCAAATAACGGGTTGTATCGGGTCAAAACCAAACGTCTTGGTTGGTAACACTCCTTCCCAAGTCTCTTTGGGTTGCGGCGCTTTCCAACGTAAGTCTCCTATCGGAGCTTGAGCGAAAGGAATACCGAGGTAGGCTTTTACGCCACCCTCTAATTCAATACCTTCGATGGTACCTTTATCTGTCTGAACTTGAAGATTAACTTCATGTGAGCAAGCAATAAAGACCCATGCCGAAACGGCTAAGAATGCTATTTTCTTCATGATTAATTCAATTTTTTGGAACGCCACAAAGCGGTCATCTGCTCTAAGGTCTTACCCTTCGTTTCGGGCACGAGTTTGTAAACAAACAGCGCGGCGAGGAGACAGATGATACCATAAGCCATATATACCATCGAGTGACTGAGGTTATACAAGGGCACAAAAGTGGACGAAACAATGAAGTTAAAGATCCACTGGAATGCCACTGCAATAGCCGTTGCCTGACTGCGAATAGTATTGGGGAAGAGTTCGGACATATACACCCAACAGATAGGTCCCCAACTAAACATAAAGGCAGCGCTATAAAGGAGAATACTCATCACGCTCATCCAAGCGGGTAGGGTAACCATATTCGTAATAGCAAAGAGCAAAGCTCCTAACGCCATGAGTAACGAACCCCAAATAAGCAACGGCTTACGACCAATACGCTCAACGGTGAAGATTGCCAGTAAGGTGAACGAGATGTTGACAACACCCATGAGAACAGTAAAAATCATGGAATTATTCAATCCTACCGACTCAAAAATACGCGGAGCAAAATACAGTACGGCATTGATACCCACTGCTTGCTGGAAGACGCTGAGCATGATACCTACAAAGATAACTAACCAGCCATATGCCAATAAGGGTTCGCGTTTCTCCACAACCGTTTGGCGTATATCTTCTACTATCTTCGCCGCTTTGTTTTCTCCGTTAATACGTGTAAGTACAGCTAACGCTTCTTTGTCGCGACCTGTTAAGACAAGGTAACGCGGAGACTCCGGTACAAGCAGAATAAGGAGAGTGAATAATCCTGCCGGCACACATTCTGAACCGAACATAACGCGCCAACCTACCTGTTGTGTCCACTCTTGAACAGCCGGATCATCAATGTGCGAACGGATGATTAAGAAGTTCACAAAGTAAACCACCAACTGACCGAAGATAATAGCAAACTGGTTCCAACTAACTAATGCTCCTCGACGAGAAGCCGGAGCTATCTCGGCTATGTACATAGGACATATAGCCGACGCTAATCCTACACCTATACCGCCAAGTACGCGGTAGAGGTTAAACACAACGCAAAGAGTCTTGGTCGGTTCTTGGGCTAATATCCACGTCTCGGGATTATAGGATCCCCAAGCGGAGATAAAGAAACAGATACCGGCGATAAACAAACTCTTTTTACGTCCTAATCGTCCTGCCATAATACCGGACAGGAACGCTCCGATAATACAACCGATGAGGGCAGAACTAGTTGTGAAACCATGCCAAGCATCAGTATAACTAAAATCAGAGGCCGCAGCAAAGAATTGCTGCAGCCCCTTTTCTGCACCCGAAATCACAGCTGTATCATAACCGAATAATAATCCGCCGATGACAGCCACTAATACGATTCCGAATAAATAAGCCCTATTCATTGATACAATGACGAATTGACGAAATGATGAATTGATGAACTTACTTGCTATAGAGAGCAACGATGGTTTCGTATTTCTCTTGTTTGCCGCTGATGGACTTGGGTTCGCCGTTCTTCTTAGCGAACTCAACCACTTGCTCCAGCGTCAACTTGCCCTCTTCGAACTCTTTACCTTTGCCCTCGTCAAAGCTGCTATAACGAGCCTTAACCATAGCGGGCAGTTCGCTCTTCTCGAGGATCTCTGCGGCATTAAGCAAAGCACGAGCCATAGCGTCCATACCCGAGATATGAGCAATGAAGATATCCTCCGGGTCGGTGGAGTTACGACGCAGTTTAGCATCGAAGTTACTACCACCATTACCTAAACCACCATTGCGGATGATCTGCATCATGGCTTGGGTCAGTTCGAAGTTATCAATCGGGAATTGGTCGGTATCCCAACCGTTCTGTGCATCACCGCGGTTAGCGTCAATAGAACCCAGCATGCCGTTATCAACGGCTACGGCTAATTCGTGTTCAAATGTATGACCGGCAAGGGTTGCGTGGTTAACCTCAATATTAACCTTGAAGTCCTTGTCTAAGTTATGTGCTTTGAGGAAACCGATAACCGTCTCGGTATCTACATCGTACTGATGCTTCGTCGGCTCCATCGGTTTGGGTTCGATAAGGAAGGTTCCCTTGAAACCTTTTGCACGAGCGTAGTCACGAGCCAGCGTTAACATCTGTGCCAAGTGCTCTTTCTCGCGTTTTTGGTCTGTATTAAGCAAGGACATATAACCCTCACGACCACCCCAGAAGACGTAGTTCGAACCTCCGAGTTTAATGGTAGCATCGATGGCGTTCTTAATTTGAACGGCAGCGCGGGCTACAACGTCGAAATCAGGATTAGTAGCAGCACCGTTCATATAACGCTTGTGTCCGAAGACGTTAGCCGTACCCCACAACAACTTGATGTTCGTGCCGTTCATCTTCTCTGCTGCATAATCGGTGATGGCTTTCATACGAGCCTCATATTCTTCAATGGTAGCACCCTCTTCAACGAGGTCAACATCATGGAAGCAGAAATACTCAATGCCGAGTTTATTCATAATCTCAAAACCGGCATCCATCTTATCTTTAGCGCGTTGAACAGGATTGGTAGCGTTATCCCACTCATAAGCACGTGTTTGACCACCAAATTGGTCACCCGAAGCTTGACCGAGCGTGTGCCACCAAGCCATTGCGAAACGCAACCAGTCTTTCATTTTCTTACCCATTACGACTTTCTCGGGGTCGTAATAATGGAATGCTAATACATTCTTGCTGTCTACACCTTCAAACGGAATCTTACCGATTTGAGGAAAATACTCTTTTGCCATAGTAGTTAGTTTTAATGTTTAACGTTAATGATTACTTATTTTGTCAATGCTTTAAGCACTTGTTTCCACTGTTCGTAGGCTTGGCGATAAGCCGTCTCGTTTTGAGGCTCAATAGTAGCCACTTTTTTCAAGGTGGCAAACGCCTCTTTGGCATCCTTATAAACGCCCGCTCCTATACCAGCTCCCTTAGCGGAACCTACCGAACCATCTGTTTCATACAGTTCTATCGTAGCTCCACTCACGCCGGCTAACGTCTCGCGGAAAATAGGCGATAGGAACATATTGGCTTTACCTGCATGAATAGTCTTAATCTTCAGTCCCATCTGCTGCATGATTTCGATACCGTACATCATGGAGAAGACGATACCTTCTTGCGCAGCGCGGAGCATATGGGCACGTTTGTGCACATTAAACTGCAACCCTTGTATGGAACAGCCCGTCTCTTTATTGCCCAACATACGCTCTGCCCCATTGCCGAACGGCAGAATCACCAGTCCGTCACTTCCAATGGGGGCTTGAACTGCTTCGTCGTTCATTTGAGCATAACTCAAATCGGGGGCTACGTGATGGTGCAACCATGAATTCAATATGCCCGTACCATTGATACATAATAGTACACCTAAACGCGGATCAATGGACTCATGGTTAACATGAGCAAATAGGTTGACACGGGACTGAGCGTCCGACGCGACCTGATCAATCACACCATATACAACTCCCGAAGTTCCTGCCGTAGAAGCAATCTCACCGGGTTCTAATACATTAAGCGACAAGGCATTATTGGGTTGATCGCCGGCACGATAGCAAACGGGCACGCCTTCATCAATGCCTAAAAGTTGGGATGCTTCTTGATTAACACGCCCTTGAATACCGAACGTAGGAACAATATCAGGCAATAAACTCTCCGGAAGATGATAAAATTTCATTAGTTCGGCTGCGGGGGTATTCTTTTTGAAGTCCCAAAAAATGCCTTCACTCAGTCCACTGATGGTAGTATTGACCTGCCCTGTAAGGCGCATGGCGATATAATCACCGGGCAACATTATCTTCCAAATCTTAGCAAAAAGATCCGGCTCATTCTCTTTCACCCATGCTAATTTGCCTGCCGTGAAATTACCAGGTGCATTGAGCATATTCTCTAAGCAAAAATCAGTTCCTAAAGCTTGCTCTGCAGCCTTACCAAAAGGAACGGCTCGAGAATCGCACCAGATAATAGCATCCCTAAGCACCTGTTTTTCTTTGTCAATGCACACTAAACCATGCATTTGATAGGAGATTCCAATGGCTGCAATCTGCCCCTTATACTGCTCCACATGAATAGCCTTGGTCACCTCCGTTAGGTAAGACCACCAATCCTGAGGATTCTGCTCTGCCCAACCTGCTTCCAGCGACTTAATCGGTGCTTCCTGCTTGGGAAAAAACGAACTCGCAACAGCCAAACCGGTTGTTACATCAACTAAAGATGCTTTGACAGAAGAACTGCCGATATCGTAACCTAAGAGATACATAAATTTAAGGTGATTATTTCGAGTGCAAAATTACTTTTTTTTTCGCATGTACACTAATACTTTTTTAACAAACTCTTATTCTTTTTCAAAGAGAGAAAGGTTCGTTTCCAGTTGTTTTACGCTGCTGGCGCCTATCAAAACGGACGTTACTCCTTCGTGATTAAGAAGCCATTGTAAGGCATATTGCGACAGAGTTAGACCTTGTGCTTGGGCTTTTTCGTTGAGAGCACGTATCTGATTGAGTTTATCCGCTGTCAGCACGTTGGCGTCAATAGCTCCATTACCCCGCCCGGAAGCCACTCTACTATCTGCCGGAATGCCATTGAGATAGCGGTCGGTCAATAAGCCTTGCGCTAAAGGCGAGAAACAAATAAAGCCGGTACCGTTCTTAATGGCTACGGGGAGGTTTTCTTGGAGTGTTTGGTCGTCAAACATATTGGCTCTATACTGCCCAATTAGGCATGGCACATGTGCTGCCTTAAGGTAATCGCAAGCTTGTTGTTGTTGCTCTGCCGGATAATTAGATATACCCACATAAAGAGCCTTTCCTACATGAACAATATCCACCAATGCTTGCATTGTTTCTTCTATAGGCGTATTGGGGTCGTAGCGATGAGAATAGAAAATATCGACATAGTCCAGCCCCATCCTTTTTAGACTTTGGTCAAGACTGGCGATGAGGTATTTACGACTACCTCCGTCACCATAAGGACCCTGCCACATCATATAACCTGCCTTAGAGGAAATAACCATCTCGTCTCGATGAGCAATGAGGTTTTTGTGCAGAATACGACCGAAGTTCGTTTCTGCCGAACCTGCCACTGGTCCGTAGTTATTCGCCAAGTCGAAATGGGTTACGCCCAAATCAAACGCTCGGAGAATAATCTGTTCGGCGTTCTCGTAATTATCAATACTGCCGAAGTTATGCCAAAGTCCGAGGGATATTGCCGGCAGTTGCAATCCACTGTGACCACAATAATTATATTTCATGATTCAGCCAATCATAGAGTTGTTGCATGTTATCAAATACGATATCGGCTCCTGCGCTAAGGAGGTCTTCACGACGAAGAACGCCGGTATTGACACCTATCGTGAATAAGCCCGCCGCTTTTCCTGCTTGAATGCCCAACGGAGCATTCTCTATCACGCAGCAGTCTGCCTTAGCGCAACCGCAGCCCTCCCACGCTTTGAGATAGGGTTCAGGGCGCGGTTTGCCAATGGGAACTTGCAACGCCGTCACCATTCGGTCGGGACGGAAGATACCCGGAAAAGAAACCTCTAACTGATCGTACAAGTCAGGTTGTCCTCCTCCCGTAACCACCCACACTTGGGCGCCTTGCTGATGGATAAGGTTCAGCACCTTATCCACGTTCAGCATCGGTTTGCCTCCGCCGTGTTGGCGATAAGCAGTTGTCTTCTCTTGATAGATATCCTCTATCTCGTCATCCGTAAAATAGAGTCCTTGCTCTTTAGCGAGCATGCGGATAACATCTCTACTCGTTCGACCCTCGTTGATATAACAATCGCGCGGTTCAAAACGAATACCATAACGCACCAGCGTCTCCGCCCATGCTAAAGCGTGGTTAGGCATGGAGTCCACCAACACCCCATCCATATCGAAGAAGAAAGACTTGAACATTACTGATTATTATAACTGATTAAATAGCACCTTCGATTTGGGGTTCGCGAATATCCTCGTAGAAGGCGGCTTCAGTGGCGTACATATAGGGTTGAATCCAGAAGAAGGCGATACCTAAAGTAATCATACCTAACAAGAACCAACCGATGAAACTGAGATAAAGCACAAATAGTTTTCCCTTATGTCCTTTCATTATTTGACGAGAAGTACGAAGAGCGTCCACGGCTGCGATGTCCGGATTATCGTGAATAACAAAAGGAACCATTGCATATGCAAAACCTAAAATAATCGCACCTATTCCCAATGTGATGGCACCAATTCCTAAAATAACAAGGAAGACCAATACATAACTCGGTACAAGGGCTGCAAACTCGCGTTTGAAGTTATCCCACGTCACCGAGAAAACAGGAGTGTGGTTGTCGCGAACAACATCCAACAAAGCGTTCTCGTTAGCCCATTGCAAGGGAGCGATAAGAAGAATAGAGACAAGGGTACATACACCACTCACGGAGAACGCTATCTTAGGCGCCCAACCTAATACTTCCGAAAGGGAAGATGGCACATTAAAAATAATAGCAATAACCGAAATAAAGAATAAGGTTAATGCAGCTGCGTTCCACCTGATTTGCAAGGCATTCCATGCTTGCTCACGATACTGTTTACATGTTTTCATAAGACTTCTGTTTTTAATTAGTTATACATTTATTATTTAGCCCAAGGGAGTTCTTTATTATGCAAAAGCTTGATAACTCATTCTTGCCGCCTCTTCATTAGGAAGGCAGGATAGCAGGATGACGGGTATGGTTTGTATCACCGCAGCGATGGTGGCATAAAGAGCATCCATGACAGCGGGGATAATCTTCAGTCCTGAAGACGAGGATAACATATACGCATAGGCAGCCGGAAGGCGCAGTTTCTCAAAACTATTCTCCGGTGCTTGCTTGAGTTGCACTATCCCGCGTACGGGCGCGCACAATTGTTTATAACAAGGTGTCTTGCCTGACCACGGTGAACCAAAGATAATAGGCTTATTGTCTATCAGTCGCAAGATGGGGTTGTCGTCGTTCATCAGTTCCGCCTCGGGGAAGGCACTAAGCCACTGACGCGAGTGGGTTGATTTGCCTGTACCCGATTTGCCCAAGAAGAAATAACCCTGCCCTTCGTATTTGATAACTGAGGCATGTAGGGTCAATGCTTGTTTGAAGCAAGAAGTGAAGGCATAAAGTAACATCGCCGCGTTATCGACTGCAAAGCGTTTATGTTCGGTTGTCATATAAAGGGTTGCCTCTGTCCAATCGTTGGAAGCAAGGATACGACAGCAGGTCTCGCTGTCACGGTACATAGACACGCATAGTAACCATTGTTCGGGCATTTGGTAGAGTTCGATACGGGGCATATCCTCGTCGGACTTATCGGTGAAATAAGCCGTCAATGCTTTCTCGTCCACGGGACAGGTGTCCTGCGAAACGGTTAAGTGAAAGAGGTCTGCCGAACTCGCTTGCACTTCAAAGGGAGCATAATTAGGAAGAAGGTCAAAGAGATCTTCTTGTGCCGTAAAACCAAAGGTCAGTTCGGCTACTCGATAATACCGGCTTGTAACCATGAGTCGATGGTGGTTTGTGAATCGGTTAATGCTTGCTCTTCTGCCACTTCGTACTCGTCGAGTAAGAAGGATGCTAATGTCTGTGCCTCAAAATCACGACCATCTGCCACTTTGTTCCAAAGAAAAGCAGCGGTCTCGTTCATGGTGATCATCTTGTTGAAATTGATTTGCTCCAAGCTCTCACCAATGAGCATGAACTCGTCCCCTAACGGACGTAATCTAAATCCTTGTTTTACTTTCATATCTTATTCGTTATTTGTCTAAAAATATCAGCTGCCGGATGCCCTATACGCATGGCTATCGGTTCACCTTCGTCTCCTGCTTCGCGAATAGATTGTACCAGCGGTATTTGTCCCAAAAGCGGCACATTGAGTTCTTCCGCGAGGTTTTTACCTCCGTCATGGCCGAAGATATAATACTTATTCTCGGGTAGTTCGGCAGGTGTGAACCAAGCCATATTCTCGATAATACCTAAGACGGGTACGTTGATCTTCTCATTCGTGAACATATCTACTCCTTTACGAGCATCTACTAATGCTACCGGTTGTGGAGTAGTGACTACGATAGCACCGGTCAGTTGGATGGCAGAAACCAAGGTTAGGTGTATATCACTCGTTCCCGGGGGAAGGTCAATAAGGAAATAGTCTAACTCGCCCCAGTTAGCATCTTCTATGAGTTGCTTGATGGCGTTACTTGCCATACCGCCGCGCCAAACGACTGCAGACGAGGAATCAACAAAGAAACCGATACTGAGCATCTTCACACCGTATTGTTCAATCGGTTCAATCAGGTCGCGTCCGTTCACTTCGGTGGATACAGGACGAGCGTCCTCTACGTGGAACATCTTCGGTATTGATGGACCATGTATGTCTGCGTCTAATAAACCTACCCGTTTGCCGGCTTGCGCTAACGCAATAGCGAGATTAGCCGCCACCGTCGATTTACCTACACCGCCTTTGCCGCTGTGAATAGCGATGATATGAGGTGTTTGGTGTAACGAAGTAGAGGACGATGAATTTCCTGTTTCTTGTTTTTCGTTTCTCGTTTCTTTTCTATACTTTGCATGAATCGTCACTTCTGCGCTCTCATCCACATAGGTCTTGATAGCCGTTTGAGAGGCTTTGATAACCGATTTAATGAAAGGGTCGGTATCTTTCTCAAAGATAAGGGAGAAAGACACGGCATAGCCGGAGATGCGGATATCGTCTTCCAGCATCCCGCTTTCAATGAGGTTCTTACCCGTTCCCGGATAGCGAACGTGACTTAATGCTTCAATTATCTGTTTTGGGTACATAGTTTCTTCCGTATGAACGGTAATCGTCTTTTTCTATTTCGATAGTAGGTTCCTCGAACGTCTCACGAGGTGCGAGTTCCCAACATAAATACTTAATTGTCATTCCTCTACTGAGCCACTGCTGTTCGTAGTGAGTCTGCAACAGAGTTGCTTCCTCAAGACCGCTTCGCTGAAGGACCGCCTTTGGCTGTAAGACCGCTGTAGCTGAAAGATATAAATCTTGGCTGTTTGCCAAGACCGTGTATCCGTTGATGCGTAGCATCTCTGCGGTGTAGGTATAGAGGAACGGACTATCGGTCTTGAGGTGGATGAGTCCGTTGGGTTGCATGAACTGCTGATAGCGTGCCATGAAGTAGGTGGATGTTAGGCGCTTAGTGGCTTTCTTCATTTGTGGATCAGGGAAGGTAATCCAAATTTCGTTTACCTCATTAGGGGCAAAGAAATGGGCTATCGTCTCTATGTTAGTACGCAAGAAAGCAGCATTGGTGATACCTCCTAATTCCGCCTCTTTGGCACCCGCCCACATGCGAGCACCTTTGATGTCAACGCCGATGAAGTTCTTATCGGGATAGAAGCGAGCCAAACCCACGGTATATTCGCCACGTCCGCAGCCGAGTTCTAACACGATTGGGTTGGTGTTGTGGAAGACCTTTTCGTTCCACTGTCCCGCTAAGGCAGCTATCGGGTTATCCTCCGTTATATCGTGTATGCCGCATTGGAAGACATTATGAAACGTCTCCATCTCAGCAAATTTCTTTAGTTTATTCTTTCCCATAATATCAATTCTTAGCCCTAAGGGGCACGATTACTTCATCAATTCTTCAATTCATCATTTTTTCTAATAATCACTCCCACATCACTAACCCCTCTCAACCGTTCTGTTCGCATACCTTGTTGGATAGTCATTGTGTATTCGCCAATGGAGTCGAACTTATATGCCTCTTCGTAGAGAATGGGCATCTTGATATAACCTCCGTATTTCTTTCCAAGCCATTGTCCCCGCTCGTCCGCCAAGTAAAACTCGATAGTATCTTTCAGCGATAGCGGTCTATTAATAAAGAACCACAGGTTCTGATAGGGGTAGAGTTCTGTATGCCTTACATCAATGAGGATACGATATGTGGCTGCCGTATCGTCAATCGACCACGTATAAGTTAATACCGAATCTGCGTTCCAACCGATAACGGGGACGGATTGGTATTCTGAATAGACGTTCTTCTGAACGCAACCCATCAGACTAATGGCGGTTATTATCAAAACGACGATTCTTTTCATAATGTCTTTGTTCTTTATTACCTTTCTGCCTTTCTGTCTCTCCGCCTTTCTGCCTTTCTGTCTCTCCGCCTTTCTGCTTTTCAGCCTTTCTGCCTTTCTTCCTATCAAATCGGGTGAGGTCGTCTTGTCCCACAACGTTCATATACCCCACTTCTCTTGCCTCTACCGTAATGGCTTTGCCTTCTAAAGAGACGGGTTTTTCGCCTCGTTTATTCATTTCCACTATCTCGTTGGCACGAACGGCAGTGATTGTTTGTAAGTTAGCGGGTACGCGGTGGTCTGTCGAATAGGTCACTTCGCCTCTAAGTGGGTCAGATGCAAAGAAATAATACACCCCGTCTTTGGTCTCCAAGGGCGTACGGCGGTCGGGCAGTTTTGCTACGGCGTCTTCGTAAATAGGCACCTCGTAGTTAAGGCAACATTTGAGTTTAGCGCATTGCCCTGCCAGTTTCTGCGGATTAGGCGCAATGTTCTGCAAGCGCGCTGCACCGGTGCCGACGGACGTGAAATTAGTCATCCATGTGGAGCAGCATAGTTCGCGTCCGCAAGGACCCGTACCGCCGATGCGTCCTGCCTCTTGGCGGGCACCAATCTGCTTCATCTCAATACGGATACGGAACGTCTCGGCATAGACTTTGATGAGTTGGCGGAAATCGACACGCCCGTCAGCGATATAGTAGAAGATAGCTTTGCCGCCATCGCCTTGGTATTCCACGTCGCCTATCTTCATCTCCAGACCGAGGGACTTAGCCAGTTGGCGCGCTTTGATCATAGTCTCATGCTCTTTGGCGTGCGCCATAGCGGCTTTAGCGAGGTCTTCTTCCGTGGCGAAGCGATAGATGTCTCTCACCTCATAGCGGTCGAAGTCGATATGGTTCTTCTTAACTTGCAGTAGCACTAATTGTCCGACAAGACTGACTTCGCCGATGTCGTATCCGGGGTTGCCGCCCACCACAACGACAGACCCTTTCTCGAGGGGCAGGTTGTTGCTATTGCGATAGTAGCCCTTGCGGGTGTTCTTAAACGTTATCTCAACGAGGTCTGTGGCTTTTTTCGTTTCAGGCAGGTCGCTTAACCAGTCTGTTACGGGTAGCATATGAGCGGAGTTGCGTCTGCACGAACTCATACTCAACTTCGTTGCCTCGTTATTCAATGTTAATTCTTCTTTTATCATCGTTTTTAACTTGTAAACTCTAAACTAATAAACTAGACGGCTACTCTACACTCTAAACTCTCCACTCTAAACTACTTAATGAGCACTATCATCTGCAAGCACAGGTCGAAGAAGATAATCTTCGCATTACCATTCTGCCCTATTTGCACTTCTGCCTTCTGCAATTCGTTCATCAGTTTCTCTACGTTATTCTCATTGATGAATGGTGCAAACCGAGTAGAAAATTGACTTTCCTTCGTTATTTGGTAGTTCATTTCGGGGTGACCGAGGTTATAGATATAGTTCTCTCGCACTTGTTGTTGGGCATATTGCAAGAACGCTTTTTGTCTTTCGCGCCCCACTTTGCTATCGGCTATCTCGAGACTCCATTTGCGCAATGCTTGTAAGGCAGCATAGTCTTTCTTGTGTCCCACGTTCCATGCATTACGCATCAATGCCACAAACTGGTCAAAATAAGCTTCTCGTGTTTGAATACCGCCGTCGCCAGAGCCTCCTCCATCCTCTAATTTCTTTGCAGCCAGATAACTACCATTGGCTATATGTGCGATGTCGGCACTGAAATGCGCTGCCAACTCGTTTTCGGTTAAACGAGGAACACGTATCTGCTGCACCCGACTAAGGATTGTGGTGAGCATCTGTTCGGGGTGTTCGGAGATAAGGATAAAGAGGGTTCTTTCGGGTGGTTCCTCTAATAGTTTGAGCAGTTTATTGGCACAAACGGTATTCATCTTATCGGCTTGCCAAATAATCATCACCTTGTATCCGTCGCTAAAGGATTTGAGACTCAGTTTGCGCAGTATCTCGGAACTCTCTTTCTCGTAGATAACCCCTTGTTTGGTTTCCACATTGAGGGCTTTGTACCAATCCTCGAGGTCGAAATAACCGTTATGGAGTACTATGTCGCGCCATGGAGTTGCAAAATCGTCACACACATCTCCTCTATCGTCTTTCACAATAGGGAAGGCAAAATGCAGGTCTGGGTGTTGCAGTTTTTGGTACTGGAGGCAGGAGGGGCAGGTGCCGCAACTGTCTGTTTCGGAGCGGTTAGGACAGGCGAGGTATTGGGCATAAGCGATAGCTAATTGCAGTTTGCCCACACCGACAGGACCCGTAAAGAGTTGAGCATGCGGAATGCGTCCTTCCCGAACGGCTTTAACCATTTGACCTTTGAGGTCTGTTTGTCCTATAATCGCCTTAAATTGCATAATCACTCGAAGAGTCAGTGTGTACTTCCTTAAACTTCGCTTGCATCGTAGGATTGCCGCGAGTCAGTTTCTTGATGGTAAGCGCTTCTGCTTTATCATTCGCCAAACGCAGATTGTTCTCGGAACCGAGTAGGGCATCCTTAATCTTTTGAAGATGGTCGATGGACTTATCAATCTCTTCTATTGCCTTGTGGAATTTCTCCGAAGCCAAACGATAGTTATTGGCAAACTTATCTTTGAAATCCATCAGTTGGTTCTCAAAGTTTGTCACATCAATAGACTGCGCTTTTGCGATAGCCAATTGACGTTGGTATTCGATAGACTTCTTGGAAGTCTGAACGAGCAATGTAATAAGCGGAATAAAGAACTGCGGACGGATGACGTACATCTTGTCGTATTTATACGACACATCCACTATACCGCCGTTGTATAGTTCGCTATCCGGTTCTAAGAGCGAAACAAGAACCGCAAACTCACAATGCTTCTCACGGCGGTCTTGGTCAAGTTTCTTGAAGAAATCTTCGTTCTTATGTTTGGTAGCCGTTTCGTCCATCTCGTTCTTCATCTCGAACATAATGGAGATGTATTCTTGCCCATTATCCGAATCGCGGAAGATAAAGTCGCCCTTGCTGCCGCCGGAAGCATCGTTATCCTTCTCGAAATAGGCATTGGGCATCAGTGGTCGTAGCAGCTGATTAAATAGGGTAGAGCAGTGAATCTCCAAGGTCTCACCCACCATCTTAGTGGACATCTTGGTCTTGAGGTCTTTATAATAATCTACTTGCTCTTGAGCGAGTTTGAGTTTAGCCTCGTATTGTTCCTTAAGTCCTTTCTCGCGAACAATGGCTTCGCTTTGCGCCACTTGGGCAGCAGCTTTGAGGGTGGTTATCTCATTCTCTTTCTTGAGCAGTTCGGCTTGCGCGCGGTGTTGCTCCTCTATTTTAACTATATTGACGCGACGAGTCACCTCGGCTTCGAGTTCCGCCGTCTTAACTTGACTTACGATTGATTCGTAATCAGCTTCATTAACTACCAACGGTTTTCCGCAGTTTGGACAAATCAATTCTTTCATTATACTGCCTTCTTTTCCAAAATACGCCGCAAAGGTACTAAAAATTTTGCATTTATGCAAATATTTTTGTTTATTTTATGTTATTTGGCTGATTTGTAGGGTTTTTATAGTGCTCTGCGAGTATTCGGCGAGTAGTCTGCAAGGAGGGGCATCCTTCGGCGACCGTTCGGTAATCCTTCCGTGACCCTTCGGTGAGGTACGATGATGACACACTGATTAATCACGTGGAGAAGACAGCGCAAGTACCTTACAGTCATAGCGTTAGCCTATGATGCTGTGTGGGTGCTATGTTAGTGCTACGTTTACAGATACGCTATTGATGCAAGGTGATGGTTATGTCCTGCTTGTCAACCCCTATTTCTTGGTCTAAACCGAAATTAGGACTATAGTTCCCATGGGGAAGGTCTTTGAAGATATAGATATTAGCCTTGCGTGCCGCAACAACTTCGTCCGTAAGAAGGGTCTTAGCCGTTGAAACGGCAAGATCAACCAAACCGCCTAAAAGAGTATTCGAGCTGGAACGGGAACTTAAATCTAAATACAAATCGCAATTTCGTTCAAACAAAATCTCATTGGTAGAGGTCGATTTCATCCAATAATGCAAACTCATGGAAATGCCAAAACCTTGCTTATCCCACTTATTGATTTCAGAGAAGATAACCGCATCGGCATTGAAGAATTGCTTAAAAGAAGTCAAGGGGGCATCTACAAACAGTTCTGCATCATAAGCACCCTCGTTTTGCAAGATCTCCATTCCTAATCGGGGAGAGATAACATAATAACCCTTCTCTAACAACGGATGAGCCAAAGTGGTATAGAGGTACTCCTTGGCATTAACGTGCGTGGTGTTGTTGATGGGTGGCATAATGAGCAAGGTTAAGGGTTGCTCTTTATACATATTGGGATATGCACTCTGTCGAGTTAATCCCTGTTGTACACTACAAGAAGCTAAAAAACAAATAGCTACTAAGGCATAGAATACATGCTTTTTCATAGTTGACCTCCTTTCTGCTCTACGGAATTCAGGTTAGGAACATCTATTGTTTGACCGGTCAAGCGCTCCACAAAGTCTTTTAAGAACTTAACCGACACAGGATAATTAGCCATCTCCATTTGGAAGAGTTTAACGGCTCCCTGTTTATAGTCAGAACCATATGGCGATTGCGTCATTTGTTTCTTTTGAGCGTTGGTTGCGTTTTGGTCAAAAGTGGTCATAGCCTCATCTTGCCAAAGCAAGTAACCGTATTCAGCACAAACGCCCGGAGGGGGAACTTGTCTCGTTCCGTTAGGGTGGCAAACTATATCATCTAACGTGCAAATCAGTTCACACAACGCTTTAGGGGTCTCTCGTTTATAAGACTCATAGAGGTTCTTATCATAAGCAGACAAGCCGCTCATATCCGTTCTACCCCAATAGTAGAGGCTTTTCGGAGCAGAACAACCGATTAGCATCAAGGTCAAAAGACCAAAGAAAATTACTTTTTTCATAACTCAATGACACGATGGTCTCCAACGGAGAGGATAATGGTTTTAGATACGATAGGACTATGGGTGTCGTTCACATTATATACCTTAATTTGGTGCTGACCGGGAGTCACATAGATAGTATTGGCAGCGGTCTTCTTAATGTCACGCATCTTCTTAAAGTCTTGGTGATAAACGGCTTCGAGATTATAGTTTTTACCATCTACAACGAGCACTACTTGCATTTTTTTCTGAGTAGCAGATACGGATATCGCCGCTTTATCATCTACCCCGCTCGATACCGAATAGGTTCCTACACCGCACGAACTAAGCAAGAATAGAGAGATGAAGGCACTGAAAATAATGGACTTTTTCATAATACAGTTTATTTATCGGATACATAATATTGGGTTAAATCTTCTCCTAACTCGGTTCCTTCGTACTGACAGAAGGTGAGTTGGTTTTCTGGAAGGTCGTCGGTAGAAGAAAGCAGAGTAACAACGCCTATCTGTTTGCCGGGCAGTTCTACCATCATACCCGATTGGGGGTTCTTGATGGTTTTGCCTTTTTGATAGACTTTCAGTTGGTCGCCCGGGGTTAGTCCTTGTGCTTGACCTCCGGTGATGATATACGTGTCTTCGTCTTTGGCTACTACATAACCTCGCCAAGGTCTGTCCATACATTTATTAACGATATTCTCTACCAATTGAGTCATTGCTGCCGAGATAGCTTTATCCGATAAAGTAGCATCGAATCCGGCTGTTCCACCTATACCCAAGGTCGTTTTTGTGGTGGTCTCAGCAAAACCTTTTGCCTCATCGGCATAAACAATCAAACGCGAACTAACATCTACCATTCTCACGCTCACACCGGCTTCAACGGTTTGTGTTTTTTCGGAAGTAAAGACGCGCTCATGTCCTTCGTTCTTGCGACCGTATTGGGTCAGCGAACCGGTGATAACATAGTCTGCGTGAATACCGTTCAAACCGGCTAAACTATCGGTGCTCACATCCTCCATCTCAACCAAGATGAACTTACCGGTAGCGGCTAATTTGGTGGTTAGCAGATCAATACACTGCTTACGCATCGGGTCGTTGTCACGGTTATAGAATGCTCCTTTACCATATTGAGTTTCATTAGTAAAACGTCCGATGGTAACAATACGTTTGATGGTCTTTTCCGGTGCGCTCTCTTGCGCATTAAGACTGCTGAACATCATGCTGCTGAGCAGCATAATGACTACAAATAATGTCTTTCTCATGTTCTCTTTGATAAAATTAGTTATCCTTTGTCCTTTATCCTTTGCCCTTTATCCTTTATCCTTATTCCTTATCTCACCCCCGTCATGGCTTTCACTTTCTTGTTGAACTCGTCCTTGGTTAGCAGTTCCTCAAGCGTGAGGTGCATACGGTAGTTCCAGAAATGGCGCGTGTTAGACGGCAGGTTGATGCGGTCGGCATGTTGGTTTTTAATGCGGATATTGCCGTCCATGGCCAAGTAGTCTTGCAGCGGCAGAATAACCCACATAGCGGGACTGTACATATGCTGATTAACAATCGCCTCGGCAATCTCGGGACTCATCTCTTGCGGAGCCTCACCCCACCAACCTAACTGTTCGTTGTAGAACTTTTGCGTCTTGGCACGGTCCTCTTCCCACCAAGCGCGAAGTGGGTTTGTGTCGTGCGTACCGGTCGTACAAACACTCAGATAGGGAGCGTCTGCCGGGTGAGCAAAGGTCACGGTCGGGTCTTTCGGCATGCGTTGGATCTCGAGCGAGAGGATTTGTAACTCGCTCATCACTTGCGGAACGCAAGCGGGAACCATACCTAAGTCTTCTCCGCAAACGAGCATCTTGGTGGCACCAATGAGTGTGGGCAGTTTGCGCATCGCGCTTTGACGCCAGAACTCGGTATGACGCTTATAGAAATAGTCGTTATAGATACCCATCAGTACGCGTTTTTGGTCATCGTATAGTTCGTTGAAGGTGTGCGACTGATACATTGAGATACGCGGGTGAACGAGTTCGGGATGCACTTGGTCACGAACAAAGAGCACTTCGCAATGGAGGTAATAGAGTCCGTCACGAAGGTTCAGTTTTTGTCCTTCCGGCAGATTGGCTCCCTCGCCTTGCTCGAAGTATGTTTGTACCTTCACTTGAGTGTCAAACTCGGGTTTGAACCAATAGACATAACCGTCGTTGGTATTGAGGAAATGTTCCTTGGCATACTCGGTATCAAAACCAAAGACTTCGCCTAAGAAATTAGAGCGGATATAAGGTTTGGTCATGCGGTCTTCGTCAAGGCAAACGCCCATGTTCCAAAGGTCTTGGAACGAATAAGGCATAGCGGGTGAGAAGTGTCCGCACAGTCCCCAAACATCGCTCTTGCGCATTTGCCAAATACGGAAGAAACCGAGTATATGGTCGATACGGTAAGCGTCGAAATAGTCTTGCATCTTCTGGAAGCGGCGGCGCCACCACAAGTAGTTATCCTTGCCCATCTCATCCCAGTTATAAGTCGGGAAACCCCAGTTCTGACCGCGTGCGTCAAAGTCATCAGGCGGAGCACCGGCAGAGGCGTTAAGGTTGAAGAGTTCGGGATGGATATAAGCATCCACCGAGTCGGGCGAGATGCCAATAGGTATATCGCCCTTCATGGCAACGCCTATTGAGTGAGCATAAGCGACCGCTTCGCTCAGTTGGAGGTCTGCGTGGAACTGGAGGAAGTAATAGAGTTCTTTCTTCTGTTTATCGCGTTTAGCAAGGAAAGCAGCATAAGGTATGAGCCAATCCTCGTTTTTCTTAAAGAAGTCTTTGTACTCCTTGCTGCTGAATAAAGCCTCGGCTTCGGTCTTGAATAGTGCCTTGAAGTACTTCATCTTCTCGTCATAGACGCACTGATAATCGGAGATGGTCTTCTTATTGAACTCCTCTTTGGTAGCCTCGTATTTCTTCTTTTGAGCAGGTGTCAAACGTCCCATACGAGGGATGTTGATATAGATGGGGTGCAACGCGAACACGCTCACAGCGTTATAGGGATACGAGTCCCTGTTGGTGTGGGTGAGGGTGGTGTCGTTGATAGGCAGGGTCTGAATCATCTTCTGTCCCGTGAGGGCTGCCCAGTCTGCCATTTTCTTGAGGTCGAGGAACTCACCGATACCGAATCCATCGTTGGTACGGAGCGAGAAGACGGGGATAGCCACACCGGCTCCTTTGAAACGAGGTTGGGTACGACGGAATCCGCGGTCGTTCTGCATGATCTTAACGCCCTTCTGAATACCCCATATCTGGCGGTTCTCGCCCCACTCGAGGTCCACTATCTGACCCGAATGAAGGTCGAAGATGCAGTATTTATACTCAATGCAGGTGGCGTTTTTAACATCTATGTCGCCTTTCCAAATGGGGAACTCACCATCAGCAAGAACCAGTTTGTTCTCGGGATTCCAGTTGCCTAATTCGGGCACATTACCGATAATCGCCACACCTTGCGAGGGCAGTATCTGCGGCAGGTCGATGCTGAAGCGGACATTGCCTTTAGGAGCCTTAGCGGCAACGGCATGGGCACGGTGGAAAAGAGACTTAAGGAATGCGGTGGTGTAGAACGATTTCTCATAATCAACGGCTTGCCAGAAGTCACGAATGATAAGTTTCTTATCGGTCGCCTTGAGGGTGATAATGCGCGGTTCACCGGCTTCGTAGATATAACCGTTTTCTACGCGAATAGCGTATTTGTATTCCACCGTTCCGGCAAAGTCGCTTACAGGAATAGTAGCCGTCCAGAAGTCCTGTCCTTGACAGTGCAGTTCCAGAGGGTTTTGTTCGGTCCAGCCTAAGATGGACGGTTTGGTTTCAATGATACAGAGTGTTTGCCCATACTCTGTGCGGTAGTTGATTTGGAATGTCAGATCCATACGTATTTTAGTTTAAAGTGTAAAGTTTATAGTTGTCCGGCTTCGACGAGGTTGATGACACGTTCGATGATGCGGTCTTTGTCTGTTCCGTCATAATCCTCTTTGAGGTCGTTCTTAAAGAGTTTTGCAATGAATTGCCAAAAGTTCGCCGTTGCCTTGTTTTTGTATTTCAAAATGAGTTCGTAACTGGTTTGTTCGCTTTCGCGGTCCAGTAGTTTCATGAGCATTCGTCCTTGCGAGGCATACATGCCACGAAAGTCTTTCTCGTATTTCTTAAACAGTTTTCGCTCAAACTGTCGCCACCATTTCTTGCGCTCTTTTTCGGTAGTTATTTTCGCCATTTCGGCATCGGCATAGGCCATGTCAGCCGTTATCATCTTAGCGTAGGGAAGGCATTTCTTTACATCTCTCACCGTCCGCCAATAGAAGTTCTCTTGCCGCTTATTTTTGAATTGCATTGGGGCATATACCCATATATCGTGCAGGAATGCCACATAAGTAGTATCATCTGTGTGCGCTTGCGCCTGCGCGAAAGACATGTCACAATCAAAAATGACAAAAAGGGCCACCAATAGGTAGCCCTTTACCGATGTTCGAATCACATTACGCAAGTTTGTTAACGTAAATAGCCAATTTAGACTTCAGGTTAGCAGCTTTGTTACGGTGGATAATGTTGCGTTTAGCAAGTTTATCTAACAAAGAGGTTACCTTCGGGAGTTGGGCATTAGCCTCAGCTTTCTCGGTCGTAGCACGCAGTTTGCGAACAGCATTACGCGTTGTTAAAGCGTAGTAATGGTTGCGAGCCTTGCGGACTGCCGTTTGGCGAATTCGTTTTAATGAAGATTGATGATTAGCCATCTCAAATTCAATTAAAAATTAAACAATCTGTTACCTTTGAGGAAGGTCGGTATGTAGCGGATAGCAGAGTCGAACTGCTCTTTTTAGAATGAAAATCTGACGTACTAACCGATATACGAATCCGCCTCGTCGGAATCCGCTTGCCACGATATCATCGTTCCGCGATGATAGGGGGTGGCGGCGATTCCTCCTCTCCCCAAAAAACAGGCTTTTCGGGGACCCCATTTGGGGGCTTTCGGTTAAAAAAGCGTGCAAAGGTAAGGAATTTATTTGAATTGACCAAATTTTTTTGCAAAAAAATGCATTTTTTACTTATTTTTGTGCAAAAAAGTGGTCAACCGGACCAAATCCGTGCCCTAAAACGTCATTTTTGGCAGATAAGAGGGCGTCTCCCAAATACTGTATCGCAGCACCTATGGCGTCGCTTAAAGGAAGACCTTTTGCCAGTTCTGAAGCGATAGCGGATGACAGGGTACAACCTGTCCCATGGGTGTTCTTCGTTTCTACGCGTGAGTGTGGGTAGGTGTGCGTGCGTTTTTCCTTATAATCGTATAGTATATCCGTCAATTGGAGTTGGGTGTATGGGTGTAAAGGGGTAGGGGGATAGGGTATGAGGTGTCCGGCTTTGAGTAGGACGGAAACCTTATATTTCTCTGCCAATTTTTGGGCTGCGGAGGTAAGGTCTGTAATCTTTTCGCCTAACAGCACTTCGGCTTCGGGTAGGTTGGGGGTGATAAGAGTGGCGAGGGGAATGAGCTTGGTCGTTAGGGTCTCTATTGCGTCCTCGTTCATGAGTTTATGTCCCGAAGTGGAGACCATGACGGGGTCTAATACGACAGGGGTCGTATAGTTTAAAGTTGAGAGTTGAGAGTTGAGAGTAGCCGTCTGGTTTAATAGTTTAGAGTGTAGAGTTTGCGCTACTGTATGGATGATGTCGGCATTAAAGAGCATGCCAATCTTAATGGCGTCGGCACCGATGTCGTCAAGTACGGCAGTTATCTGTCCGCTGACGATGTCTGCGGGAACGGGATGAACGGCTTGTACGCCGAGGGTGTTTTGCACCGTAACGGCAGTGATAGCAGAGGCGGCATAGCAACCGAGGGCAGAGATGGCCTTGATGTCTGCTTGTATTCCGGCTCCTCCGCCCGAGTCGGAACCGGCTATGGTTAATACTTTAAATCTAGTCATTGTTTTTATAGTAGTTCTTGTCGAATCTGTGTTGTTGTCTTGCCCCATTGTGTGCGAATATAACGGCAAAATTGGGATAAGTCCGAGAAATTAAGACGAAAAGCAATCTCCTTAACTGTTAAGGATGAATCTTCTAATAGCCGCAGTATCTCGTCATTGGTCACCTTATGAATGATTTCCAAAGCTGTATGACCACTCTCTTGCTTGCAAATGAGGGATAGGTATTTGGGCGTGATGGCCAATTGGTTTGCATACCACTGTACGTCACGATGAATAGCGCCTTGTTCGCGAACAAGGTTAATAAACCGACGGAAGACGTTGGCTTTGCCCTTTAGTTGTTCTGCGGAAGAAACCGATATATGATCTTCCAAATAGGACAAACACTCATAAACAGCTACTTGCGCAATGGTGCGCATCACTTGCTTATGGTATGCTGTATTCTCATCATTGAGTAACTGAACGAGCAATTGCCAATAGGTATCTATGAGGCGAGTGTGTCGTTCTTCCAAATGGTGAATAGGAGTAGATTGAACATAACTATATTTCTCCCACCAATGCTCTTCCACGCGGAAGCAGTCCAACATCAACTCGTCAAACAGATGCTCGGAGATACACAGTACTCCACCCTGAAAATCGCCGGAACGGAGATAATGGTTAATCAGTGAATGAGGCATGCAAATCAGTAAGTCGTTGGGACCCATTTCTAATTGCCGTTTATTCCATGAGAGTTGCAATTTCCCTTGTTTGCAATAGAGAATAGCCAACGCTTTACTGTTGGATGTCACTTGTGCGGAAATCTCGTCGATATTATCCGTCAAAAGAAAGAGTTCATTCTTATAAATCATAGCCTACCTGTCAAACTCGAGTGCAAAGATACAACAAATTTCTCAAATATCATATACAAAAGTTCGTTTTTTATGGTAAAAAAAGCTATTTAAGGAAAAAAAGCATATTTTTGTGGAGAAAAAGTCCACCGCTATATAAAAAAAAAGTAGTAATTTTGCACTCGCAATTAAAAATGATTCAGTATGAAAAAGATTGTATTCGGAGCAATTTGTCTCCTTTTCTTGTTGAGTGGTTGTAAAAGCGATTTGCAAACAGCCCTTGGTTCTTATTCGTATAAGACCTCCGTTTTGGAGAGTTCTCTTAACCTCCCGGTAGAGGTGGGACAGTTAGAAATTATTAACTTACATAATGAGGACAGCGTCCTGCTCCTTATGAACGAGTTAGGCGGGCCTGCTTATCAAACGAAGGGTAAGATAGAGCAAAAGAACCTCGTTTTTGCTCCTTACACGCGCGTAATAAATATAGGCTCGCGCGATTACCCTACAACCATTAGTGGTTCCGCCACACTCTACGATAATGCTATCGTTTTTGATTATCAATATTACGGAGAGAACCGAGATACTATTCGTGTCGTTTTGAAGGACACTACTATTGTTATAGACGATTCCGTCCGCGTTCTCAAAGCTCATGTTCAATCTATAGCTAAAAAGAATAACTAATGAAAAAGCTTTTTATTATAGGTTGTGTTGGTTTGTGCCTGATGGCTTGTCAATCACAAACCCAACAAGAGACGAGTGCTATTCCCGTTCGTGTCCTTACGATAGATACCACTGAGTCTGTTAATACGCACACGTATGTGGGACACGTAGAGGCGAGCCAATCAACGTTGCTCAGTTTCTCTCTTGGAGGACGCGTAACGGCTGTTTATTGCCAAACAGGGCAATCGGTGACCCAAGGACAAGCCCTTCTTAAGGTGGACGATACGCAGCAAGTTAATGCTTTAGCGACTGCCAAAGCCGCTCTCCAACAAGTGCAAGACGGGTACGAACGTGTCCAGAAAGTGTATAGCAAGGGCGGCGTGCCCGAAGTCAAAGTGGTGGAGATAGAAACCAAACTCAAGCAAGCGCAATCGCTCGTTGATGTAGCGCAGCAAGAACTGGAGAACACCACGCTTCGCGCTTCCGGCGATGGGGTAGTGAGTGCTGTTTATGCCCATAACGGACAAGTGCTCTTGCCGGCGCAACCGGCTGTAGAGGTGGTGGATAATAGGCAATTAGTGGTTGTTATACCCGTTCCGGAGAAGCAGATAAGCCGTATTCAGACGAAAGATAAGGGAGTCGTCTTTATTCCGGCTATTGACCTCACGTGCGAGGGGGTTGTGATAGAGAAAGAACTGACTTCCTCTTCTCCGGCGCACACGTATGATGTTAAACTGAATGTTCTCTCCCAAGGTTCTCAACTACTGCCCGACATGGTGGCTAAGGTACAACTCATGGGCGACCGTCAGTGCGGAATCGTTTTGCCTGCCGAGTGTGTCCAAACGCATAAAGACGGCAAGTCCGTTTGGGTCGTTACGGAGGGGCTCGCTGAGCGTCGCCTGATTGAGACGGGTATGTTCACTTCGCAAGGAGTGATTGTGACTGCCGGACTGAATCGAGGGGATGTCGTAGTTGTAGATGGTTATCAAAAACTCAGCCGTGGGGCTAAGGTACAAATACAAGACAAATGAAAACGCGCAATCATATAGAAGCGGCAATGCGGAGCCACCGGATGGTCTTCTTTGTGGTGGCTGTACTATGCCTATTTGGCATCTACGCCCTCGTCCAGATGAACAAAGACGAGTTCCCGCAAGTAACTATTCGTCAAGCCGTTGTAGCTGCTATCTACCCCGGCGCGACAGCGCAGGAGATAGAGCAGCAAGTGACCTATCCGTTGGAGGAATGTCTTTTCTCGTACGAGGAGATCAATAAGGAATTTACTTATTCCACCTCCAAGGACGGGGTCGTTTATATCATTACGGAACTCAACCAGTCCGTCAAACGTAAGGACGAAGTGTGGGCAAAGATTAGAACCGGACTGGACATGGTCAAAAAGACCAAACTGCCCCAAGGTGTACTCGCCGTCGCGGTCATAGACGATTTTGGTAATACGTCGTCGATGTTACTTGCCATTGAGAGTGAGGACCATAACCCGCGTGAACTGAATGCTTATGCTAAAACGATAAGTAATCACTTGCGCACTATTCCTGAGATGGGCAAGATTAAGATTCTTGGTGAGCAGACGGAGCAGATTGTGGTAGATGTGGATATTAAGCAGTTAGCCCGTTACGGCATTGACCAGAAATCGCTTTTCGCTATGTTCGCCACGCAGGGACTGAGAACCGTCTCCGGCACCACAGGTGCTGCGGCTGGGCATACGCAATTGCATATAGATATACCCTTTGATTCGGAATACGAGATAGCGGAACAGATTGTTTATACTGATCCTGTCACGCAGAGCACGGTTCGGTTGAAGGATATAGCCACTATTCAGCGGGAATATAAGGAAGGCTCTTATATAGATTACTATGAGCAAGATAGGGCGTCTGCGGTAATGCTTTCTATCGAGATGCAACCCGGACATAACATCGTCCAATTCGGAGACGAGGTGGATAAGCAATTAGCCATCGCCGCTGCCGAACTGCCGGCAGATGTACGAATGCACCGTGTTACCGACCAACCCAAGGTGGTGAATGATTCGGTAGTCTCGTTCTTGAAGGACATCCTTATCAGTATTCTTGTTGTGGTTGCGGTTATGCTATTGCTCTTCCCGCTCAAGACAGCGGTGGTAGCGTCCACGGGTGTACCTATCTGTACGGCTATCACGATAGGCGTGATGTATATCTTCGGCCTCGAACTTAACACCGTTACGTTGGCTGCCCTCATTGTGGTTTTGGGTATGATAGTGGATAACTCCGTCATCGTGGTGGATGGTTACTGCAATACCTTGCAGACGGGTCATTCGCGTTGGTTCTCGGCGGCTACGCAAGCCAAAGAACTCTATGTGCCAACCCTCATTGCTACCGTCAGTATCTTCGGTATGTTCTTCCCCATGAAGATGATCTTAGATGGTCTGATGGGCGAGTTCGTTAAGGACTTCCCTTGGGCAGTTATGTTCGCGTTGATGGCCAGTTTCTTCTATGCTTTTTATGTCACTCCTTACCTCAGTACACGTTTTATCAAACGGCAGAAGGAGGGCGAAGTCAATTTCTTTGAACGAGGACAGAACTGGTTCTTTGGCAAACTGGAGCATGCTTATGAGAAAGTGCTTCGCTTGGTTTTCCGTATTCCGGTCACTACGCTTGTACTCACTTTCGGACTGATGGCAATAGGACTGGTTCTCTTCCTTAGCATGAACGTGCAGATGTTGCCTAAGGCAGACCGCAGTTGCTTTGCCGTAGAGATACATTTGAAGGAGGGATGTTCGGTTGCCGAATCGGGTATCGTAGCCGATTCGTTGGCACGGGTGCTCAATGCTGACCCGCGGGTGGTTAATGTGACCTCTTTTGTGGGCATGTCTTCTCCGCGTTTCCACGCTGCTTATGCGCCTCAGATGCCTATGACCAATTATGCTCAGCTCATTGTCAACACCACCTCTAACAAGGCTACGGAGCAGGTGCTCAAGGACTATACGGAACGATTTGAGAACGCTTTCCCCAATGCTTATGCACGCTTCAAACAGATGGATTATCAGATATGCAATAACCCCTTTGAAGTCTGTGTGCAAGGTCCGAAGATTGAGGACATTGAACCTTATGCCGATTCGATTAAGCAGTTTATGATGTCTTGTCCCGAACTGATGTGGGTGCACAGCAATTATGACGAGACGCGTCCTTCCGTTCGTATTCGTCTTAATGCCGACGAGGCGGCGCGATTAGGAGTCAGTCAGACGTTTATGTCGCTTTATCTAAGCAATATCTTTAACGGACAGACGATAACCACTTTCTATGAGCAGAACAACGCCGTTCCGGTTGTGCTGCGAGCGTCGGGGATAGATACACTCGATTATAAGCAGTTAGAGGATGTGTTAGTGCCCACTATCTACCCGGGTGTTAGTGTTCCGTTACGGCAGATAGCCACTATCGAACCCGAATGGCACCACGCCACCATCGGACATATCAATGGTGTACCGACTATCACCATCGGCTGCGATTTGAAGGGCAATGCTTCCGAACCTAAGGTGCAAAAGAAAGTGCAACGCTGGATAGAACAGCAGGGCATTGACAAGCACGTGACTATCTTTAACGATGGTTTGACAGGAAAGAACAAAATCATCATCCCGCAAGCTATTTACAGTATCATTGGTGCCTTGCTCGTTATGTTCTTTGTGCTCCTTTACCACTTTGGTAAACTGTCGCTCTCGTTATTGACGCTCTCGTCGGCATTGCTCACGCTCTTTGGTGCTTTCTTAGGCATGCGAATCTTTGGTATGGTCGATTTCTCTATCACTGCTATCTTGGGTATTGTGTCCCTCATTGGCGTTATTGTGAGGAACGCTATTATCATGTACGAGTACGCAGAAGAACTGCGTGTTAAGCAGCATATGAGTGGTAGAGACGCTGCTTTCCAAGCCGGAATAAGACGTATGCGTCCTATCTTCCTTACCTCTGCCACTACGGCATTGGGCGTTATTCCGATGATTATTGCTCGCACCAGTCTGTGGATGCCGATGGGTGTGGTCATTTGCTTCGGAACCATCTTCACCCTGCCGCTCGTTGTTACTATTTTACCTATCGCTTATTGGAAATTTTATGCAAAAGACTAAAAAAATATTATCCTTCCTCCTTCATCCTTCATCCTCCATCCTTTATCCTTTATCCTTCCTCCTTTGTCCTTTGTGTGTCATGGGACAGGAACTGACCTTGGATTCGTGTTTGGCACTTGCCCAACGCAATAACGCTGAGATCTTATCAGCGCAGTTAGAAGTTAAGAAAGCGCAAGAGGTGCGTAATCAAGCGCGAACGAAGTACTTTCCTCAAATCAGCGGTTTGGCGGGCGGTTATCATGCCTTACAGCCCTTGTTAGACCTTAATCCTAACGAATTGGCTAACGCACAAGCCCGTGACTTACTCAATAGCCTTTATACCGCTTATGGCGAGACGTTAGGACTGAACGACGCTTTTGCTATGTTCCGCAACGGAGCCGTGGCGGGTGTCATGGCGGTGCAACCGGTTTATATGGGAGGTAAGATTGTAGCCGGTAACCAACTGGCTAAGGTAGGAGTTGAGGCGGCTCAGTACCAAGCGCAGATTAAAGAGCGCGATGTGCTCTTACAAGTGGAGGAGAGTTATTGGCTTGTGGTCAATCTGCAAGCCAAACAGCAACTGATTGATGCTACCAAGGCGTTACTGGATACGATTGAGGTTAATGTGCAGCAAGCCGTGGAGGCGGGATTAGCCATTGACAACGACCTTCTTCGTGTTCAACTCAAGCGGAACGAGTTAGAGGCGATGCAGATTCAACTCACCGATGGTCTCGACCTTGCCTCTCGTGCCTTAGCCCAATCCATCGGCCTCGACTCCCTCATCCTCCATCCTTCCTCCTTTATCCTTTCTTCCGTATCCTCTATCAATTCCCCTTCAGGGGAGCAGGAGGCTTCTCTACCGGAGACCGCTCTCTTAGACGCCGGCGTTAAGGCGGCTCAGTTGCGTCGTCGCATGGACTTAGCCGACGCTTTGCCGCACGTTATCTTGGGTGGGTCGTATAATTACGGCAATATCATGCACGTGGAGGGCGTTGACTTGCGGAACGATGGTTGGAAGCATAATGGTTTACTCTTTGCGTCCGTGCAGATACCTTTGACCGGTTGGTGGGAGACGGCGCATAAACTGAAGGAAGGGCGTTATGCCATTGAGCAGGCGCAGTTGCAGCAGCGTGATTTGGGTGAGAAACTCGTTTTGCGTCATCAGCAAGCGGTCAATGCGGTACATAAGACAGGGGCGTTATTAACGCAGATGGAGTCTTCTGCCGAATTGGCTCGTCGTAATTACGAGTTAGCGCAAGAGAGTTATCAGGCAGGATTATGTTCGATAACGGAACTGATGGAAGCGCAGACGCTTTATCAAAAAGCGCAAACGGCTCTGATTGATACGCAGATTCAGCATTGTATTGCCCTACATCGCTCCCAAGTCCTCTAACCACTAACCTCTAACCTCTAACCTCTAACCACTAACCAAATCCCGTGCTGCGCGTTGAGGGTTGGGGGCAGACATGATGGCGCTCACCACGGCCACGCCGTCTAATCCCGTAGCCCGAACGGCAGCGATATTAGAGGCATTGATACCGCCAATACCGATTGTAGGGTGCTTGCTTCTTTTGACGGCTTGTCGCGCCCCCTCTAAGCCGAAAGGCGCTTTGGTGTCCGTCTTCGTGGGCGTAGCAAAGATAGGAGAGATACCGATATACTGTATATCTAAAGTGTTGGCTTGGTCTATTTGTTCGATGTTCTCTACGGACAGACCGATAATCTTATCCGCCCCTAAAAGACGACGCGCTATGTCCACCGGCATATCCGACTGACCCAAATGGACACCATCGGCATCCACTGCCAAGGCGATGTCAACGCGGTCGTTGATGATGAGTGGCACACCTGTTCCTTGCAAGAGACGCTTGAGTGCCCAAGCGCGCTCCAAGAAAGTGCGTGTATCTGCCGTCTTCTCGCGCAGTTGCACCATGGTCACGCCGCCGCGTACCGCATCTTTGACGATGCGGAGTAACTGCTCGGTTGTATGACAACCATCAGTTACTAAGTTTAAAGTGGAAAGTTCTCTGCCCTGAAGGGCGCGATCGGCAAGCCGTGTAAAGTGAAAAGAAGTTTTCAAGTTAGTGAGTTAAAAGTTAATAAGCGTTTCTATTTGCGTGCAAAGGTACTGCTTTTTTCTGAATTGTGCAAATTTATTTACAAAATTTGGCTAAAACTCGGTCGCGAGCGGCTAAAGCCTCCGGCGTGTTCGCTAGTTTGTCGTGCTCCTCTGCCAATCGTCGGTCTGCCTCTTTCTGCTGCGCAATTGCCCTCTCTGCCATTATTTGAGCGAGACTTGGCCGAGGGTCACCCGAGGGTCTTGCAAGGGTCTTGACGGACGCGGTAATAACGCGGTAATAACGCGGAGAAGATAGTACAACCACCCTATGGGGACAGTATAGTGTACTATCGTTCTACTACCGATACAATTATTACATTGATATTGCTGACAAGTACCATGCATAGGTCTTAAAAGTTGGGACAATGTTGGGACTATGTTGGGACAATGTTGGGACTTTGGAAGCCCCCTAACCCCCTAAAGGGGGAAGCAAAGATTGCGAATCTTTGCGAAAGAACACTATAATCAAGTGCGGCATAAAATGCCGGGCTAAAAGAACGAAACATATAGGCGGGAATTTCCGGGAACTTTCGGGAAATTCCCGACTTTTCCCGAATTCCCTATACTATTGCCACGTAATTATAGTTCTATAATTCAGCAGGTTACAATTTTGCCATGAATTTTCGCGGACAGAAATAAAATGAATACCTACTATTGTATTCTATTCAATGGGATTCGTCGGATTATTGGTTTTTTGAATGTACTTAGAACTAACATAGCACTTAGTACCTTGGTAACTAATCTCTGCAAAATCGTCATCTATTGAATAGACTTTAATCACATCACCTTTATTTAGTTTTCCTAATACATATCCATTGGCTGACGGACTAGTTCGTACATTCAAACTCTTAGCTGTACATACATACGATTCTGCGTTTTGTTCCATTATTTGCGCCGCAGTTTGACGACTTGGTCTGGGCATAAAGTTTCTATCCGAGAAAATTTGAATACAGACGAAGCAAGTAACCACTAACACTAATCCTAAGAAAACTGTACTAACCTCATCATCTTTCTCATTGGTTATCCACTCAAAAATCAAAGTCAACGCAATAAACACAACCATAAAAGCCAAATCCAACACACCAACATGCCCTCCCAATATGTTTGCACCAGCAATACGCATAATAAGATAAAGTATCGCAATAACTATTGGCCAACCTCGCAACACCACATTATCTGAATAATAGGCCGCTTCTACTTCATTCATATATCCTAATATAGCGAATAAAAAACAAATAGCCAACAATGCAAGACCTAATAATTCCCAAAGCCAGATAGATATAATAAACACAATAGGCATTGCTAATCCAAAAACCAAGATGGAATATTTATTGGTTCCTAATTTAGTCATAAAACCCAATATCAAGGCCAATATAGAAGGGATGGCAAATATTTCTAACCCCATTCCACCTTTCTCTACATCATCTCCATAAAGATATTCTACCACTTCTGGAGAAAAATTCTGGATGGCCGCAGCGCATACAATTAGCAAAACAAAGCATCCTGCCATCCGTAAAGTAAACATAAATTGACTGAAAAATTCTTTCATATTAGTGCTTATTTATTATTTATATCCTATCTAATTGCTGTGCTAACTCTTGCACCTCGCTTTGATATTGTTCTATGTCTCTGGCATTGGCATTAGCACGTGAGATGTACAATCCCATTTCGGACGATAAAGGCGAAATATATGTACTATGAAAAGTTTGAGCCACACTATCATCCCATATCCCACTCACATCATTCCATGCTTTATCAAAACTTTGTGCAACCGATTGCACATTTTGTACCGCAGACATTAGTTGACTCATGTTAACCTCCTTGCTATATATTGTCGAGCAACAACAATAACTCTATCAATAGCTGACACAGCATTGCGTCCTTGATTATTTATTTCTGATTCCGCACGTAATGTATAGTTTAACAAAGTATCACATGCCATACCGATTTGCCGAATGTTTTCGGCAATCTGTCCCGTTATTTCAGCCACAGCATCACGCTTGGATTCGTACTCCTCCGCCTCGCTTACTGCATCCTCGTATTTACTGGTTAATGCCGCCCGCTGGCTACTATAATCGTTCTGGTCATCGTCTGCTGGCAAATTATCCAATTCACACTGAATAGCCTCAGCTTGTCTCCTCGCAGACTCAGCACGAACCGACCACTTCTCCACAAGGGATTGTCCTTTGGTTAAATACATATCACATGCAGTTCGCTCATGATCAATTGAGTTGAATACCAATTGCAAAGAGGTGTAAACTTGATCCACACCTGAAGATACTTGATAACGCAAGTTCTCCAAGCTACTGATACTCTCTATATGAGCGATATCTGCCATACACTACATCTTAGAATCTAAATAAATCTGCAATTTATCTGCTTGATTACTGATATAAGTAGAATATTGAGCCATATATTCAGCCAACTTCATAATGTGATCAGTTTGTGGCAGAAAGATTTCCATAAATTCTCTATTCTTTTGGTCACGCCAAGAAGCATCAATGGCTTGACCTTGACGTTTTAATGTTTGAAACTCTTCCACCAATTGATTGGCAGCAAAACTCAAATTGCGAGCAAACATCCGCAATTCAGGAACATTAGCAGATACGTCCGACATTGTTTATTTAAATTTATTGATTAAATCGTTGATATTCGGCAAATAATACGGCACAAACGTGCGTGGTTTATTACCCGTTGACTTAGAGTAATAAATAACTCTAACGGTCTCCTTCTCGGTACTCAAGTGAGAAGTGCCCGGAATCACATTGCTATTGATAAACTTTGATAATGGTACATAAGCCATCTCACTCAAAGAACATATCACATATTCATTAAACAACTTTAATGCAGTATTACCGTTCATCTCATTATCTCCCAACAAATCTCCCGGTTTGTCAATATGCACAACCATATGTATACCTCTTGATGGACCATTCTTAGCTATATCAAGCAGCAGTTGAGAATAAGTCTTTTGATCCTTCCGATATGCGCTGGCTGCTGCAAAATCATTGCCAAAGATAAAATTGGTTTCGCTATTCCCCATTAATTTATTGTCAGCGGCTATTTCCTCAGATGCTATGTTCAACAAGTCATTGTTGACCAAATCATAATAGGACTGTTGGCGCAATATATATAAGAACGTCTCCTTCTCTACAGGACTTTCACCCATAGCCTTATGATACAAATCTTTCAATACTTTATCCCTGCTGTCCTTGTCGCTCAATACGCGAACTTCTGGAATGGTATCCAGCGCATCTATCATAGCACGATTTGTACTTTCACCCGTATCTTCATCAATGAATAGGCTATTGATAACATATATCTGTATCGGTTTTTTTATGATACCTTCACGTGATTTCTTTATCTGAGAAACAATCATAGATAAAACGATACGCGTTACATTAGTTTCTGCTTCTAAGGTTTCACCTTGATCGCCAAATATTGCCACATTACGGTTATTTTCACGGACATCTATCTTTGACGTTATTGGTTCTTTTCCTACCCCAATGCTGATGCCCAATTCTGCATGACTAATTGACTTACCATCACGTTCCAACAAATTAAATGGCTTCCCCTGATTATTATCTCTATACACCGTCGTTTTGAATTTTGCTTTTTCTGATGCAGATAAATTGGCAAATTTAGTCTCATAAATGGCCTTAACACGCTTTTCCGTTTCTTCGCTATTAATATAGAATGGTTGTACTTGAACTGGTGCTCCTGTACGGGGAACATATATGGCACGCCCCGCCTGTACAAGCGAAGCAATGTCGCTTTCTTTCAAACGATCTCCCAAACCGATGCGAGCTAAATCCGAAGAGTCGCATTTAAGCACAAACTTATCTGTCGTTTGCGACATAACATCATCAGGAAGATTAGCATCCTTCATTGTTTGAGTAGCCATAATCAGATGTACTCCTACAGATCGTCCTTGATGCCCTATCTCTTTCACCACATCCAAGATACGCTTTTGATAACTATCTAAACGACCATTAGATAAAAATATCTCTTGGCACTCATCTATAACAATGACAATGGTAGGTAGTTTCTTATCCTCTGTTACTTTTCGGTTATAGTCACTCAATTTATCCACCTCCACATCTCTAAATGCGGCAGCACGAGCATCGCTTCTGCGTTTGATGTCTTCAAATATCTCTGCAACGGCTTCTCGATCCCCTTTCGCGAGGAATATGGCTCTTGCGTGACTAACTTCTCTTTTTGCAAAATGTGCAAAACTGACACCACCCTGCTTCAAGTCAAATAGATACATCTCCAGCGATTGAGGCGAATATTTCGTCATGGACGATACAATAATATCGTTTAATAGCACTGTTTTTCCACTACCAGTCTGTCCTAATACGAACGTATGCACATGGTCTTCTTCATTCAAAACGTAATGGAAAGGCTGACCATTAGCATCGCCTATTGGTACAGCATATGCGGTTCCTTTGTCACTCCATGTATTATCATCTATATCCTTAACTTTAACATAATCATTCACATTCAATTTGTCCTTGTCTATATTGTCTTGGAATACAGAAACGAACCTTTCAAAATAAGGCGTGAAAAGTTTATTTTGATTACTAGCCAAATTAAACAAAGCCTCCGCCCGTTGATACGTATTACGGATACTATAAAACTCTTCATTATCAAGTCCAAAAAGACATTCTCTTTTTTGTTCTATCTGATAGAACTTATTTGATGTCAATGCTCTATAAAAATCTTTTTCTATGCCATATTTTTCGTTTTCTTCTAAGCGCTCTTGCATAACAACGAAATAAATGCCTTTAGCATTACCATTAGCTATCAAATTAGTCAATTTTTCCGTTACTGAATGATCCTTAATGGCTAATGGATTATATAGAACCACAATTTGATAAGGCTCTACTATACTATTCGCCTCACGATTGACAGCAGCAATCGTGTTAAGACGTTTTAATTTGGATAAACGAGGAGTCATATTTTTGGAAAAAGAATCCAAAAACTCAACTTGTTTGCTTATGTCTTCACGAGACTCGAATACCATCCTATGATATATACTCGGTGTCCGTTTCAATAATTCAGTCCACAATCCTGCACAAGCCGTACGTTGTGAATCCAAAAAACTGAACTGCACCTTGCCCGCAGGGAAAGCCATCAATATGCGAACCAACCAACTATCTACTAAGTCTGCTGCTTCCTGCCGCATATCAGCATCATACTCAACATAGAAATTACCATATTGATTTTCCTGTTCGCTCTGCCAAGGCACCATCTTCGGAACAATAAAACTTTCATTACCTACCTTCTCTACAGTTGTTCCAATGGTTAAATAAGGCAGATATACCCTATTCTTGGCTTGTTCAAATATTTTATCAACCGCTAAATCCGAACTTGATAGATGAATATCATGATTATAAGTTGAGGGTAAATTTTGATAAGACGCGTCATTTACCAAACAGGACTTTACATAGTCAGTATATGCTCTCACTGTTTTTGCAAAAGTAGAACGGGCTCCATCAATGGATTGCCTAAATTCAGATGACATCGCATTATTATCGTTATTAAACCTTTGTTGAAGAGTTGATTTATTCGTCTTCAAATTATTTAATTCTTGCTCTAATTTTGTAAAGAATGTTTGGGAATTATCTTTGATAAAACTATCCATAGTCGCAATTATTTTATAAGATGAGATGATTTGATTTCAAATTTATATACACTGAAAGTTGGATTAAACTCCATACGCCTTTTTACTTTTTCTTCAGACTCGCGAATAGCATCAGCAATGGTATCTTTAGAGAATTGCCAATTGAACTGATATACATTTTCCCAATCAAACTCATCATTTGTTAACCATGAACTATGTTCTTCTTTCCATTGATCAAGTTCATCTTGGCATTCCCGAATGTTCGTATCGCGATCAGCTTCAAAGGCTGCTTGGTTGTCATCTTCTTGTTGATTAACATCCCTAACGGCTTTCGCTTCCTTTATAAAACTTATGACAAATGACGATACCACAAAGCCTGCCGCTCCCGCACATAGAATCAATAAAAGACTCTTGTATTTAAACATCAAATCTGAGAAATATGCTCCTTGCTGCATATTCTGAATAATTGCAAATAAAGTCATTATCAACAAAATGACACAACACAACGCAACGCCAATAATAGAGAACACCCTACAAATACCATCTCTATCCTTATCAAATAACGAATCATATAATGCCGAACCTATTCGTAATTGATATTGAGAATATTTCCTACTTTGATTTTGGGCATCATAGAGATTAGAACAAAGCCTATCGTACTCCTCTTGTAAGCAATCTGCAGTTTCCGTAGCTTTTTTCGTAAGGTAGGCATCTATTTCTTTATGAACTGCCGGAATATAGCGTTTATATTGATCTATCTCCTTTTCAAGCTCTGAGATAGAGTCACTTACTTTTGATAATTGACTATTGTATTCATTCTCAATATGCTGCTGCTTTTCTTTACCAGAACTCTGCAAATTATTCATTTTGCGGTCTTGATTTCTCAGCATTTCTAACAGTTCAAAATTCTCCTTCCCTAAAGATTGATCCTTTGGTAATTGGTCTAATAGATTGTTTGAAGACATATTCTAAAATGATTATTTGGATATGGTATTTAATTTCAGCGTGCAAAAATACTAAATAATTCTCACATACGCAAATAAAAATGCACTTTTCTGCCAAAATGACATCGAAAAGCGCATTTAGAAGTGTCTGTCTCATTGTTATCTTTAACGTCAGTGGGGGACTAAGCTGAAAAAGCAGATAGGCGGTCAAGGAAATGGGGCATGTCCTCTCCGGCTTGACCCATGAGGGTCATGGCCTTAATGGTAGAGTTTAGAGTGGAGAGTGTAGAGTGTAGAGTAGCCGTCTGGTTTAATAGTTTAGAAGTTAGGTAGGCGGCAATGACAGCAGAGGCGACACAACCGGTACCCGTGGTCTTCGCCATATCCGGAGAACCTAATGTAACCGAAGCCGTATGCGTGCCGTCCGTGATATAATCGGTGGAACCGGAGATCACTACGACAGCGCCAACCGATTTGGCTAAATCGTTGGCGATTGAGTTTAGAGTGGAGAGTTCTCTGCCCTGAAGGGCGCGATCGGCAAGCCGTATAGAGTTTAGAGTAGTTTCTAAGTTTGATAGTTGAGAGTTATCTAAGCCTGTGTGGAGGACGGTGTTAGTAGCAAGGGCGAGGATCTCGGAGGCATTACCTTTGATGACGGTAGGATGCACCTCGCGAATGAGCGTCTGCGCCAGCTCTAAACGATAATGCGTAGCATTAACGCCCACCGGGTCAAGAACAATAGGTTTGCCGAGTTCGTGCATCCGTTTACCCGCCGCCAACATAGTTTGGAACTGCGCCTGAGAGGGTGTGCCGATATTGAGCAACAAAGCATCCGCTATAGCGCATAAGTCGTCCACCTCCTCGATGGCAGAGGACATAATCGGCGAGGCTCCGATAGCCAAAAGAGCATTGGCGACGAAATTAGCACTCACTTCGTTCGTTATGCAATAAATGGTGGGCATTATTAGAGTTTAGAGTGGAGAGTTTAGAGTTTAGAGTAGCCGCCTAGTTTTATAGTTTAGAGTTTATAGCTGAAGCTGACGTACCAACCCCACTCCCACATGTGCTGATTGGAAATAAGTTTGGTGCGAACCATATTATTCAGACCAAAATCATACCCCGCCTGCAAACGATACTTATCCCACTCAAAACCACCACCTAATCCCATCTGGATATTAGCACGAACGAGTTCGGAGGCGTACTTATCATAATCCGTAAGAGGAACACCTAATTTCTCGTACTCAATCAAAGCTTGGTCAGAGAGATTGGGTTTGACCTTATCCGTCTGAGCCAAACCAATCTGCAACTGCGGTCCGGCATAGAAGAAGAGATTGAGTTGTTTCCACAAAGGTATAACATAAAACGCCCTCACGGGAACAACGAGATTGTGCTCTACGATGGTGTTAGACACAAACTGCTTCATATCCGTTGTCTCCGCCATAGCATAATGTTGGTCGTTCTTATTGGCTGCCACAGAGTACAGTAATCCTGTCTCCATAGAGAAATGCTGCGGCAGCAGGAAAGTGAAGGTTGCACCTACACGTGCTCCGTGAAGGTACATGTCGGGATAGGTCTTGTTCTTCGTCCGTTGCTGATTCTGAACATAACCCACCTCCAAACGATATTCAACCCCGAAATGGTAGTCCTCTTTGACTTTCTCTTCCTTGGTAGGGTCAAAGAAACCGTCATCAATTGTTTGTAAATCGGGTCCTTTAGGTTTGTCTTGCGCGTATGCGCACAAGCATGCGCATAGCGCGAATAATAATAGGTGTCTGTGCATTGTGGATTGTGGATTGTGGATTGTGGATTGTGGATTGTGGATTGTGGATGGTGGATTGTGGATGGTTATTTGATGAAGCCTTTTTTGCGGAGGAGGTATTGCGGGTCTGCCTCTTTACCGCGGAACCGGAGGTAGTTCTCGGCGGCATCAATAGTGCCTCCTTGCTCAAGCAAGCGTTTGAACCGTGCTGCCACTTCGGGATTAAGGATATCTCCTGTCTCGGCAAAAGCAGCGAAAGCATCTGCGTCCAATACGGCAGACCAAGTGTAAGAGTAATAACCGGCTTGATAACCTGAGGTTCCGAAGATATGATTGAAGTTAGTGGGACGATAACGCGTGATGATCTCAGGAATCATACCCATTTTCTCCATCGAAGCAGCCTCAAAAGCATTGACGTCCAGTCCTTCTGCCGAAGAGAGCATGTGGAAGTCCATGTCCATGATAGACGACGAGAGGAGTTCGGTCTCGACGAAACCTTGATTGAACTGCGCTGCCCGTTGCAGTTTCTCCACTAATGAGTCGGGGATGAGTTCGCCCGTTTGATAATGGAAAGCATAGGTCTTCAGAATCTCGGGACGGTAGCAGTAGTTCTCCATGAACTGTGAGGGCAGTTCGACAAAGTCGCGAGGCGTGTTAGTACCACTGAGTGAGTGGTAAGTGGCTTTCGACATGAGTCCGTGTAGTGCGTGACCAAACTCGTGGAAGAGCGTTTCTACATCGTCCAAAGAGAGGAGCGAGGGTTTGTCGGCAGTAGGTTTGGTGAAGTTACCTACATTGATGATGGTAGGACGATGATCCACTCCGTTAGCATCAACGAACTGACCTTGTATCTCGTTCATCCAAGCACCGAACATCTTAGTAGAACGCGGGAAATAGTCGGTATAGAAGATACCCACTAAGTTATCCTCGGCATCGGTTACTTTGAAGACCTCCACCTCGGGATGGTAGATGGGCATGTTCTCCAGTTTTTCGAAGTTGAGACCATAAAGGTTATGCGCCAGCAAGAAAGCGCCCTTGCGCACGTTACTGAGTTCAAAGTAAGGACGAATCTCGTCTTGGTCGAGAGCATATTTGGCTTGACGCAGTTTCTCGGCATAGAACCACCAGTCCCAGGGTTGGAGTTTAGAGTTTAGAGTGTAGAGTTTAGAGTTACCGTTGAGGTCTAAATTCATCATCTCTTGCAGTTCTTTGGCTTCGCGTTTAGCGGCTTGGAGGGACGGTTCCCAAACGGAGAGTAGGAAGTCATAAGCCGTTTGCGGTGTTTTCGCCATGCAGTCTTCAAGGATTTGGTCTGCAGGGGTGTTATAACCAAATAGTTGGGCTTTCTCTATTCTGAGTTCGAGTTGGCGGAGGATGATAGCTTTATTATCGTACTCATTGCCACGATTGCAGCGAGAGGCATAAGCAAGGAGCAGTTGTTTACGCAGTTCGCGGTTCTCGCAGTATTGGAGCACGGGAGTGAAAGAGGTGCGGGCGGTGGTGAAGAGCCAAGCGTCGTCACGACCGGCGGCTTGTGCCTCGGCTTTGGCAGCGGCTTTGATATCGTCGCTTAAGCCTTTGAGTTCGTTTTCGTCCGTGATGAAGAACCGGTCGTGAGCGGTCTCGGCAACGAGGTTATTACCAAAACGCAGGGTGAGGACACCTAATTCTTTGTTGATTTCCATGAGGCGAGCTTTCGCTTCGTCGCTGAGGTTAGCACCATTATTAGCAAAAGCCTTATAGGTCTCGGTGAGAAGGCGCATTTGTTCAGGAGTAAGACCTAAGTTCTCACGTTCAGCATAAACGGCTTTAACGCGTTCAAAGAGAGCTTCGTTCATGTAGATACCGTCACTCAGTTCACTGAGTTGAGGCATGATGTTTTCTGCAATAGCGTGCATCTCATCGTTACCATCGGTCTCAAGGAGATTGAAGAACACGCCCTCGACGGAAGCGAGTAATGAGCCGGTGCGGTCTAAGGCGGCGATGGTGTTGTCGAACGTAGGAGTCTCGGGATTGGAGACGATAGCCTCAATCTCGGCTTTCTGTTGTTTAATGCCTTCTTCAAAAGCAGGCATATAGTGCTTAACTTCTACCTTATCAAATGCCGGAACACCATAAGGTGTGGCGGGTTGATGGAGTAGGGGATTTTGATTACATGCTATTACACTCATAGCGATAACGGATAATAAAAAGATTTTGCGCATAATTATTTGATTTTTACGTTTTTCTTGAGGTTGTCACTGATGATACGTCGTATCTCTTGGCTCTTGGTCTCGGTGTCCTTGTGGATGATAGGTCGAAAGTCTTGGGCATAGATACAGGTTGCCGGAGCAATCTTGAGGTCGTCCAGATTACCTTTCACATCAACTCCTATGTAAAGGGGTTTGAGTAAGTCGGCATGGTAGTTGAAGTTCATGTCAAGGTAGTGATTACCTCCCAAAGCGACGAGGTAGTTATCCATTGACACACAGAAGGGATAAACGGTTATCTCGTCCTTATAGAGCGTTATCTGTGCCGAGAGGGAGTCGATCTTATTCTCCGTCTTTTTGCTAAACATAAGTACTTTAGCAATCTTAGAGAACGTCTCGTTATCGAGGAGTACAAGGTCTTTTCCTTCGATAGAGCAGGCACCTCTAATGGTGGAGGGCTTGAGTTGGTAACGTTCGTTAACATAAGTCTCAGCCGCCAAGTGGAACTGAGCCTTACCTCGGAACGAGTTCAGCATAGGAACGAGGGTGTCTATCTGCGGAATCATCGAGATCAGTTGTTGTATATCCACATCGACCATGTGATAGTCGAGTCCGACATAGATATGGTCTGTCCGGGGTGTCTTATAGATAGCACTGAGTTGTAACTTAGCCGCTTCGCAGACAAAACCCATTTGGTCGAGATAGACTTCTCCGTTTCGCATAACCAGACTGCCGCCTAAGTTCTTAAGGTCTTGATCCAAGGCGTGGGCATTAGCGATACGAGTATTGAGGGTCAGGTTAACCATTTTAGGAACGATGAAGGGTTTGGCTTGGGACGAGTCGGGTTCGTCTTGCCTATCGCTCTCTGTTTGCTCGTTGGCAACGAGTGTATCCTCCTGTGATTGCGGAAGGAGCGAGAGTAACTCATCTACATCGGTATTCGAGGAAGTGAAGTTGAGTACACCCACGAGGGTGTCCTTATGTTGCGTCCATTTGCCGAAATTGCGTATATCGCCGGATAAGTTAAAGTCCGATTTGCCGAGAACGATACGAGAGGTATCAATGGCAAAATCGCGATTGGAATAACTGAAGCGTATCTGCGGAACGGCAATCTCAACAGGTAGCATCGGTGTATGAGCTGTCGCATTCTGCAAGTCAAACTTAAGACGCGGATTCCATTTGAAGAAGATGTTCTCTCCTTCTTTGTTATAACGCGACTTGGCTTCTATGCTGACATTACCTGTTTTTATATCGGTCAAATCTCCCATATTGGCTTGCATCGCCTCTGCCGAGAACGCCACATTCACGCGTTGGGCACTTGGGTCTCGGCGAGTGGCTTTGATAGTAGCCGAACCGATAGGATGAACGACATGGGCAAAGAGAGTGTCCATGGATGCTTGTACGTCGTCTAAGTCAAAGCGAAGAGCAATGGTCGGAATAGCACTCGTTTCGTCCTTTGGCATATCCAAACGAGCATTCACTTGTCCGCCGGTGATAGCGGCTTGGAGCGAGTCGGAGAGGAAATCGACCTTGGTTAGGTTGAGTTGTGCTTGGGCTTTGAGTTTGGACCAACGACTATTTGTTATATCGTCCAATCGTCCGGCAGCAGTGAGAGCACCCTTGGCGCGACCGGAAACGTGCATTGGGGTGCTATCCGAATTGAGGTAACGATTGGCTTCGGCTAAATCGACATTGATTTCTGCCTTGATATCGGCGGCAGGATTGTCAATAACAAAGCCGTCTTTGTTCTTGAAGATATGATTAGCCGAACCGGAGAGTCGGACGGTGTTTGTGCCCGTTTGAACAAAGAGGTTGTTTAGGGTGGCGGTCATATTGGCTTTCTTATTGAGGTCAACATGCGCCGTCAGATCCGCCTGCATTTCGTCAAAGTAATACGGCAGCGGAGTGTATCGTCCTTGCGCTCCGGTCAATAGTACTTGCGCATCTATTAGCGGCATTGAGACGGAGTCATACGTACCGATGGCGTGAGCAAGGAGTTGCAGATGACCATCTGCGTCCACCTCTTTCGGCCAAAGGGACTGATACGACGGTGGCACCAGATGCCAGATATTGGATATCTTCCACTCATTGGTTTTGATGGTTACGTCCATGTTATAAACACCCGAATCAAAGCACGAAGAACCTACATAGCCGTCCACATTGACTGTGTATTCCTCTATGGCTATTTGCGTGCCGTCTATGGTTATATGTTCGGACGAACGGAATAGAGCGGGGAGGGTTAAACGCAGATGTAAGTTGTCTGCAAATTGTTCTTCCTTCATTTGGAAAGACACATGATTAGCGTCTAAATCCAGTTTGGCATGGCATAGGCTATCTGTTTCTGTAGCGCTCAGTTGAATGCTACAATCTGTCAAGCCGGCTACCAATGAGTCTTTCTTATCCACCAAACTCAGTTTACGCGCTGAGAACCGGATAGCATCTTCCAAACCAATAGAACGCAAACGCCATGCGGAATCCGTGGTGTCTTCCTCTAACTCCGTGTCCTCCGTTGTCATATCTGCCCAAACCGTGAAATTGTTGTTACCCAAACTGTCGATATAGATATTGGCTTCCATATCCTCCAAGGTGCATGTCTTAATATAAATGTCTCCATCCAGAGCCTTCATAATATCCATACCTACCACTAATTTGGGCACTGCTAAGACCGTATCAGAAGGTGCTCCTTCGATGGGGTTGATAACATAAAGACCTTGCACCTCTAATCCTACATAAGGGAACGTCTTGACGATAGTCAAATCGACATTGCCTATCTCATAAGGGCAGGTGATGAACGAATCGGCTACGCGGTGGACGACAGAGGTTAAGCGTTTAGGCGTAAGCACAACATAAAGGGCTAAACCTACTATCACCAACACCAGTCCGATGAGGGAGCCGAGGGTGATTCCAAATATCTTGAAGAAACGCTTCATTATTGCATTACTTTCTTGAAGGTATACGTTCTGCCATGACGCTCAAAAATGAACATATCGGAGGTAAGGGTAGAGATGGTAAGGGTAACAGGAGTAAGGGAGCCTTCCCAAACACGGTCGGTCATAGATACTTCATAGAGGTTGTTGCCCTGTAGTTTCCACATATACCAGCCATTGCCTTGGTGAACGAGCTGGGATTCGGTTCGTTCGGCTTCGTCCCATTCATGTCCCCATTTGTAAGTCTTGAAGACAGAGTCTTCTTCGTGAATAGGAATGACGGCACTGTTCTCATAAACTTTATAGTCTCCGGGTTTATTGACGTTTTCCCACTTACCATAAAGGTAACTTTCTTTGTTGCCTTCCAATTGGCAGGAGGTCATAAAAGCGAGCATTAAGCCCAATAGGCAAAAAATGTACTTTTTCATGCTTTGGTTATTTTAACGTTAATGGTATAATCTTGCATATCAAAGGTATCGCCCTCCACTTTGTCGGCAAGTGTAAGTGAGGTAGCAAGCACTTGCGAGCAGATATATTCGCGGAAGTTCTCCACTGCTGCTGCGGCAGGTTGCTTATTCTCCATAAGGATAGATATACGATCCGTAACCTCTAAACCGGACGATTTACGCAGGTTCTGAATACGGTTAATCAGTTCGCGAGCGATGCCTTCTTCGATGAGTTCGGTACTCAGTTCGATGTCCAGAGCGATGGTCATAGTGCCTTCGTTCATAACGAGCCAACCGGGCATATCTTCAGTGAGGATTTCAACATCCTCTGGCAATAGGCAATAGGCATCAGGCGACAGGTTAATAGAGAACTGTCCTTCGGCTTCGAAGCGAGCAATATCATCTTGGCTCATCTGTGAGATAGCGGCAGCGAGGTCTTTCATCATGCCTCCCACTTTCTTACCGAGCACTTTGAATTGGGGTTTGATTTTCTTAACCAGTTTAACTTGACTCTCTTCTGCGCGAACGATATCCAGTTCTTTGACGTTCACTTCGCTCTTAATAAGGTCACTTACTCGCTCCAAGGCTTGTAGTGTCTTATGGTCTTGAACGGGTATAACGGCTTTTTGGAGCGGTTGGCGCACGTTCTTCTCGGCACGCTTACGCAAGCTGAGAATCATAGAAGTGGCGTGTTGCGCCAAGGACATGCTATATTCGAGGTCTTGGTTAATCAAACGCTCGTCCGCTACGGGCCATTGACTGAGGTGAACGGATTGGGGTAGAGGGGTAGAGGAGTAGAGGGGTAGGGTGAGGTCGCGGTAGAGGCGGTCGGCAAAGAAAGGTGCATTAGGAGCCATCAGTTGGGCAATGGTCTTGAGGCAAGTGTAGAGCGTCACGTAAGCGGCGTTCTTATCCGCTGTCATTTGACCGCCCCAGAAACGTTTGCGGTTGAGACGAACGTACCAGTTACTAAGGTCGTCTTGTACGAAGTCGGAGATTGCACGCCCTGCTTTGGTGGGTTCATAGGTTTCATAAGTCTCGGTGACCTCTTTGATGAGACTATTGAGTTTGCTTAATATCCACCTATCAATCTCTGTCAATTGCGCACCGTGCACGGCACATTGTGCATCCGGAGTCCAATTATCTACGTTAGCATAGAGAGCAAAGAAAGAGTACGTGTTATAGAGTGTTCCGAAGAACTTACGGCGAATCTCATCTACTCCTTCAGAATCGAACTTGAGGTTATCCCATGGGGATGAGTTGGTGAGCATATACCAACGAACAGCATCGGCTCCATACTGATTCAAGGCTCCAAACGGATCAATGCCATTGCCTAAGTGTTTACTCATCTTATTGCCGTTCTTATCTAACACTAAGCCATTGGAGATAACGTTCTTATAAGCTACGTTCCCTTCAATCATTGTGTGGATAGCATGTAAGGTGAAGAACCAACCTCGTGTTTGGTCCACACCTTCGGAGATGAAGTCGGCGGTGCGAGGAGCATCCGCGTTCTCAAACGGATAGTGGTTCTGAGCATAAGGCATAGCGCCGGAATCGAACCATACATCTATCAAGTCTAATTCGCGGTGCATCGGTTTGCCGGAGGGAGATACCAAAATAATATTGTCCACATAGGGACGGTGAAGGTCGATGACAGCGGGGTCATAGTTCTCTTTACTATAGTCGCCTACCTTATGATTAGGCCACGGATGGGCGGTCATAAAGCCAAGCCGTATGGACTTATCTATCTCGTTGAATAATTCCTCAATGGAACCGATACAGATTTCTTCGTTGCCATCTTCGGTGCGCCAAATAGGCAGCGGTGTACCCCAATAGCGAGAACGGGAAAGGTTCCAATCGTTAAGGTTCTCCAGCCATTTGCCGAAACGACCCGTACCCGTAGATTCGGGTTGCCAGTGGATGGTGTTATTGAGAGCCATCATTTGCTCTCGAGCCTGCGTAGAGCGAATAAACCACGAGTCAAGGGGATAATAAATAATGGGAGTGTCCGAACGCCAACAATGGGGGTAAGTGTGGACATGTTTCTCTACTTTAAAGGCGATGCCCGAGGCTTTCATCTCGATGCACATGCGGATATCCAGATTCTCCGACTTGAGGGCTAAAGCTTCGTTATAGCGATTATCTGTCCAGAAATGTTCGCGGTCATAAGCATTCTTAACAAACTCACCCTCATGTGTAGCATAACTATCATGTACAAAGCGAGCCACAAACTCAGGATTCAGTTCTTCGCGACGCCAATACTTACCGGTAAAATCAACCATTGGGCGTTGTTCTCCGTTACTATTGATCATATACAATGCCGGTATATTCGCTGCCTCTGCCACTTTCTTATCGTCCGCACCAAAAGTAGGAGCGATATGCACAATACCTGTACCATCTTCGGTGGTAACATAATCACCCGGGATAACACGGAAAGCATCTTGGGTTCGGTCGGTAAAGACATTTGTTTTCTTGTCATATTCAACGGGGCTTACCCATGGGAAGAGTTGTTCATAGCGCAGCCCTACGAGATCCGCACCTTTACCTTGCCAAATGATATTGAGCGGCATTGGGTTACCATCAGCATCGAGTTCGGTCAGTTCCTTCATATATGCCTCTATACGAGCCTGAGCAAGAATGATGATATCCTCTTTGCGTTGAACAGCTACATAATCAATCTTGGGACCAACGCAAAGGGCAGTGTTAGACGGCAATGTCCATGGGGTTGTCGTCCAAGCGATGATGTATGTAGGTAGACCGCTTCGCTGTAAGACCGCTTCGCTGAAGGACCGCTTCGCTGAAAGACCGCCTTTGGCTGAAGGATTATCCTCTCTAAACTCTAAACTCTCCACTCTAAACTTTACAGTACACGTGGTGTCCTTCACATCGCGATAGCAACCGGGTTGGTTGAGTTCGTGAGAAGACAATCCCGTACCTGCTATTGGTGAATAAGGCTGAATGGTGTATCCCTTATAGAGATAGCCTTTCTTATAAAGCTCTTTGAGTAGATACCAAAGGGTCTCGATGTACTTATTGTCGTAGGTGATATAGGGATTATTGAGATCTACCCAATAGCCCATTTGTTTGGTTAGATTAGTCCACTCTTTGGTATATTTCATTACCTCGTGGCGGCAGGTGGTATTATATTCCTCTACGGAGATTTTTTTACCGATATCTTCTTTGGTGATGTCAAGCATCTTCTCCACGCCAAGTTCAACGGGCAGTCCGTGGGTGTCCCAACCGGCTTTACGGCGAACGGTATAACCCTGCATCGTTTTGTAACGGCAGAACGTATCTTTGATGGTACGAGCCAGCACGTGGTGGATACCCGGCATGCCGTTGGCAGAAGGCGGACCCTCAAAGAAAATGAAATCTTTAGGATTGGGTCCTTTTTGAACCATGCTCTGCTTAAACAAGTCTTCTTTTTCCCAATCTGCCAAAACGTCATTGGCTATTTGGGTTAAATTTAAATTTTTGTATTCGTTAAACTTTTTCATATTATTGTGATAGTATTATTTCCATAAATCAAGAGAGGGATTATATATCTCGCTATCAATAGAGAGTGAGGTTAGGACGGTGTGGAAAACATAATGTTGATCCACCGTCCCTACGTCTTTTACTTTGCGATGGGTGTTTGTCCACAGTATCATAGGTATTTCGTATTGTTCTTTGGGAGCCATTTTTAGGGGCACTCCGTGCATAAACAGATTATTCTCGCCCAACGACTCCCCATGGTCGGAGACATAGAGCATAGAGCAGTCGTAATCTGTTATCGTTTGTAGTGTATCAATAAGATTTGCTATCAAAGCATCCGTGTAGCGAATCGTATTATCATAGGCGTTCATTAAGTGGTCGGGTTCTTTTTGAGCATCCTCTACACGGGAGCACACGGGAGTGAAGTACTCGTACTGCGGTGGATACTGCCGTTGGTAGTCGGGTCCGTGACTGGTGTTCGAGTGAAGGATAATGAGCACTTTGTTATGGTTGCTTTGTTGGATACGGTCTTTCAAACCAACGAACAGTGTTTCATCATAATCGGTGCTTACTCCATAACGCTCACCTAAATCTTGCATATTCTCATATTCGTTGATGTGAACGGGAGGTTCTCCCCAGTTATGGGTGCGCCAGATAACATCTACCCCGGCATTAAATAGATAGTTGGGCAATATCTCATACAAAGCGGACGTGGCTTTATACTCCAGAATACTCTTTACACCGGCGGTGGTATAAGTGGCACAGGCTTCGGCATTGAGAATAACAAGGTCTTCCCGTTGGCTCAAACGCGGGTTCGTCTCGCGCTCATAACCATAGAGTTGCCAATTGGCCTTACGCGAGGACTCTCCGATAATAAGTACAAAGGCTTCTTTGTTCTCGTTACGAAGGGTGGCTGCGGGTAGAGGTCGTTCTTGGACCTCTTTGGCCTTATTATGTTTCACATAGAGCCCTGTATTAACGACCCAAGACCATGGCATTGTTAGTCCGCCTAATTCAGTATCGTACTTACCTATCCAAAGCACTTGGTTGAGGTTGATAAGAACGAGGATAAGAGTCAGTCCTAATCCTGAACCGGTACATATTCCAAATAACTTCCACGATTGGCGTTGCGTTTTTTGAAGTAATACATATACCATCGGCAGAAATCCTAACAGGGCCACACCTATAAATAAAGAGGGATTGATGAACCCTGCCACTTCGGACGCGCGCGTATTAAAGACATTGCTTATCATTGCCTCGTCCATGAGGTTGTGATAGACAAACACGAAGTATGTACTTATCCCACTGATAAGAAAGAGAAGGCTAATGATGACTTGTCCTACATAGTGTAAGAGTTGTAAGAGGAGGTAAAACACAACGTAATTGAGTGTAAGCACAATCACAACCAATGCTGCCATCAGCCCAATGCGCTCCCATAGCCCGAATTCTGCGTGCTCGGATACGAACGCAAAGAACGGAATGTTATAAAGCAGCAGGTTGATTACACTCAAGATGGCTGCAAATATACTTATCGGAATGCCCTTTGTTTTATCTTTCATATTTCTTGTGTCTGGTGTCTTGTGTCTTGTGTCTTGTGTCTGGTGTCTTAAAACAACAACGTTATTCCATAAACAACAGCCCCCATAACGGCGGAAATGGGTATGGTTATAATCCAAGCCGTAATCAGTTCTTTGCTCACGCCCCAACGCACGGCGCTCAGTCTTTTGACGCTACCCACACCCATGATAGAGCCTGAGATGACGTGGGTTGTGCTGACGGGGATACCGAGGTTTTGGGTGATAAAAAGGGTCACGGCTCCGGCGGCTTGGGAGCAGAAGCCCTCGTAGGGGGTTATTTTGGTTATCTTATTTCCCATCGTCTTGATGATCTTCCAACCACCTGACATGGTACCAATGGCAATGGCTGTAATACATGCCACGGGAATCCACACAGGAGCCCCCGTGAGGTTATTGCTTGCCTCCGCGGCAGCGTTCATCGTGTCCGGTTGCAACCACGCGGGAAGGTCTGTCAGACCGTATTGCACTCCATAGGCAGCGAGGGCGCAAGCGATGACGCCTATTTCTTTCTGGCTATCGTTCAGTCCGTGGGCGGTACTAAGACAGGCACTGGATACAAGTTGTAAGCGTTTCGACCATGTCTCCATCTTATGGGGTTTGACCTTGCGGCAGCACCAATAGAGCAGCAGCGTGATGATGTTTCCGGCAATAAAACCAAGAAGCGGTGCCACAATAATAAAAGCGCAAATCGTTCCCACTACCGACCAATGAACGGCAGCAAAACCCTTACAGCAGATAGCTGCACCAATAAGACCGCCTATCAGCGTGTGAGAGGAAGACGAGGGAATGCCTTTCCACCATGTAATAAGACTCCAGATGATAGCGGCACTCAGTCCGGCAATGATAATGGGGAGTGTTACAAACTCGCCTTCTACTACTTTTTGAACCGTATTAGCAATATTAAAACCGAGTAGGTATTTAGCAGCAAAGAAAGCAATGAAATTAAAGAACGCAGCCCACGCGACCGCTACCACCGGTTTGAGCACCTTGGTGCTAACTACGGTTGCAATCGAGTTTGCCGAATCGTGAAACCCGTTGATAAAGTCAAAGCAGATCGCTAAGACGATGATGATGATTAATGAAGTCACAACTTTAAACTTTAAACTTTACACTTTCAACTATCAACTATACTTAACGATTATCGTCTTGATGGTTTTGCCCACGTGGTTGGCGCGGTCGGTGGCTTCCTCCATGTTCTGCATGATTTCCTCGATTTTGATCAATTCCTTGACATCGTTCTCCGTTTCGAAGAGTTCCTTGACAAAGTTATCATATACATCATCACCTTCATGCTCCAAGTCGTGCAGTTTCTCGCATTGTTGCAAAGCAATCTCCGGGCGTTTGTGCATGTACGGCAACTCTCGGGTGGCGGCTTGAATAGCTTTTGCACCTTCCAAAATCACTTCTGCCATATGTAGAGCTTTAGCGGGAATACGGGCCGGACGGTAGAGCATCAAGCGCTTAGCAGAAGCATTGATATAATCCATCACGTCGTCCATATCATCGCATAACTGGTGCATGTCCTCGCGGTCAAAAGGAGCAACGAATGTGTCGTTTAGTTCTTCAAAGACCTTAATAATTAAGTGGTCACATTCGGTTTCTAAGGCTTTAATCTTAGTATAAAGCTCTACTTGTTTATCGTGGTCTTCTGTTCCCACTAAGCCTGTGAACAGGTCTGCACCCATCACAATACGATCTGCGATAGCCTGATATTGCGGAAAAAACTTATCCTCTTTGGGAAGTAATGCTGCAAAAATATTGTTTAACGACATAGTATTTTGTAATTTGTATTTGTTAATTTCACGAAATTTGGTGCAAAGATACGGAAAAATCTTGAATTATGCAAATATATTTGCAAATATCAAAAAAAAAGTTGTAATTTTATTTGGTAGTTTCAATTATTTTTTGTACTTTTGCAGCGCAAAACTGCAAAACACCACCCCGCCTATGATTGACCGAAGCGGTCATAAAGGATATTTGCCTGCGGCGGAGAGTCTCTGCTGACATATATCGGAGTGCGCGAACGCACCTCCGCCATCGCTCACGAGATGTAAAACAATTTTTATTATGAGCCAACAACAATTAGTTAAAATGCTTGATGCGCATAGCGTACGCGTGATGTGGGATGATGAACAAGAGAAATATTTTTTCTCTATTGTTGATGTTGTCCAAGTGTTAACAGAGCAAGATGATAATTTAACTGCTCGTAAATATTGGAATAAACTAAAGCAGCGTCTATTCGCGGAAGGAAATGAGTCGGTGACAAATTGTCACCAACTGAAAATGCCTTCACATTCAGATGGAAAATTCTATCTCACCGATGTGGCAGATACGGAGCAAATTTTGCGTTTGGTGCAACGGCAGAAATCTCGCGAGCCGAGAATCCAAAAGGGTTTGCTGCGAGTGCAAAAGTAGCTCAACGCGGAGGAAAAATAGCCGGTAATACTCGCAAGCAGATTGAAGCACAAACAGGAAGGCCCATTGTTTCATCCGAGAAAGCGAGTGACTATATTCGTCCATTAGAGGAAAATACAGAACAATAACACCCCGCCTATGATTGACCGGCATCGGCAGGCGATGCCCAAACGAGCGCACAGGGAAGCGAGTGGGCGCAGTAATCGAGAAAATGCATTTTTGGAGACAAAAGTGCATATTTTTTTATTTTTTCTTGCATATGTCAAAAAAATGTTGTACTTTTGCAGTCGCAAACTCATGCTGAGGGTGTCTGCGCATATGCGGCACAGTCCCATCGGAGTGGGTGAGCAGACATAAAAGCGTTTACTGACGCTTGTTCTTGACGCTATGAAATCTCGCAAGTTTCACGTGTAATCAGGAATAAGACAGATGTAGATGCTCATGGGTGTATATTTTCCCCACTTTGCGACCTTATTTTGTCTCGCGCTGTGGTTTATATACACAGCGTGAGATTCTGCGTTGTCATTCTGTTACACAAGGTTATGCGAGATACCTATAGCGAGGAATGACAAAGGTAAGAGTTCCACGCTTTTCTTTTTGTATCACCGTTTGGCGGAATTCACAAGCGAATAGAAGTTGTGCCCGACACGAATAAAGGGTTAAAATTGTGAAAAAACTAATTATCTCTTTATTTATGGTGATTATAGCCACCACCGCCCTATGGGCAAGTAATGTCATTACCTACACGGCAACAGAAAAATTGCAGGAAGAAACTGATGATTGGGGCTTTGGTCTTCACGTCAATGCTTTTAATGTTGCAATCACCTCACACGAGTTCTCTAATGGTATCGGAACTATCACTTTTGTTGATGAAGTCACAACGATTGGAAGTTATGCTTTCGCTTATTGCTCCGGTTTGACTTCCATCACTATTCCCAATTCCGTCACAACGATTGGAGAGTGGGCTTTCAATAGTTGCCGCGGTTTGACCTCTATAACCATTCCAAATTCCGTCAAAACGATTGGAGAGAGAGCTTTCGAAAATTGTACTGGTTTGACTTCGGTTACTATTCCCAACTCCGTCACAACGATTGGATGGATGGCTTTCTCTAATTGCTACGGTTTAACCTCCGTCACCATTCCCAATTCCGTCACAACGATTGGAGATGGGGCTTTCGCTTATTGCTCCGGTTTGACTTCTGTGACCATTCCCAATTCCGTCACAACGATTGGATATGAGGCTTTCTTTGGCTGCTCAGGTTTGACTTCAATTGAGATACCCAATTCCGTCACAACGATTGGGGATTATGCTTTCTTTGATTGCTACGGTTTGACTTCGGTCACGATTCCTAATTCTGTCACAACGATTGGAGAGGATGCTTTCCATGATGTTAATAACATAGTATATAGTGGCACAGCCACCGGTTCGCCTTGGGGAGCTAAGTGTGTTAATGGTTATGTAGATGGATATTTAGTATATAGTGATGCTTCCAAGACAACACTATGTGGCTGTTCTACTGCTGCTACAGGAGAAATTATTATTCCCAATTCCGTCACAACGATTGGAGAGCATGCTTTCTATTTGTGCATAGGTTTGACTTCAATCACAATCCCCAATTCTGTCACAACGATTGGAAATTATGCTTTCCATTGGTGCGAAGGTTTAACTTCTGTAACCATTCCAAATTCCGTCACAACGATTGGAGATGAGGCTTTCATGGGGAGCACCGGTTTGACCTCTCAGCTCTATAATGCTAATTGTTTTGCCTTTATGCCAGAAAACTATACTGGATCCTATACGATTCCTTCCGGCATTAAACAGATTGCTGGAGGAGCATTCTTTGGTTGCTCCGGTTTGACATCTATCACTATTCCCAATTCCGTCACAACGATTGGAGATTGGGCTTTCGATGAGTGCTCTGGTTTGACTTCGATAACTTGTGAAGCGATTACTCCGCCAACTTGTGGTTCAAGTTGTTTTTCAGGAGTTGATAAATCCATTCCACTTTATGTCCCTTCTTCAAGTATAAACGCATATCAATTGGCTCCCGAATGGAAAGAATTTTACAATATCCAAGCAATGGCAGGTGATGCATTAGACAATATCCGCTTGACTAATCCTGCTCAAAAAGTTCTCCACAATGGTCAACTCATCATCGACTGCAACGGACAACATTATTCCGCAATGGGAGAGAGGATAAGATAACAGACCATAAACTCCCCCTCTAACCATAAATAAGATAAATAAAAGTTGTGCCCGACACGAATTAGGGTATTTTATTATGTGGAGCAAGATAAATGCACTGTCAAAACAATCCATCAATTATTTAATTATAGATAGACAATCATTGGACTCGCAGCCTCTGCCCCAAAATGTGATTCAAGTAATAAATGTGACTTTTATGCCTAAAGAAGCTGAAAGCATAGACAAATTGTCTCCATTTTCTTTTTGCGTAGTTGTTTTTGAAGATGCTAAAAAGGTATTAAATAAAGATGAAATTATCTCTGAAATATCCCAATACAAAGCACCCTTTGCCGAGTACATTGATACTAAAGTATTATATAAACGTTAATCTAAAATAATCGATTATGAAAACAAAAATATTGACATTATTCATCACGATAGCATGTGCTGAAGCATTATTAGCATGGGACTATGAAAGCATTAAAATTAATAATTTGTACTATAATCTAGATGCAACTGCTAAAATTGCAGAATTAACCTACAATTACTCTATGGATTATTCTGGTAATATCGTTATCCCATCATCTATATCCTACAAAGGTGTAACATATACAGTTACTAGTATTGGCGACAACGCATGTCATTATCAAGCAATCACCTCTATCACCATTCCTAATTCCGTCACATCTATTGGTGAACAAGCCTTCGTTAGTTGTATGTACCTAACATCTGTTATTATTCCTGAAAGCGTAACTAATATTGGAGACAGAGCTTTTTATGAATGTTACGATCTCCAATCTATTAATTTGCCAATGAATTTAACCATCATTGGAGAAGGGTTGTTCTATCTATGTGAAAATTTGGAATCTGTTAATATTCCAGAGAATGTCACAAGCATAGGTAATAGTGCATTTTATTATTGCACGTCATTACAGTCCATTTCTATACCTAATAAAGTGAAACAAATTGAAAATATTGCATTTGCTGGGTGTTCTAGTTTAAGATCTCTATCAATAAGTAATGGCCTTTTAAAAATTGGACAACAAGCTTTTGAATATTGTAGTTCTTTGAATTCCGTCATTCTTCCCAATAGTGTAACAACTATTGAAACATGGGCTTTTAGAGGATGTTGTTCATTACATACTCTTGAAATAGGCAATTCTGTTAAGTATATTAAAAGCGGAGCATTCTCTAGTTGTAGTGAATTAATATCATTGACATGCAAGGCAAATAATCCGCCATTATGCGAAACTGATTGTTTTTTAGGTATAAATGTATCCATTCCACTATATGTCCCTTCTTCAAGCATAAATGCATATCAATTGGCTCCTGAATGGAAAGAATTTTACAATATCCAAGCAATGGCAGGTGATGCATTAGACAATATCCGCTTGACTAATCTTGCTCAAAAAGTTCTCCACAATGGTCAACTCATCATCGACCGCAACGGACAACATTATTCCGCAATGGGAGAGAGGATAAGATAACAGACCCTAACCCCGACCCTTTCCCTCATAGGGCAAGGGAGAATACACTCAGGCGGCTTCCGACAATCGGGAGCCGCTTGGTGTAGATGGTGCTAGCACCACCCGCACCGCTTGGGGTCGAGGGGAAAAGTCACATTGACCAAGTACTATCTCCACCGTACATGTACCCGAAGCACCCCCGTACCATCATAGCATCTGCAAAACCTAGCCGAAACACTGCCTATTCCGCATTCGTTGACACTTTCCTAAATTCGTTGACATCGTCCTATTTTTTGCTTCGAAGTTGGACATGTCCAACTGTCCTACTTCGCTTCGTTCCTTTATTAATGGGGAGTTCCATAAAGTTGGACACTTGGACATGTCCAACTTCGGAAGGTTTTCCTAGGTAATATAGAAAATATAGTCCGCTGCGCTTATATAGTTAATCTAGTAAATCTAGGTTATAAGGAACCCGCATTGAATGCGGGGGTGCGTCCGCGTACTCCGATAAAAAAAGGCGCACATACAATGTACGCAAAAAGGAAGGAACGAAAAAATAAAAGCCCGCGGTTGCGAGCCGCGGGGTGCGAGACACCTAAGAACGCGCCCAATAATGGACGCGAAGTGCATAACAATTGAAGGTGAGAAGGGGATAGGTGCGTGTCTGCCAACCCCTTAGACGAACGCGGTAATCACGCCCAAATCAGGCGGTAATCACGCGGAGATGATAGTGCATTCACCCTCCTCGCGTCCTACTCGCAGGGCTTAGTGAAAACCCGATAAAAACCCGATTTTGGAAGAGGGGAGCGAGACTATCGAGAGAGTGTCGAGAGAGTGTCGACCGACCCTCGGCTCAAAAAAAGAGTTAAAACACAGAAAAAACACAACAATATTTGCACATATCGAAAAAAAGCAGTACCTTTGCAGCCAAATTAGGAGTCGTAATCCTATTTTGTCCAAAAACACCAACTTATGTGCAAACTCTGTTAGGAGATGAACTTCTATCCTCTCAAGTTATATACTCCGGCACAGAGCAATTGAATTTACCATTTGGTGGACTTGTGAATTATCACAACATATAGTACGCTATTTCGCGCCTAAAAATGCTAATTTAGAGAATTGCACAACGGAAGACTTCACTATCCATACTGAAGCTCGTGCGTCATGCTTCCAATTAAATGCCACCTACACCCTTATGGGGCAAAAGGTGTCTTCAGTGTATCAATCCCTCCCATCCAAAGTCCACAAATCACTACCATAAGCAAGCTTCCGTAGTTATTTTTGTACTTTATATGGTTAGATTACATCTATTTTGCCTAAAAAACACAATTAAATTTGCTCATACCAAATTTTTGTTGTATATTTGCAGTCTAAAATAATTTGTAATTATGGAAAAGCCCGAGTATAAGCCCATTTTGAAGCCGGATCAGGATTATCCGCAGGTTACCCCGTACAGTGTCATTACCGGTGTTGTGATGGCAGTTCTTTTCTCTGCTGCAGCCGCTTATTTAGGTCTGAAAGTAGGTCAAGTCTTTGAGGCTGCTATCCCGATTGCTATCCTTGCCGTAGGTCTCTCGTCTGCCTTGCGCCGTAAGAACGCCATTGGCGAGAATGTAATCATTCAGTCTATCGGAGCCTCTTCGGGTGTGATTGTGGCAGGTGCTATCTTCACCTTACCGGCGTTGTATATCTTGCAAGCCAAGTATCCCGAGATAACGGTCAACTTCATGCAAGTCTTCCTTTCCTCCCTTTTGGGTGGATGTTTAGGAATACTCTTCTTGATACCTTTCCGCAAGTATTTCGTGCAGGAGAAGGACGGCGAATATCCTTTCCCTGAGGCTACGGCAACAACGCAAGTCCTCGTTAGTGGAGAAAAAGGAGGTAATCAAGTTAAGCCTCTTATCTGGGCAGCCGGAATTGGTGGTTTATACGATTTTGTGGTATCTACCTTTGGACTCTGGACTGACTCGCTCACCACGCGTATGACGGGGTGGGGAGAAGCCTTAGCCGCTAAGTTCAAACTGGTCTTCTCTATCAATACCTCTGCCGCCGTTCTCGGTTTAGGTTATATCATCGGCCTTAAGTATGCTGCGGTCATTTGTGCCGGTTCGTTCTTTGTTTGGTGGGTATTGCTTCCGCTCTTAGGCACAATGCCGGAGATGGCTTCTGTTGACCCACAAGATCTCTTCACGCTATATGGGCGTAATATAGGAATAGGTGCCATCGCGATGGCGGGACTGATAGGAATCGTCAAGTCGTGGGGTGTCATCAAATCTGCCGTAGGTTTGGCAGGTAAAGAGTTAGGCGGTAAGACCAAACAGGTGGCTCAAGCCACGCTTCGCACGGAGAAGGACTTGAGCATGAAGTTCCTTGTTATCGCTTCTGCCGTAGCGCTCGTTTGTACGCTTGTTTTCTTCTGGTTAGGCGTGCTGCATAGCCTCACGCAAGCTTTAGTGGCATTCCTCGTGGTAGCGGTTATATCCTTCCTCTTTACTACGGTGGCAGCGAATGCGATTGCTATCGTGGGCAGTAACCCCGTTTCGGGCATGACCCTGATGACGCTTATTATCGCGTCCGTTGTCTTTGTGGCGATTGGTATGAAAGGTGCCTCTGGAATGGTTGGCGCCATGGTCATAGGCGGTGTCGTTTGTACGGCGCTCGCTATGGCAGGAGGATTCATTACGGATTTGAAGATTGGTTATTGGATAGGTACTACGCCGGCTAAGCAAGAGACGTGGAAGTTCCTTGGAACGCTTGTTTCAGCAGCCACAGTGGGTGGTGTGATGATTGTGCTCAATAAGGCTTATGGTTTTGTGGGGGATAATGCACTTGTTGCTCCGCAGGCCAATGCCATGGCAGCGGTTATCGAACCCCTTATGTCGGGTCAAGGAGCACCGTGGATGTTGTATTTGGTAGGTGCTGTGTTGGCTCTGATACTTAATTTCCTTGGCGTGCCCGTCTTGGCTTTTGCCTTGGGAATGTTCATCCCGTTGAGTTTGAATACGCCGTTGTTGGTTGGCGGTGCTATCTCGGCTATAGTGAAGAATAAAGAGAAGGGAACGCTCATTGCCAGCGGATTCATTGCCGGTGGTGCACTGATGGGAGTTGTGGCTGCGGTGGTTAAGTTCTGCGGTGTAGATTGCTTCATGACCGATTGGGCAGCCTCCTCCGGTGCCGCTATCGTGGCTATTGTAGCCTACCTCGCTATCATTGCTTACATGATAGTTGCGAGCAACAGAAAGAATAAGAACTCATAGAAAAACTAGACTAACTAGACAAACTAGAACTCCTAGAATAACTAGAACAATAATAAAATTTTTAACATTATGGTAAGTTTTAAAGAACTCGGTCTGGTGAACACCCGTGATATGTTCGCAAAGGCCATCAAAGGCGGTTATGCTATTCCCGCTTTCAATTTCAACAACATGGAGCAACTGCAAGCTATCGTTTCTGCTTCGGCTGCTACTAAGTCTCCTGTTATCCTGCAAGTAAGTAAGGGTGCTCGTAACTACGCTAACCAAACGCTCCTTCGTTACATGGCACAAGGTGCTGTTGAGTACGCTAAGGAACTTGGTTGGGAGAATCCCCAAATCGTTCTGCACCTCGACCACGGAGATAGTTTCGAACTGTGCAAGAGTTGCGTGGACTTCGGTTTCTCGTCCGTTATGATTGACGGCAGTGCTCTTCCTTACGAGGAGAATATCGCTCTGACCAAGAAAGTGGTTGAGTATGCTCACCAATATGACGTTACCGTTGAGGCTGAACTCGGTGTTCTTGCCGGCGTTGAGGATGAGGTGGCTGCAGAAGAGAGTCATTACACCAAACCCGAAGAGGTGATTGATTTTGCTACCCGTACGGGTTGCGATAGTTTGGCTATCTCTATTGGTACGAGCCATGGTGCTTATAAGTTCAAACCCGAACAATGCACCCGTGACCCCAAGACCGGTCGTCTCGTTCCTCCTCCATTAGCATTCGATGTGCTTGATGCTGTGATGAAGCAACTGCCCGGCTTCCCTATCGTTCTGCACGGTTCGTCTTCTGTTCCGCAAGAGTACGTGGACATCATCAATGCTAACGGAGGTAAACTACCCGATGCAGTAGGTATTCCGGAGGAACAACTCCGTAAGGCTGCCGCTTCGGCTGTATGTAAGATCAATATCGACTCTGATAGCCGTCTGGCTTTCACCGCTGCTGTTCGTAAGGTCTTCGCTGAGAAACCCGGTGAGTTCGATCCTCGTAAGTACTGCGGACCCGCTCGTGATTTGATGATTGAACTCTATAAACATAAGATCGTTAATGTCCTTGGTTCGGACGGAAAGGCATTGTAATATGGCACTTCCTTTTATGTCAGCCGAAGAGGCTGCTAAGTTCGTCCATAATGGGGACGTGGTCGGTTGTGGTGGTTTTACCCCTGCCGGTGCTCCGAAAGATGTTGCTACCGCTATCGCTAAGATGGCGGAGCAACTCCATGCTGAAGGTAAAGAGTTTAAGATTGATATCTATACCGGTGCTTCTACGGGTGATAGTTGCGATGGTGCTTTAGCTCGTGCTCACGCTATCAATCACCGCACGCCCTATCAGTCTAATAAGGACCTACGTACTGAACTCAATAGTCAGAATGCGCATTACTTTGATATGCACTTGTCTGAGTTAGCTCAGAATATCCGTTACGGGTTCCTTCCTAAACCCACCGTCGCTTTAGTTGAGGCATGCGAGGTAACGGAGGATGGTGAGATTGTGCCTACCGCCGGTGTGGGAAACATGCCCACTTTCTGTCACATGGCAGACCGCATCATCGTTGAACTCAATGCTGCTATGCCCGCTACGATGCGCGGTATGCACGATATTTACGAGCCTCTTGACCCGCCTTTACGTCGTGAGATTCCTATCTATAAACCTTCTGACCGCATCGGTTCCGACTGCATCAAAGTTGACCCCAAGAAAATTGTGGCTGTTGTTCGCACCAATCGTCCTAACGAGGTAGGTAAGTTCTCTGACTTAGATGAGACCACTAAACGCATTGGTGATAATGTGGCTCTCTTCCTTGAGAACGAGATGAAAGCCGGTCGTATCCCTGCTTCCTTCTTGCCTATCCAATCGGGTGTGGGTAATATCGCTAACGCCGTTTTAGGTGCATTAGGAGAGAATAAGGATATTCCTCCTTTCGAGATGTACACCGAGGTTATCCAAGACTCCGTAGTAGGTCTAATGAAAGAGGGACGCGTTAAGTTCGCTTCCGGTTGCTCACTTACTGTAGGTGCCGATAAACTGCAAGACATTATTGACCACATGGATTTCTTCAAGGACAAGATTGTTCTTCGTCCGCAAGAGATCTCCAATAACCCCGAGATTGCCCGTCGTTTAGGTTTGATTACCATCAACACGGCTATTGAGGCAGATATCTATGGTAATATCAACTCTACCCATATCTGTGGTACGAAGATGATGAATGGTATCGGCGGTAGTGGTGACTTCACCCGTAACGCTTATGTCTCCATCTACACGACTCCGTCCACGGCTAAGGATGGTGCTATCTCATCCTTCGTCCCGATGGTTAGTCACGTGGATCACTCCGAGCATAGTGTGAAGATTATCATCACCGAGCACGGTATTGCCGACCTTCGTGGTAAGAGTCCTATTGAGCGTGCGCACGAGATAATCAATAAGTGTGTTGACCCGCAATATCGTCCTATGTTGAATGAGTACTTGGCTAAGTGCAAGACGGCTCACACGCCGCATAACCTGGACTTCGCTACGGCAATGCACCGCGAGTTCCTCAAATCCGGTGACATGCGTAACACCAAGTTTGAGTAAAAACATACGTATAATAAAGCAATCGCCCCGAGGAAACTTGGGGCGATTGTTGTGTGTAACGTTATGAACGATGTCAACGCTTGTTTACTTCTTGAAGTAACGATTGAACAGACCCTCGAAACCACGGCCGTGACGAGCCTCGTCTTTAGCCATCTCGTGAACGGTGTCATGAATAGCGTCGAGGTTGAGTTCTTTAGCGCGTTTAGCAATAGCGAGCTTACCTTCGCAAGCACCGGCCTCTGCCATCATACGTTTCTCTAAGTTGGTCTTGGTGTCCCAAACAACGTCACCGAGCAGTTCGGCAAACTTAGCGCAGTGCTCTGCTTCCTCAAAAGCGTAGCGTTTGAAAGCCTCTGCCACTTCGGGATAACCCTCGCGGTCGGCTTGACGCGACATAGCAAGATACATACCTACCTCGGTAGCCTCACCCATGAAGTGAGCATTGAGGTCAGCTTTCATTTGGTCGTCCGTGTCCTTGGCTACACCGATGATGTGTTCGCAAGCGAACTCGATCTTGTCAGTAGCAGCTTCTTTCCACGTAACGATTTGTTTACATTGCGGGCAACGCTCCGGTGCCTGCTCGCCTTCAAAAACGTAACCACAAATAGGGCAAACGAATTTCTTCTTCATAATAATTAGGAGTTTAAGTGATTAATATAATAAAAATAGTCCTCTAACGGGCAGTCTTTCCAAAAATCTGTGCAAAGATACACTTTTTTTTGCATATTTGCAAATTTATTTGTATCTTTGCACACGAAAAGGGAGAAACAGCCCAATATTAATTTAATTTCAAACATTATGGCTAACATCTATGCCGGTACCCAGACCGAGAAAAATCTGGAAACAGCCTTCGCCGGAGAGTCGATGGCACGTAACAAGTACACCTATTTTGCTTCCAAAGCAAAGAAGGATGGTTTTGAACAAATAGCCGCTATTTTTGAAGAAACGGCTAATAACGAGAAGGAGCACGCTAAACTGTGGTTCAAAGAACTCAATGGTGGTGCTGTGCCCGATACCGTTGAGAACCTCGCTGCTGCCGCTAATGGTGAGAACTTCGAGTGGACGGATATGTACAAAGGTTTTGCTGAGACCGCAGAGAAGGAAGGTTTTGCTGAATTGGCAGAGCGTTTCCGCGGGGTAGCTGCTATCGAGAAACGCCACGAGGAGCGCTATCGTGCTCTGCTCAAGAACATTGAGATGAAAGAAGTGTTCAAACGCAGCGAAGTGAAAGTATGGGAGTGCCGTAACTGCGGTCATATCGTAGTAGGTACCGAAGCTCCCGATAAATGCCCCGTTTGCGCTCATCCGCAAGCTTATTTTGAAATCAGCAAAGCTAATTTCTAATGGCTAAACAAACCATCATACGTATACTAACATGGTTAGGGATATTGTGTGGTCTCACACTCCTAACCATGGTAGTGTGGGTAATGGTCAGCGGGGGTAGCCAAACGCGTTCCCCGCTGATGTGGCTTCAAACGGCTCAGTCCATAGCCACCTTCGTTCTGCCGCCTATCCTCTGCGCCCTACTATGGTACAAAGGGCAATGGAAAGAGTGGTTGCACCTTAGCAGTCCTTCAACGAAGTGGTCTTACGGCGCCCTATGCGCACTCCTCATGATCATCGCCTTGCCCGGCTTGAACTTACTCTCGCAACTCAATCAGCAAATCACTTTTCCTGAGTCTTTGGCGGGCTTGGAAACTAAACTGAGAGCCATGGAGGAGGCGGCTTTGTCGGTGACGGAGCAGTTTGTGAGAACCGAAAACGCTGGGCAGTTTATGGCAACGCTTTTTGTGGTAGCCTTCCTTCCTGCCTTCGGCGAAGAACTCACCTTCCGCGCCCTACTCATCAATTTCTTTAAGGGAAACAACTCTAAACTAAAAATCGCCATTTGGGTTTCGGCTATTCTCTTTAGTGCTGTCCACATGCAGTTCTTCGGTTTCTTTCCGCGCATGTTATTAGGAGCGCTGTTTGGTTATATGCTTGCGTGGAGTGGGAGTCTGTGGTTGCCTATTGTGATGCACCTAACCAATAACGCCTTGGCAGTCATTGTGTATAACGTGATGTATTGGAACGGTCTGGACTCAACGGGTGCAGATACGTTCGGTTATGGCGACACGTTGTGGGTCGGTATCCTTTCGCTGATACTGACGGGTGTGGGAATATTCTTCCTGCGTAAAATGCTTCTTAAGAACAAATAGAAACCTACTTGCACGCGTACGTAACGCGCGATATATTAGGTGTCACTTCTAATTCAATCGTCTTCCCTAACCAGAGAGGACGATTGTCTTCTACATGTCCTGCCGGAAAATCAAAGAGTACGGGATAGTCATAATCCTGTACGGCTCGTAGAATCGTTTCATAAACCGTTTCGTGCATGCCCTTATCCTCTTCGCAGTCGGTAAACTGACCCACAATCAGTCCGGATAAGTTAGCCAGCACCCCACTCATGCGGAGGTTCTGCATCATCCTGTCAATGTGATAATGCCTCTCGGCGATATCCTCTATGAAGAGAATTGTATTTACCCTACTCCTCTCCTCCTCTACCTCGCTACTCCCTAAGCCGTAAGGCGTGCCTTGTAGCCCATACAAGACGGAGAGGTTGCCACCGATAAGTGTCCCTCGACCGAAACCCTGTCTTGAGTTTAGAGTGGAGAGTTTAGAGTTTAGAGTAGTTGAGAGTTGAGAGTTTAGAGAGAATGAAGATGTGGCAAATTCTTGTAAAGTTTGGTGAAAACTTTGCAACGCAACACTGTCTTCAGGAAGGGTGGCTATATGCTTGCACATGATAGCGTGCAAAGAAGGCACACCTATGGTGTGCATGAGTTGATGCAACGCCGTAATGTCGGAGAAACCGATAACGAGTTTATTCGTCGGGTGTATCTTGTCTAATATGCGTTGTAAACCATATCCGCCTCGAGCGCACAGAATAGCCTCTACTTCGGGGTCGGCAAAAGCCTCATTGAGGTCGCGTATCCTTTGCTCATCCGTTGCGGCAAAGCGTCCCCACGAACCGCGAGTATATTTGCCTTCCGTTACAACATGTCCCCACGATACAAGACGCTGTTTGGCAGCATCGATATATTTTGGGTCAATTGCCCCCGAAGGACTGATAATGCGGATGTTCATTTTGGTGGATGGTGCGCCCAAAGGCTATTGTGTATGGTTAATATAAACGTCCTACAACCCAATTGACGAAGCGTTTGGGAAGGAGGCGGTCAAGGAAACAGAAGAGTTTATATTGCGCCCCACCGATGTATTGCGGTTTGGGACAACGCGCTGTAGCTATTCGGTAGAAACAGCGAGCCATCTGTTGGGGCTTCATTCCTCCTTGTTCGTCTTTCTCCATGGCGGCAACAGCTTTGTGAATATTGCCATAGACTTCACTGCCGGTTTCGCACTTAACGCGAGCTGCGGTAAAACCGGTTGCCACATCGCCCGGCATGAGTACACTCACTCGTATTCCAAACGGTCTCACTTCGTTCTGCAAAGCAAGGGCGAAACTGTTGATAGCCGCCTTACTAATCGAGTAAAACGATTGATAAGGAATAGACAGCACCGCTGCCACCGAGGAGGTGAAGATAATCCGTCCACGTCCTTGCTTGCGCAGTTGGGGCAAAACGGCTTGTGTCAGATTCATAGCCCCAAAGAAATTCACCTCTAACTGTTGGTGAGCCTCTTTGGGGTCTGTATATTCGATAGCACCACTGATTCCGTATCCGGCATTGGAGATAACCACATCGAGGTGGTCGGTGAGGGCAAGAACGGCTTGCACCGCTGCTTGTACGCTCTCCACTTGCGTTACGTCGCAATCGACATGGTGGACATGCTCTGAACTCTTCCCGTGACGGCTCAGTTCGTAAACTTCCCACCCTTTGGAGACAAAGAGGTCAACGGTGGCTTTTCCTATGCCACTCGAACCGCCGGAAATGAGGAGCGTTTGGGACATGTACGATTTATAATTTAAGCCTTGTCTCGATGCCATCATAGAGGTCAGCGGGTACGCCTTGTTGGAGGACGCGAGAGATGATCTCAACCGCTTCGTCTAAGATGGCTTCCGTGTGGCTTGCCATGAGGGTAGTGCGGAGCAGACATTCGCCTTCTACACAACCGGGGGCTACAACGGGATTGACATAAACACCCTCGTCAAACAAGCGCTTGCCGTAATAGAGCGTATCCAAGGTCTTATAGGTATAAATAGGCACGATAGGCGTAGGTGCCTCAATAATCTTAACGCCTGCTTTCTTCAGTCCTTCGCGGAAGTAAGCGGCTAATTGCATGAGACGCTTCGGACGTTCCGGTTCGGCTTCCAAACGGCGCAGAGCCGCTAAGGCAGTAGCCGCAGAGCAAGGTGTTAAACTGGCAGAGAAGATAAACGGACGACTCACATGACGCAGGTAGTCAGATACGAACTTAGAGGTCAGCATGCACCCTCCAAGGGAGGCAAGTGACTTAGAGAACGTGAGCATCGTTATATCGACTTGGTCAGTCAATCCGAAATGCGCTGCCGTACCGCGTCCGCCGGGACCGAGTACGCCAAAACCGTGAGCATCATCTACCATCACGCGTGCGCCGTATTTCTTGGCAAGGGCGCATATCTCGGGCAGTTTGCATATATCACCTCTCATAGAGAAGACGCCGTCCGTCACAATCAGACACCCTGCCGATTCGGGTACGCTCTGCAATTGGCGCTCCAAGTCCTCCATGTCGGAGTGTTTGTAGCGCAACATAGTAGCATAACTCAAACGACAAGCGTCATAGATAGAGGCGTGGTTCTCGCGGTCGTTGATGATATAATCGTGTGGACCGCAGATGGCTGAGATGATGGCTAAGTTGGTTTGGAAGCCCGTGGAGCAAGTCATTGCCGTCTCATAGCCGGTGAACTGAGCCAAGGCTTCTTCCAACTCTAAATGGAGGTCAAGTGTTCCGTTGAGGAAACGGCTGCCACTCACGCCCGTTCCGTACCTATCCAGAGCGGCGTGTCCGGCGGCAATCACGTTCTCATCTTCGGTGTAGCCGAGGTAGTTGTTACTACCTAACATAATGATACGCTTGCCTTCCATTTGTACTATGGGCGCCTGACGTGATTGCAGAGTGTGAAAATAAGGATAAATACCTTTCTTCTCTACAATCCTCAGTCGCTCATAGTCACATTTAGCAAAAAGGTCTAACATTGTAGTTAGTGTTTGGTTTAAAGAACATTGAGTTCTTTCAGAACGTTCGTGGTCTTACGAACGGCTGCTTCGCTCTCGCGCAGTTTAGCCATCTCGTCGGACGAGATCTTGAGTTCGAGCACTTTCTCGATACCGTTCTTACCGATGATGCAAGGCACACCGATATAGAGGTCTTTAATGCCGTACTCACCTTCGCAGTAAGCGGAGCAAGGAATGAGTTTCTTTTGGTCTTTAACGATAGCCTCAGCTACGGAAGCAGCGGCAGCACCCGGAGCCATCCATGCGCTGGTGCCTAACAAACCTGTCAGCGTAGCGCCACCTACCATCGTGTTCTTAACCACTTCGTCAATCTCCTCTTCGGTAAGGAAGTTACTAACGTGCATACCTTTGTAGGTCATGAAGCTCTTAAGCGGAATCATCGTTGTGTCGCCGTGACCACCGATAACGAAACCTTCTACATCATTGGCGTTGCAGTTGAGTTTTTGGCTCAGGAAGTATTTGAGACGTGCGCTGTCCAGAGCACCACCCATACCAATCACGCGGTTGCGAGGCAGACCAAGAGCTTCCTTGGTCAGGTAAGCCATCGTGTCCATCGGGTTACTTACTACAACCAAAATAGCATTAGGAGAGTAGGTGAGCAGTTGGTTAGCCACGCTCTTAACGATCCCCGAGTTAACGCCAATCAGTTCTTCGCGGGTCATACCGGGTTTACGGGGCAGACCGGAAGTGATGATGCAAACGTCGGAATCGGCGGTTTTGCTATAATCGTTGGTAACACCTTCAACGACGGTATCAAAGCCCATCAGTTGAGCTGTTTGCATGATATCCATGGCTTTACCCTCGGCAAAACCCTCTTTGATATCGATCAAGCATACTTGGTCTGCAACTTCGTGAACAGCCAAAACATTGGCACAAGTGGCACCTACATTACCGGCACCTACAACAGTAATTTTAGACATAATTTTTTAATATTTAAGTATTGTTTTTAATGTTTAAATTTCTAATGCGGCGACAAAGGTACTGCTTTTTTTTGATATATGCAAATTTTCCAATGTTTTTTTGCTGAGATTTTTAATCTCTGCTTTTTGTTCCTTCTTTTCTGCGTACATTGTGTATGTGCGCCTTTTCGTCCTACAAAGATAATACTTTTCTCGGAATTATGCAAGTATTTTGTTGTATTTTTTATGTATTTTCTTTAGGAAATTTGCATATGTCAAAAAAAAGTTGTACTTTTGCAGCACAAAACTGCAAAACGACAACGGAACGTGTGCTGTAACGGGCAATTATATTGTTTACAATAATCAGCTCTGTAAAGCTGGAAATTGGGTAACGGTGGGGGATCACCGCGCATATGTACTTGCCCGGCAGGCTCCCGCTACAGCTCCGGCAATAGCTCGTGGCCCTCGTATGACGATGCATAAACCCAATAATGCACCGACGGACAATCCATCAATCCAGCATTCCTTCAATTCATCAGTCAAGGTAATTAAAGATGGCCAATTCCGTATCATTCGCGATAATAAGATGTATAACGATCAAGGAATAGAATTATGAAGAAATTATATTTAATCCATGCAACGCAGGAACAAGAAATGACCTTTGGTCAAATGATGACAGGATCAAGCATTGGAAAGGGAGAAGGAGTAAAAGGTGGAGGTCCCACAAATCCCATCTCTGGAGATTAATCTTACCTTATGAAATATATGACAAAGAGTAAAATGTCAAAGATAGGAAGTAAAAAGTTCGTTCTATTACTTTTAGTAATTGGCGTTCTTCCATTTTACACTTCTACTGTGCGTGCTTGGGGTCTGACAGGACACCGCGTTGTGGCGGAAGTGGCGTATCATCATTTGACTAAGAAAGCCCACAAAAAAGTGGATCAAGTATTAGGCAAACATGGCATGGTTTATTGGGCTAAGTGGGCGGACGAGATAAGGAGTGATAGTACACTTTATCCGGGTTCGGATGTTTGGCACTATCAAGACGACCCTATAGGAGGCGAGTTATTCGTTAAATACGATAGTTTGGTTACCGTTCTAACGCAGAACCCTAACGATACCGACGCTCTGAAGTTTGTCGTTCATTTGACGGCGGATAGGTATAATCCTGCCCACTTGGCAAAAACGGAAGATGCCGGCATGAATAAGATCAAAATCATGTGGTTCGGAAGGCCATCGAATATGCACAAAGTGTGGGACGAAGGTATCGTTGATAGCGAAGGGTATTCGTACTCCGAATATGCGCAGATGTTAGAGGATAAGTATAGTCACCAACGAGCTGAATTAGAGAAACTTACGCTTGAAGAAGCTACGGTTCAAACGAAGCAGTTAATCCACCGCATTTATGAATATCAAGAACAGTGGAACGGAAATGCGTATCAATATATTTATGAATGGCGAGATGAGGTGCGTTGGCAACTGTATGCCGCCGGTATTCGTTTGGCACAAGTGCTCAATGCAATCTATAAATAGATTTATTTTGCATATTATTGATAACAAAATCGCCTTTTTTAGTTAAAAGTGCGATTTTTTTTTTGCGTATATCGTTTTTTTTTACTATCTTTGTCGCCCAATTTGCACGAGTAGGCGCTTGCCTATGCGCGCGTAAATGTGAAAATATGAAAGAGAATAATTTTTGCGTCATCATGGCAGGCGGCATCGGTAGCCGATTCTGGCCGTTTAGCACTAACGAGAAACCCAAACAGTTCTTGGATTTCTTTGGCACGGGTCGTAGTCTAATACAAATGACGGTGGATCGCTTCCGCCCATTAGTGCCCATCCACAATGTGTTGATTGTAACGAATATCGCCTACCGCGAAATGATATTGGAACAGATACCCGACCTGCCCGTAGAGAATATACTCTGTGAACCCGCTCGGCGGAACACCGCGCCGTGTATCGCTTATGCAACAGCAAGAATAAGAGCGATGGTGAATGAACAAAGGACAAAGGAACAAGGACAAAGGACAGCGAATATCGTGGTGGCACCCAGTGACCACTTGATACTCAATGAGGCAGAGTTCTTGCGCGTGGTGCAAGAAGGATTCGACTTCGTAGAACAAAACGACGCCCTCTTGACCTTAGGCATGAAACCGACACGACCCGAGACGGGGTATGGATATATTCAGAAGTGTAGAGTTGAGAGTTTAGAGTGTAGAGTAGTTGAAAGTGTAAAGTTTAAAGAAGTTGTAAAGGTAAAGCAATTCAAAGAGAAGCCGGATTTGGAGACGGCCAAGCAATATGTGGCAGCGGGGGATTATCTGTGGAACTCGGGACTGTTTATCTGGTCACTCAAGAGCATTGAGAACGCATTAACCGAACACCTGCCCGAAGTGGCCTCTATCTTTGCCAAGGGAGAAAAACTGATGGGAACGGAGCAAGAAACCGCTTTCATACAAGAGTATTTCCCACAATGCCCCAATATATCCGTCGACTACGGCATCATGGAGAAAGCCAAAGACGTATATGTCCTGCCTGCCGATTTCGGCTGGAGCGATCTCGGAACGTGGGGTTCATTGCACGAACTGAGTGAGAAAGACGCAGACGGCAACGTAGCTACCCACTGCAACGCTAAGTTCTATAATGCCCACGGCAACATCGTTGCGTTGGACGACAAAGGACAAAGGACAAAGGACGAAGGACAAAAGTATGTGGTGATAGAAGGAGTGGACGATATGATTGTGGCGCAGAGTGGAGATGTGCTCCTCGTTTGTAAGAAACAAGATGAACAACAAATACGCGAATTCGTAAAGGATTATGAGTTATTTAAACTTTGACAAGACCTTATTGGTTAATCTTGAACGCTCCCTCAAAAAGGAGATTATTCGTACCAACCGTGCCGGCGTGTATAGTTCGACCACCTTGGTGGATTGTAATACACGTAAGTACCACGGTCAGCTGGTGATGCCGATTCCTGAGTTAGGGTCGGATAATTATGTGCTGCTCTCCTCACTCGATGAGACCGTCATTCAACACGGGGCAGAGTTTAATTTAGGTATTCATAAGTATTCAGATTGTTTCCTCCCCAACGGGCACAAGTACATTCGTCAGTTTGAGTGTGAGACGGTAGCCAAAACGACTTATCGTGTAGGTGGTGTAGTGCTTACCAAAGAGCGTGTGCTCGTTAGTTTTGAACCACGAGTGCTCATTCGTTACACCCTCGTGGAAGCGGGTTCACCCACGGTGATGCGTTTCCGTCCGTTCCTTGCCTTCCGTAGCGTGAATGAACTAACGAAAGCCAATGGGCAAGCGAATACAGACATGAACGACTGCGCTAATGGTCGGGTCAACTGTATGTATCAGGGTTTCCCGAACCTCTATATGCAGTTCAGCAAGAAAGTGGAGTATCGTCATGACCCGCAATGGTATAAGGACATTGAGTACCCCAAAGAGCAAGAGCGTGGCTATGAGTACAAAGAGGACTTGATGGTGCCCGGTTATTTCGAGTTACCGATGAAACAGGGTGAGAGTGTTATCTTCTCTGCCGGCATATCCGAGGTGAAGCCAACGACCCTTAAGAGTCTTTGGACCAAAGAGGTGGCTCGTCGTATCGAGCGCACATCTATGTTCGACTGCCTGCGTAATGCTGCGGCTCAGTTCTATAAGAGAGTGGGAGATAAATGTTATCTCCTTGCCGGTTATCCTTGGTTCAAGGCTACGGCGCGTGAGGAGTTCTTCGCCACCCCGAGTTGTACGCTGGACATCGACCGTCCCGAGTATTGGGAGGCCATTATTGACCGCACCGCCGTTCCGTTGGTGCAGTCTATAGTTGAGAGTTTAGAGTTTAGAGTTGAGAGTGAATTGCAAGGGTTGGATGAGCCGGATGCGTTATTATGGCTGATTCGTGCCTTCCAAAAGTACGCCCATAAATACACACCCAAACAGGCAGCCGAGAAATACTGCGACTTATGCGTAGCCATTATTAACCTCTACCGCAAGCAGAACCACCCACGTGCTTTCGTTCATCAGAATAACCTCATCTGGACAGACGGCACGCAGCGTCCTGCTACTTGGATGGCTGCCACGGAGAATGGTTATCCCATCACCCCTCGTACGGGTTATATAGTGGAGATTAACGCTTTATGGTATAACGCCCTGCGCTTCACGGCTGAACTGCAACGCGAGATGGGCAAAGAAATGGCAGCCGACCTCTTGGAGTATCAAGCGGAGATAGCGAAAGACGCGTTCATCAAGACCTTCTGGAATGGCGTTTATCTGAACGACTACGTGATTAACGACTACGCCGATAAAGAGGTTAGACCTAATCAGATTTGGGCAGTGTCGTTGCCTTATTCTCCTTTAGACAAACATCAAGCGAAAGCGGTGGTGGATATATGCACGAAAGAGTTACTCACACCTCGCGGCTTGCGTACCTTGTCGCCTAAGTCGGGTAATTACCGACCCGTTTATATCGGAGGCGAGAAAGAGCGTAATCGTAACTACCATAACGGTCCCGTTTGGCCCTACACGATAGCAGCCTACGGACGCGCTTATATGAACGTGTATAAACATAGCGGTTTGAGTTTTATGGAGCGAATGCTCATCGGTTTTGAGGATGAGATGGGAACATTAACCATCGGTTCGCTCAATGAGTTATACGATGGTAATCCACCCTACAAAGGACATGGCGGAATGAGTTATGCTCCTTCCGTGGCTGCGGTTATCAGTGTGTTGGATACAATGAAAAGATATAACGTATGAGAGCATTAATGTTTGGTTGGGAGTTTCCTCCTCATATCTTAGGCGGATTAGGCACCGCCAGTTATGGCCTTACGCGCGGTATGGCGCAGCAGGAAGACATGCAGATTCTCTTTGTTATTCCCAAGCCTTGGGGAGACGAGGATCAATCGTTCTTACGTATCATTGGCGCCAATAGCGTACCCGTTCCGGGACGTGGGTGCATCGAGTTCTCGGGGCGTTATCCGGATAACTTAGTGGAAGAGATTGGTAACTACGAGCAAGTAGGTCGTGAACTGGCTTATCGCGAGCAGTTCGATATCATTCACTCGCACGATTGGCTCACTTATCCGGCAGGTATAGCCGCTAAACAAGTGACCGGCAAACCCCTCGTTATCCACGTTCATGCCACCGATTTTGACCGCTCTCGCGGTAATGTGAACCCTACTGTTTATGCTATTGAGCGTCGCGGTATGGATGCCGCCGATCATATCATGTGCGTGAGCAACCTCACTCGCCAAACGGTGATTGATAAATACGGGCAAGACCCCTCGAAAGTGAGCACCGTTCACAATGCCGTTGAACCACTCGCTAATCCCGAGGAGTTCGTTAAGCACCCTCGCAAGGATAAAGTGGTGACATTTTTAGGACGTATCACGATGCAGAAAGGCCCCGAGTACTTCGTGGAGGCTGCGGCACGCGTGTTGGCTAAGACAGACGGCGTACGCTTTGTGATGGCAGGTTCGGGTGATAAGATGCACGAGATGATTGAACTCGTTGCCAAACGCGGAATAGCAGATAAGTTCCACTTCCCGGGATTCATGCGCGGCAAACAAGTGCAAGAGATTCTGGCGGATTCGGATGTGTATATCATGCCCTCCGTGAGTGAGCCTTTCGGTATATCTCCGTTAGAGGCGATGCAAGTAGGTTGTCCCTCGATTATATCCCATCAGTCGGGTTGTGCCGAGATACTGACGCACGCCATTAAGACCGATTATTGGGACATAGACGCCATGGCAGATGCTATCTACGCTATTGTTAAGTATCCGGCAATGTATAAGTCCCTGCACGAATTAGGACAAGCGGAGGTCAATAATATCCGCTGGTACGATGCTGGACTGAAAGTAAGAGCCATCTATAATAAAGTTTTAGGTTGGAATTAAATTATCGTAAAGTTATGAAAAATATCTGTTTTTGTTTCCAAATGCATGCCCCTTATCGTTTGAAACGCTATCGTTTCTTCGATATTGGTAAAGACCACTATTACTACGACGATATGGCAACGGACGAGTATGTCGAGTGGCTCGTTAATACCTCGTATATGCCGTTGTGCAAGACGATTCAAGAGATGATTCGTCTCAGTAAAGGTAAATTTCATTGCGCCATTAGTATCTCCGGCACCCTGCTCGAGAGTTTTGAGCAGTTTGCTCCCGAGATGATTGATGTACTCAAAGAGTTGGCAGAGACAAAGAGTGTGGAGTTCTTGGCAACACCCTTCGCTTATTCCCTCGCTTCCGAGCAGAACGAGAACGAGTTTCTTGACCAATTGGAAAAGCAAGGCAATGTGGTGAAAGACCTATTTGGCACCAAACCCGCTACGTTATGGAACACAGAACTGCTGTACACCGACGATATGGTGGATGCATTATACAAGCAAGGTTATAAGACTATTCTGACCGAGGGTGCTAAGCATATCCTCAGTTGGAAATCCGCGAATAAAGTGTTCTCGTCGGCTGCTAATACGAAAATGAAAGTGCTTCTGCGCAATACAGGCTTGAGTGACGAATTAAGTTTCCACTTCTCGGATCCTAATTGGGGTTCGTACCCGATAGATGCAGAGAAATATGCTAATATGTTACAACAACTGCCGGAGGACGATGACCTAATCAATATCTGGGTAGGTGCCGAGACGTTTGGCGTTCGTCAAAATGTGCAAACGGGTATCTTTGAGTTCTTAAAAGCACTGCCGTATTATGTTTTAGAGCGTGAGATGGGTTTTGTTACTCCCGCAGAGGCAGCCAAGAAAGCCGCCAAAGATGTGGTGAGTGCTCCTTATCCGTTGACATGGTCGGGTGAGGCAAAAGACCTTAGTGTTTATGTCGGCAACGACTTACAACAAGAAGCTATCAATAAACTATATGCCGTTGCGGAGCGCGTTCGCTTATGTTCGGATAAGCAATTGAAAGCCAATTGGCTGCGCTTGCAAGATGTGAACTATCTGCATTACATGAACCATATCGACCAAGGCACTACGCAGTTTGAGTCAGCTTACGATGCGTTCATCAATTACATGAATATCTTGGCAGACTTCCTCCAACTCGTAGAGGAGCAATATCCAACAACGATTGAGAACGAGGAACTCAACGAATTGCTCAAGACTATTCGTAACCAAGAGAAAGAGATAGCAGAACTGAAGAAACGCAGTAAAGTGTAGAGTGTAGAGTTTAGAATGTAGAGTAGCTGGATAGTTTATTAGGTTAGAGTTGAGAAAGTTTTTTGTCATAGGGTTATTGGTACTTTCCGCGATGAGTGCAATGGCGGATAAGAGGCCGAAGACGCGTATTCGCACGTGGCAGATTGATGGTCTGACCACCTTGGCGGATACGGTGCCTATTGACACGTCCTATCTCAACTTACCGATGAAGGGGGTACTCAACGATTTCTCCATCTCGAACGTATGGAACGGTAATGCCATTTCCCCTATACAGTCGCGTTTATGGTTTGCTAATAAGAACACCGTGGACGATATCTTCGGCAAGCAGTATCAACCCTATACCATCACGCCGCAAGATGTGCGTTTCTATAATACAACGACACCTTATTCGAGGATTGGATATAGTCGAGGTTTCGTTACCGGACATGAGGAGAACGAGATACATTTCCTCTTTACGGGTAACCTTAATAAACAAATCAACTTAGGTGGCGAGATTAACTACGAGAAAGCATATGGTCACTATGCCAATCAGGAGGGTAAGTACGTCAACGGAGCCGTGTGGGGTAGTTATGACGGAGATAAATACTTCATTCATGCAGCATTTAGTTTCAATACATTAAGTAATTTCGAGAACGGCGGTTTGCGTGATACGGCGGACTTGAGAGGCGATTTGGTTGCAGGGGATATACCCGTTCGAATGCAAGGTATGTCGGGATATAAGTATATTGCGGGTTATCTCAATCACGGATATAAACTATGCGTCGCCAAAGAACATCACGATAGTATAGAAGGTGTTAACGGTTTCGGCGAGAAAGAGATGAGAGATACGGTGATTTATGAATACGTACCGCTGATGTCGTTCAGTCATACGTTTGAGACCAATAACTCGGTGCATCGTTATATCGAGAAACAGGCTAATCAAGGTTTCTTCTCGGATATATACCATAACCCAAAGCAAACGAACGATTCGACCAATGTGTTGACTATTCGTAATACCTTAGCCGTAACCTTTGAGGAGGAGTATAATAAATTGCTGCACTTCGGATTTACGGTATATGCTCGCAATGAAAGTCAACGTTTCATTATCCCACAGGCGAGAGGGAAGAACGACACCACGTGGGCAGCTATCAATAATGACCTCTCAGCTATGTTGGCACGTCAGACGCGACAGTACGATGATACCTTATACCAAGACCAATGGACCAATAACACTTTTGTGGGAGGAACGTTGTATAAGAAAACGGGTAAGTATATTTTCTATGATGCCGGAGGCGAGGTTTGTGTATTAGGTTATAAGTTAGGTCAGTTTGGTGTTAACGGACGGATCAATGCTCTTTTCCCCGTGGGGAAAGACTCAATGGATATAGAGGCTAAAGTGCATTTTGGTAATGAGGCAGTGAATTACTATTTGCAGCATTATTACTCGAATCACTTCTGCTGGAATAATAACTTCTCTAAGCCGCTCGTTTTACAAGTGCAAGGTTCTGTCAAATATCCTACAAAGTGGGTTAAACCGGCGGTGAATATCGGTTTTGAGAATAGAACGAATCATATCTATTTTGATGCTAAGGATGGTTTGCCCCATCAGATGAATGGTAATGTGCAGATTTTCTCTACTGATGTGCAGTGCGATTTGACCACCCCTTGGGTGAACTTAGAGAATCATGTGGTATATCAAGTGTCGTCTAATGAAGCCGTTCCGTTGCCAGCCTTCACATTATACCATAACCTCTACTATCACGGCACGTGGTTTAAGGCATTAGACGCGCAGATGGGTGTAGATATGCGCTTCTTTACTAAGTATCACGCTCCGGTTATCAATCCGGCAACGGGTCAGTTCTGCGTACAGAACGAAGTGGAGATAGGCAATTATCCGATAATGAATGTATATGCTAATTTCTATGTCAGACTATTGCACTTAAAGTTTTTTGCACAATATACACACTTCAATTATTGGTTCATGCGTCAGTCATCGGGCTATTACGCAATGCCGTCTTATCCGATGAATAGGGATGTGTTTAGAGCCGGTTTAGTATGGCATTTTTATAATTAAGAAGAATGTTAACAGTTAGATTAAATAAGATTTTGACGTATGCTCGTGAGGAGGCGGAGCGTTTGCAGAATACGCTCGTTCAGCCGGAGCATCTATTATTAGGTATTCTGCGTTTAGGAGAAGGTCAAGCGTATTCGACGCTTCATGAGTTAGGTTGGAACGAGACGGTTGCCAAGCAGCAGTTAGATAGTGCTTTGGCGGGACCTCCGTCTGACTTATTGCAGCCGGCTCAACGTTCGGCTCAGGTGGAGCGTATCCTGCGTGTGGCGGATTCGGAGGCTAAACTAACCCAAGCGCAAGCGGTGGGAAGTATTCATTTGCTCATGGCTATTCTGCACGAGCATATCAATCGTGCTGCGGCTTATCTGGAATCGGCATGGGGAATAACGTACGACCAAGTATTAGAGCGTCAACGTAATGGGGCTACTGTCAAGAATGCGGCACCCATGGCGGACGATGTGGCAGACGCACCCGAACAAGAACGTCCTAAGCAGTTTGGTAAACAGCGTAGTAACAGTGCTACCCCGATGCTGGATAAGTACGGACGTGACCTAACAGCTCAAGCCAAGGAGGGTTTATTAGACCCCGTAGTAGGCAGAGACTTAGAGATAGAGCGCGTTATGCAGATTCTATCCCGTCGTAAGAAGAATAATCCTATTCTGATAGGCGAACCCGGGGTGGGTAAGTCCGCTATTGTAGAAGGATTGGCTTTACGCGTCATCCGAGGTGAAGTGCCAGCTTTGACGGGCAAACGGATAGTGACCTTAGATATAGCGTCTATGGTGGCAGGGACGACGTATAGGGGACAGTTTGAAGAAAGGATGAAAAAACTCATTGAGGAAATGAATCTGCATAAAGAGATTATCCTTTTCATTGATGAGATTCACACGATCATAGGTGCCGGTAATGCCCAAGGGTCGTTGGATGCCGCCAATATACTCAAACCCGCTTTGGCGCGAGGAGAAGTACAGTGCATAGGTGCTACTACGATTGAGGAATACCGTAAATCGGTAGAGAAAGACGGAGCCTTAGAGCGTCGTTTCCAAAAAGTGATGGTGGCAGCTTCTACACTGGAGCAGACCATGGCTATTCTCCAACAACTGCAAGAACAATATGGCTCGTATCACCATGTGCATTATACGAAAGAGGCTTTGCGCTCGTGTGTCTTATTAGCCGATCGTTATCTTACGGATCGTGCCTTCCCTGACAAAGCCATTGATGTGATGGACGAGGCAGGAGCGCGTAAGCATAGCCAAAATCAGGTGGTGGATATAACGGCTGAGGATATAGCCTCCGTAGTAGCAATGATGTCGGGTGTTCCCGTACAGCGCGTACAAAGTGAAGAGCAAGACCGCTTGCGTGATATGGCTGTGAGGCTGAAGACCAAAGTGATTGGTCAGAACGAGGCGGTAGATACCGTTGTGAAGGCTATTCAGCGTTCACGCTTAGGCTTAAGAGACCCCAAGCGGCCAATCGGCAGTTTCTTCTTCTTAGGTCCTACGGGAGTAGGAAAGACCTATTTAGCTCAGTGCTTGGCAGAGGAGATGTTCGGTTCTAAGGACGCGGTTATCCGCTTTGATATGAGCGAATACGCAGAGAAGCATACGGCATCGCTATTAGTGGGAGCGCCTCCCGGATATGTGGCATATGAAGATGGCGGTAAACTGACCGAAGCAGTTCGACGCAAACCCTATTCGATAGTGCTCTTTGACGAGATAGAAAAGGCACATCCGGATATCTTCAATATCATGCTTCAGGTCTTGGACGAGGGTCGCCTCACGGATAGGCAAGGACGCATAGTGGACTTTAAGAACACGATCATCATCCTGACCTCTAATGTGGGAACACGTCAGCTCAAAGAGTTTGGCGGTGGGGTAGGTTTTACCTCCGCTATTCCGGACGAAAAAACAGCTAAAGCCACGCTGCTCAAAGCCTTAGATAAGACTTTCCCACCTGAGTTTGTGAATCGTATAGACCAAGTGGTAACCTTCAATAACCTCACGCCGGAGGCGTTGCGTAGTATCCTTGACTTAGAGTTAATGGATTTACATAAACGTCTAAAAGAACAGCATATCAAATTGGACGTGAGTGAACAAGTTAAGGTGGAGTTACTACAAAAAACAGACTTTAAGCAATTCGGAGCACGTCCTATTCGTAGGTCTATCCAGACCTATTTGGAGGATAGGATAACGGAGAAGATGCTTTCTAAACGAAAAATAAGAACTATAAATATTAAATCACTATGACAATGGAAGTAACGGACGCTAACATCCAGACTTTGTTAGCAGACAACCGTGTGGTGGTTGTTGATTTTTGGGCACCTTGGTGTGGCCCTTGTAAGATGATGCTCCCCATCGTGGACGAGATGGCACAGACCTTTGAGGGTCAAGCCCTAATTGGTAAACTCAATGTAGATGAGAATCCTGACATGTGTGAACATTACCAAATCATGAATATACCAACGATGCTTTTCTTTAAGAAAGGAGAGTTGGTAAATCGTCATGTAGGTGCTTGTTCCAAGCAAGAACTGGAAAGTATAATTAACGAAATCCTTTAAAAAGAAGGAAAATTTACAAAAAATTTGCATATTTGAATAAAAAGTTGTAATTTTGTACGCTTTTTTGCCTACCGGCAAGGAAGAGTTATGTAAAAATGGGGTCTGGTAGCTCAGTTGGATAGAGCAACAGCCTTCTAAGCTGTGGGTCCCGGGTTCGAATCCCGGCCGGATCACAAAAATACCTTAATTACAACCCAACCAATAACTATGCGTCAACTAAAGATTACTAAATCCATCACGAACCGTGAATCGGCTTCGTTGGATAAATATCTACAAGAAATAGGCCGTGAGGACCTTATCTCGGTAGATGAAGAAGTAGAATTAGCGGCTCGTATTCGTCAAGGAGATCGTGTTGCGTTGGAGAAACTCACTTGTTCCAACCTACGTTTCGTTGTTTCGGTAGCTAAGCAGTATCAGAACCAAGGTCTATCTTTACCCGATCTTATTAATGAAGGAAACTTGGGTCTTATCAAAGCCGCTGAGAAGTTCGATGAAACACGTGGTTTCAAGTTTATCTCTTATGCTGTCTGGTGGATTCGTCAGTCTATATTACAGGCTTTGGCGGAGCAGTCTCGTATTGTGCGTTTGCCGCTCAACCAAGTAGGGTCTCTCAATAAGATTAACAAAGCTTACCAGCGTTTTGAACAAGAGCACGAACGTAAACCGTCGGCAGAAGAACTGGCGGAGGAGTTGGATATACCCGTAGATAAGATAGCCGACACCTTAAAAATGTCGGGTCGTCACGTAAGCGTGGATGCTCCGTTCGTAGAAGGTGAAGACAACTGCCTAATCGACGTCATGGTGAATGAAGACTCACCTAATGCCGATAGAGGTCTTATTAGTGAGTCTCTCTCTCGTGAGATTGAGCGTGCTTTAGGACAACTCACTCCTCGTGAGGCAGATATTCTAAAGCAGTTCTTCGGTATCGGAGGTCCTGAAAAAACATTGGAAGAAATAGGTATTGAACTCGGTCTGACACGTGAACGTGTGCGTCAAATCAAAGAAAAGGCTATCAAACGCCTTTATCAGTTGCCGCAGAGTCGGGTTCTTAAAACGTATTTAGGTTAATGAAACGTAATATTGCCATTGTTGCCGGTGGAGATAGTTCAGAGCATAAGGTTTCTCTTCGTAGTGCGGCAGGTATTGATTCGTTCTTGAATAAAGAGCGATATAACGTTACCATCGTGCGTTTGCAAAAGCACGATTGGCAAGTAATTGAAGAGTGGACGATGGAGGATGGCGAGATGAGAATCATCTCCACTCTCCCACTTGATAAGAACGATTTCTCTTATATCAAAAACGGACAAAAGACTCGCTTTGACTTTGCTTATATCACCATTCACGGAACTCCGGGAGAGAACGGTTTGTTGCAAGGCTACTTTGATATGATAGGTATCCCTTATTCGTGCTGTGGCGTGTTGGCTGCGGCATTGACGTTTAATAAGTTTGCTTGCAACCACTATCTCCAAGACTTTGGTATCCGTATTTCTCCGAGCCTGCTATTGCGTAAGAACGGACCGCGTCCGACGGCTCAAACCATCGTGAACCAAGTGGGACTGCCTTGTTTTATCAAGTCCAACGTGGGCGGAAGTTCCTTTGGGTGCACCAAGGTTAAGACCCTCGAACAAGTCAATCCTGCTATCGACTTGGCGTTCAAGGAGGGTGATGAGGTTATCTGCGAAGCTTTCATGAAAGGAACCGAGATTACCTGCGGTGTCTATAAGACCAAGAACAAAGAAGTGGCATTCCCCGTGACGGAGGTCGTTTCGAAGAACGAGTTCTTTGACTACGATGCTAAATATAAAGGTCAAGTGGACGAGATAACACCGGCGCGAATCCCTGACGCTGTCCGTGATGAGGTACAAGCACTGACATTACGTATCTACGATATTTTAGGCTGCCACGGAATTATTCGAACCGATTATATCTTAACCGAAGGTTGGACGGTTAATCTATTGGAGATTAACACCACCCCGGGAATGACGGCCACGTCGTTTATCCCACAACAAGTGCGGGCGGCCGGACTGAACATAACCGATGTACTCACGGATATTATAGAAGACATGCTTGCCTAATGGATATTAACCGCTACATAGACGCTTTAGATTGGAATAAGGAACCTTACGGTCTTTATGAACCAATAGCTTATGCTCTTCGTGGAGGAGGCAAACGCCTACGCCCGATGTTGGCGTTATTAGCGTGTGATCTCTGCGGTGGCCAACAACAAGAGGTACTTCCCGCGGCGTTAGCTTTGGAAGTCTTCCATAATTTTACTCTCTTACATGATGATGTGATGGATAACGCTTCGGTTCGTCGTTCACGTCCTTCTGTCAATGCTCAGTTTGGAGATAATACGGCAATCTTGTCTGGTGACCAAATGCTCATTGAGGCGTATAAACTGATTGCCCAAGTACGAATCGACAAACAAGCCCAGACCTTGTCCTATTTCAATGAAATGGCAACGGGCGTGTGCGAGGGACAACAATTGGACATGGATTTTGAGAAAATGCCCTTGACGGCTGTAACGCAAGAGGAGTATATCAACATGATTCGTCTTAAGACATCCTTCCTCTTGGCTTATGCTTTAAAGATAGGTGCTCTAATCGGAGAAGCCACCAAGGAACAACAAGAGGCAATCTTTGCTTTCGGTATTCATTTGGGTTTGGCTTTTCAGATTCAAGATGACCTGCTCGATGTTTACGGTGATGAAGCTACTTTTGGCAAGGCAATAGGAGGCGATATATGTGAAGGTAAGAAAACCTTTGTCTTTCTTTCTGCTCGAGATAATGCAGATGATACGACTCGTCCATCCCTCTTTGAAGCCATGACACTACCTCATACCACATTAGGACAACGCAAAGAGAAGGTCGCGCGCGTGACTTCCTTATATAATCGCGTACACGCACGCGAGAGAGCGGAAGCCGCCATTGCTGAACACACCACCCAAGCGCTTAAGCAGTTGGAAAACTTTCCTAATTGCGAAGCCAAACAAACATTAATCTCTTTAGCAGAACAATTAGTTACTCGCCAATCCTAAATATCAATTCATCATTCACCAATTCTTCATTCCAAATAAAGATGCCCTACAGAAGATTACCCAACACCGATAAAGCTCGTCTCTGTGCTTTGCAAAACGCTGTTCAGAGAGCCTCTGAAGCTGATTATAGTGAGCAAGTTTTGGATTATAAGACCTTGCAAGAGGCACATCGTTTTCTCATGCAGTTTGAAGCATTGGTGATGCAGTATCATGATAACTATCAAAACAAAGTATCTGCCAATAAGCAGTATAGCAAAGTAGTTAAGACGGCTCGGATGTATATATCGCATTTCATTCAAGTGCTAAATATGTCCGTCTTGCGAGGGGAGATAAAAAAGGAACAAAAAGCCTTGTACGGGTTAGATACCCATAATAATGTGGTACCTGACTTGACAACGGAGGAGGATTTGCTCTTTTGGGGAGAGAAGATTATTGCAGGCGAGAATGAACGAACATCAAAAGGAGGCTTCCCTATATACAATCCCGCTATCAATAAAGTCAAAGTATATTACGATATCTTCAAGGAGCAGCAAACGAACCACTCGTTTCACAAAAAGAACACGACTCGCGCCTATGAAAATGTGGAACAATTGCGCTCACAAGCCGATGCTCTCATTGTAGATATCTGGAATAAAGTAGAAGATTACTATAAGGACTCACTGCCGTATAAACGTTTGACACAATGCAAACAATACGGAGTTATTTATTACTACCGTTCGGGAGAGAAGCGTCTCACACCCGAAACGGATAGGCGAATAGAAGCCAATTTGGCTAGTCAAACTAGCATCCAATGGACTTAGTGGGAGTGATGATGGCATCCAATTTGACGTCCAGTAAAGAATGAGGAAGAACCTTCTTATAAATCTGGAAATCATAACCGACGCCCATCTTCGTGGCTTGCGGGTGCTTACGAAGGAACTTATCGTAGAATCCGCCTCCGCGACCTAAACGATGTAATTGTTTGTCAAACGCCACACCGGGGACAAGAATAAGGTCTATAGAACCTTTATAGGGAGGAGTGGTAGGTTCGACCACACGATATTTGCCGCGTATCATGTTCTCCTCACCTGCATAGGGATGAGCTTGCATAGAACGGCGATGAGTAACGGGTAAAAGAAACGTCTTTTGACCCTCATAAAGGTCTAATAAACCTTTTAGATTGACTTCATTATGAATAGGCATGTAAAGCATAACCGTTTGGGCTTGCTGAAATTGAGGAAGTTGGCTGATGCGCTCTACTAATGTCTGACTATCCAATTCAGCTTTAGAAGCATCATACACACGGCGACGTTGCTCAAGAACCTCACGGAGGTCACGCTTTTGCTTCTTCAGCCTTGACCAAGGGAAACGATTGTTTAAATCATGAAAAAATCCTGCAAAAAGAATCATAATAGAAGTACTTAAAAGATAAGTTAAAAAATGCGTTTTCTAAATTGACGTACAAAGGTACGAAAAAAAAAGCAAATGAGCAAAAAAAATAACATATTTTTCAGTAAATTATTACTCTTTTTGGGAGTAATGCCATTTTTGTGTGTTTCTTGTATGCAATCGACCACCTTTTCAACCTCCACTTCGTCGGTTGCTAAATTGTCCTCCATGTCCTTTAATGCCCAAGATAGTTTCCCCGGTTTAGCGGCGGCACGTTTCGTGGTGGATGAGCGTCTGGATACCGGCTTGGTTTATAATGAGGACTCCTTGCTCTACGGAACACGCATCAACAAAGTGGTGCCTTCTTTCGTTTATGAAGCCACCCCGGGTTCAGTAATCATGCACTTGAGTGATCCGGATACGACGTTCTATCTGGCAGGTCAAGATACGATTGATTTTACACGACAACCTATTTATATGACGATTAAGTCCATGGATGGTACAACCACTAAGGTCTATGAACTTCGCGTGATTGTGCACCAAGCCGACCCTGACTTGTTTACTTGGACTTGCCTCAATAGTCAGATTTATACCCCCGACCCCGATGGCGCCGAACAAAAAGCCTTCTTACTCAACGATGAGTTATGCTTAATGGTCAATAACGGTTTTCAAAATCGCCTCTACACCTCATATGACGGAGAACAATGGAACGGACCGATCACCCCTATTGGTCTGCCCAATAACTGCATCATTCGCTCTATCGTCAGCGATGGCTCCAAGGCTTACTATGCAGATGCCGATAAACTCTATGTCGCTACCTCTGCTGACGAGTGGACAATGGTCGAACAAACAGAAGATTTGACTCCTCTCACAATGCTTATGACTTTCAATGATTCCGTTTGGGCGGTAGTGAAGGATGATTTAGGAGTTCTCTACTTGGCTACCGTAGGGGAGAATGACCAACTGCATTTGTCAGGCTATAATCAACCCCTTGATCCTGATTTCCCCATCTCTCATGCTGCGATAACGGAGTTTGAAAGTGTCTCCGAACGCGTCAGAGCAACCGTCATCGGCGGTTTCTCTCGCTCAGGTAAGAGCCTCAATAGTCGCTGGAACATAGAGTATTCGACATCCTCCGGTTATCGTTTAGTCAATTTCTCCACGGAGAAACCCATCTTCCAATCTATCACCGGTGCCACCGTTGTGTTCTATAACGATGCCCTCTTTATGTTTGGTGGGGTAGATGATAACCTACAATACCAACAGCCTATTCGCTATAGCTTAGACGAGGGAATGCGTTGGAATGTGCCGGATAGTGCGCACAACGTACTGCCCGCCTCTTTCGGTCTACGCCAAAAACAATCCGCTTTTGTGTACGATAATAATATCTACCTCATCGGAGGTAGTTACCTCAATAAAACCTATAGTGATATCTACAGAGGCCGTATCGCCTCTATTGATTGGATAAAACGTGACTAATATAACTAAAAAATTAAAACAATGACAATTTCAAACTACAACTTTGCCGGTAAAAAGGCAATCGTACGCGTGGACTTCAATGTCCCATTAGACGAAAAAGGTGTCATCACGGACGATACTCGTATCCGTGGTGCTTTGCCTACGTTAAAACATATCCTCAATAACGGAGGAGCTCTCATTATCATGTCTCACATGGGCAAACCCAAAGGTAAGGTTAGCGCTAAGTATAGCCTTTCGCAAATAGTTGATGCCGTTTCGGCAGCCTTAGGCGTAAAGGTGCAATTCGCTGCTGACTGCGCACAAGCAAAAGCACAAGCTGATGCTCTCAAAGCAGGTGAAGTACTGCTGCTTGAGAACCTGCGTTTCTACGCTGAGGAAGAGGGTAAACCCACCGACGTTGAGAAGGACGATCCTCGCTACGAGGAGGCTAAGAAGGAGATGAAGGCAAAACAGAAAACGTTCGCTCAAACCCTCGCTTCTTATGCTGACTGCTATGTGAACGACGCTTTTGGTACCGCTCACCGCAAACATGCTTCGACAGCTGTCATCGCTGACTACTTCGATGCAGACAATAAAATGCTCGGTTTCCTTATGGAGAAAGAGGTGGAAGCCGTGAATAATATCCTCAAGAATATAAAACGCCCCTTCACTGCTATCATGGGCGGATCGAAAGTATCGACAAAGATCGGTATCATTGAGAACCTCATGGACAAAGTGGACAACCTCATCCTCTGCGGTGGAATGACCTACACGTTTGCTAAGGCGCAAGGCGGTACTATCGGAACTTCTATCTGTGAGGACGATAAACTCGACTTGGCTCTCGATATCATCGCTCAAGCTAAGGCTAAGGGCGTTAACCTCGTTCTCGGTACGGACTCTATAGTAGCCGACGATTTCAGCAATGATGCTAACACACAATTAGCAGATAGCAAGAATATCCCCGATGGTTGGCAAGGCATGGATGCCGGACCTAAGTCTCGTGAACTCTTTGCTAAGGCTATTGAGGGTGCTAAGACTATTCTGTGGAACGGTCCTGCTGGTGTGTTCGAGTTTGAGAACTTCACGGACGGTAGTAAGGCTATCGCTGAAGCCATTGCTAAAGCAACCGACGAGGGCGCTTATTCGCTTATCGGTGGCGGTGACAGCGTTGCTTGTATCAATAAGTTCGGCATGGCAGACCGTGTTTCGTATATATCCACCGGCGGTGGCGCCCTTCTTGAAGCCATCGAAGGTAAAGTATTACCCGGCGTTGCAGCCATTAAAGGAGAATAATTATGGAAGTAAGTGGTAAAATCATTCAAATGTTGCCCCTCCAAGAAGGTATCGGCCGTAACGGCAACCCTTGGAAAGTTCAATCAGCTATTTTAGAGACTCAAGACCAATATCCTCGTAAGGTTTGTTTCGAGGTCTTTGGTGAAGACCGTATTCACAATAACCCCTTCAAGGTGGATGATATCGTAACCATCAGTTTCGATATCGAGAGTCGTGAGTTCAACGGACGTTGGTACACCTCTATTCGCGCTTATCGCGTACAACAAGGTCTGCCCGAACAAACACCGGCAGCTCCTGCAACGCAGGCTGCTCCCGCTGCGGCTCCGATGGCGGCTCCGACTGCTAATACCGAACCGTTCGACGCTTCACCTTCAGACGAATCAACCGACCTTCCGTTCTAAACGTCTAAACGATGCGTAAACGAATAACGTGGATCATAATAATCATCGTCTTTCTGGCGGCGGGTGCAACGGTATGCGCCCTCCGCTGGAAGGCGTGGTTTAGTAATCCACCCGAACCCGTTTGGAACGAGGCGGAGGTGGACTATCGTTTCATCACTTTCGGTCAAGATTCCCTTCCTCATTTCGTCAATCATGGTACTGTTTGGTCTGATACCCAAGACCCTAAACACTTACGCATCCTTCTCTTAGGCGATGTGCATAACGAGATAACCCACGACCGCTACCTCTCTTTAGGAGCAACCTATCCCGACTTGGACGCTTATGCCCAATTGGGCGATTGGCTCAATCGTGGCTACCATTATTATGCCCAACAACTCCAATCGGACCTCAAAGGTACAGCCTTTGAATACCTCCCCGTCCTCAATACACCCGGTAATCACGAGTATAAGAAAGGACTTGGAAAGACACTGTCTCCCGTGTGGCTCTCCCTCTTCCAACATCCACAGAACGGACCTGCTAACGGATTAGGCTCTACCTATTACGTGGACTTTGATAACCTCCGTTTCATTGTTCTGGACACCTCCGCTCCACGACTGTTGCACCATTTCACGAGGCTCAATAAGTGGCTTAAACAAACATTAAACACCTCGGGAAATAAATACACAGTGGTTATCATGCACCATCCTGTTTATTCGCATGCTAAGGGACGTTGGAATGTCAATCTCTTCACTTTCCTTGCGCGTCCTCTGCGTAAAGCAGACCTCGTCTTCTCGGGACATAACCACCTCTATGCTCGCCGTTTGCCTTTCGTGGAAATAGGTTCGGTGCATAAGTCTCACACTATGCGCAAACACGTGAAAGCGGATAAAACAAGTCAACAACCCGTTTACGAATTGCTGACTATCACGCGCGACTCACTGCTCATGCAGACCTACCTCCTGGACACCGACTCCCTCTACGACGAAGTCGTAATCCTTCCTTAATCCTTCTTCCTTAATCCTTCTTCCTTAATCCTTCTTCCTTCATCCTTCATCCTTCATCCTTCTTCCTTGCTTCTCATCCAAGCATCTCTTGTATCATCTTCAGCGAGTGAAGATCCTTCCACTCGTCCAACCACACTCCTCCGTATCCAAGCAGCGCGGACAGGGTTTCCATAAACTCTTTCACAAAAACCGATTCTTCCTTTAACTCGTCGGGACGATTCAGTCTGACGATACTCTCCTCTAAGAACTGATACACTCTCTCGTCCGCCATCGGTTGTTTTAGGGTTTTGTAAATCACTTCACTGATGAGCATGCTGATGAGTTGTTGTTCGCTGTTTTGTGGTTGAGGTAGATAGAGTGGAGCAATGGAATGAAGAGTGTGCATCTCTTGCCCTGGTTTATTCTCGTATTCGATTTCTACCATCGCGAGAGGCGTTCCTATCAAACCTCGGATATTGCCTTTCTTTTTACCTCCATAAACTACCAAATTCTGCCTCCCGTTGGCGCGGGTGTAAGTGTGCAGGATAACGGCCTTGTCGGAGTATTTTTGGCAGTGAATTACTATGGCTTGTGTCTTTTCAAACATAAAAAATGCATAAAAGTGCTGCAAAGATACAAAAAAATTTGCATATATCAAAAAAATGTTGTACTTTTGCAGTCCATTTTGCGCAAAAACGCCCAGAAAGTCCTTTAGCGAAGCGGTCTTTCAGTCCGAAGGACGGTCTTTCAGCGGGGCTTTCAGCAAAGCGGTCTATTAACAACTAAAACTAAAAAATATGAAACGTACATTCCAACCTTCTCAACGTAAGCGTCGTAACAAACACGGTTTCCTTGAGAGAATGGCTACCGCTAACGGTCGCCGTGTATTGGCTGCTCGTCGTGCTCACGGTCGTAAGAAACTGACTGTTGCTGACGAAGGTCGTCACAAATTTTAATTGAGTTACAACTTGCAAACAACTCGTCAACAAAAGATTGCCCGCCTCATCCAGAAGGATTTGAGTGACATCTTTCTTCATTATGCTCGTGCTATTCAGGGCGCATTAATCTCCGTTAGTGAGGTTCGTGTCAGCCCCGATTTAGCCGTTGCATCTGTTTACTTGTCTATTTTTGTTCAGTCTTCCGGACAGCAAACGTCGGAAACCATATACCACCAAATAGTCGAAGATACACCCAAGATTCGCTTTGAACTCGGGAACTTAGAGCGTCATCAGTTGCGTATCATTCCCGAATTGAGGTTCTTCTTGGATGAGACTTTGAATATGATGGATCGGATAGATCAATTATTAGGCAAGTGAAAACTTCTCTTTTTATAGCTTGGCGTTACCTTTTCTCGAAGAAAGGTCATCACGCTATCAATATCGTCAGCGGCATCAGTGCCGCTGCTGTTGCTGTTATAGCAGCAGCTATGATTTGCGTGCTCTCCGTCATGAACGGATTTGGAGCCTTAGTCGAACAGATGTTCTCTGCCTTCGACCCCGATTATAAGGTCGTGGCTACGTCCGGCCAACCTTTCTCTACTACCGATCCCGAGATACAACAACTGCTGCAAGACCCCTCTATCGAATTAGTCTCTGAGGTGGTGGAACGGCAAGCCTTAATCCAATATAGAGACCACCAATTACCGGCTATCTTGATGGGAGTGGATACAACCTTTGCGCACCTCACCCAAATAGACTCTATTATCACGAACGGAAAGTTCCTCACCTATGATGGCGCTTTTGAACGCATCGTCTTCGGACGCGGTTTAGCCTCCACCTTAGGCGTTCGTGCTCAGTTTATTGATCCTATTCGTCTTTATGCTCCTAAACTTTCTCAGCGCAGCAATCTTACAGGCGTAGCCGGTCCTACAGCGAACGTAGTGAGCGGTCTTACAGGCGTAGCCGGTCTAATGAATACCTCCACCGCCTTTATCTCCGGTGAGTTTGCTGTTAATCAGTCGGTCTATGATGACAAATTGGCTATTGTCTCGTTGCCGCTGGCTCGTCGTCTCTTCGACCTCGATTCCACTACTGTCACCTCCCTCTATCTTAAATGTAAACCAATTGACTCTAAACTGAGGAACTCCAAAACTACTCTAAACTCTACACTCTCCACTCTAAACTATAAAATACTCAATCGTTACGAGCAGCAATCGGACTTCTTCCGCGTCCTCAAGGTGGAGAAGCTACTGACAGCTATTCTACTGGTCTTTATTCTTCTCATTGCGGGACTAAACATGATCTCGTCTTTGGCTATGCTTATCTTAGATAAACAACAAGATACCGAGACCTTGCGCCATTTGGGTGCAGATGAAAAACAACTGCGGCGTATCTTCCTTTATGAGGGTTATCTCATTAACGGCTTAGGAGCATTGATTGGTATTGTGATAGGTTTGGCACTATGTTTAGCGCAGCAGCATTGGGGATTATTGAAATTAGGTACCGGTACCGAATATATCATATCGGCTTATCCCGTCGTGGTTCAACCATTGGACATCCTCTTTGTCCTCCTAACGGTCATTGCTTTAGGTTGGCTCACCTCCCATATCCCAACCAAAAAACTCTAAATCATGAACCAGACGCCTACTCTCTCAACTCTAAACTAATGAACCAGACGGCTACTCTACACTCTACACTCTACACTCTAAACTATAAGACTTATCTCCGTTTGGAGAAGGGTCTCTCCGACCACACGGTGGAGTCGTACATAATGGATCTAGCTAAGTTGCAAACCTATTGCGACGAGCACAACCTCGATATCATTCACTTAGACTTAGCCGCCCTTCAGCAGTTCTTGTACGATACGTTTACTGCTCATTCAAATGCGCGAACCCAGTCGCGTGTGATGAGTGGTATTCGGTCTTTTTACCGTTTCTTGGTGTACAACAAAGACATTGAACAAGACCCGTCCGAACTGCTTGAGCAGCCGCGCAAGGAGATGCACCTACCGTCCGTCTTGACCATAGCCGAGATAGATGCGATGCTCGCTTGCATAGACCTCAGTTCCAACGAGGGTCACCGCAACCGGGCGATGATGGAGATGCTTTACGGGTCGGGCTTGCGCGTGTCCGAACTGACCGAACTCAAACTCAGTAATATCTACTTAGACGAGGAGTATATGCTCATTAACGGTAAGGGAAGTAAACAACGTTTGGTGCCCATCTCGCCCGTAGCGAAAAAGTGGTTTGAGTATTGGCTAGAAGAACGGTCTCATTGGCGTCTGGACGCTAAGGCAACCGATTATGCTTTTGTCAATCGTTACGGTCGGCCTTTGACGCGAGCAATGGTTTTTACTATTATCAAACGCCTTGCCGTGGAGGCGGGTATTCATAAGGTCGTTTCGCCACACACCCTTCGTCACTCGTTCGCTACCCACCTCTTGCAGAACGGAGCCGACTTGCGTATCATTCAGCAACTATTAGGACACGAGTCGCTTGCCACCACCGAGATCTACACACACGTCAATGTGCAAGACCTCCGACAAGCTATCCTCCAATTCCATCCTGCTAACCACTAACGAAAATCACAACCCTAAGTGAATCCTAAATCGGAGAGCCCAGCGAGGAGTCGTTGTGTCCTCTCTGTTCGTTAAACGCCAAACCGAATGCAGTTCTGCTACACGCAGGATATTCCCGATACCGCAACCTATTTCTATATAGGGGGTAGAGGGGGAGAGTCGCCTGTCGCCTGTTGCCTGTCCCCTGTCGCCTGTCCCCTGTCGCCTGTCCCCTGTCGCCTGTAGCCAGTCGCCTGTAGCCTGTAGATTGGCGGCAAGTTTGAAGGTCACCAATTCGCGGAGACGGAGATAACGCACACCCGGAATGAGGTTAAAGAGCACTCCCTGTCCGTTCCAACTTAGGTGCAAGGCACAGAAATGCTTGGCGTTATACTGCAGGTTATTCATGAGCGTAAAGCGGTATGGGTCATAAGCATAGCCTTGGTTGCCCTCAAAATGGTGCAAGAGCGTGAACGGCACTTGACCTACCATCGTCCCCACTTGCGCTACATAATCGAGTTCACCTCCCATGCCGAGGTTTACCGTCTGACGCACCATCAGCGTGAACTTGCCATAAACATGCCCCTCGCTTATACCATCCACATTCCACATTCCACATTCTACACCTCCGTATATCACCGGATAATGACTATACACGTGTACGCGTCTAAAATAGGAGTCCACCTTCCGTTCTCCAAACCCCACACGAACAATGCCCCCCGTTATGGCATAGAAGAAATTCCTCATTCCATCATTTAGCTCGCCTTGCGAGCGGTTCAATGTCTCTCCATCTATTTGTCCTATTCGCAAATAGAATTGGGTCTCCACGTGCTCGTCCCAGTCGTTCTCAGTGGCTATTTGGAACTGCCGTCTCCTCACCATCGAGTTAACCGCCTGCTTATTGCTCCGCAATGCCTCAAAGGCGTAGGAAGTAAAGTCCATCGTTTTGTAACCAACCCCGTTCTCACGCATCAGCGCCGTGAAATCGTCCACCTCTTGCCAAACATAGTGGTCGCGGTACTCAACGGATAATATATTGCGTCGTAACGTGGGCAGATTAAAAGAAACTTTCCCTAAACCCGTGAACTGTCTATTCTTAAAACCGTATCCCATCGCAGCCTCCAAACTCACGTTTTTCCATAACCGCTCGTTCGTTCGTAACGGAATACCGACATGTACTCCCTCCGTCTCATTGACTTGCAGTATCTCTTGCACGTGCCCGAAATCAATCGCCGTTCCTGTAGGGATATACCCCGTCCCAATGATCTGTCCCAACCACGACGCAAACCGAAGCGAGGGGGGTAGAGGGGGAGAGTCGCCTGTCGCCTGTCCCCTGTCGCCTGTCCCCTGTCGCCTGTCCCCTGTTGCCTGTCCCCTGTCGCCTGTCGCCTGTTGCCTGTCGCCTGTCGCCTGTCCCCTGTCGCCTGTCGCCTGTCGCCGCTGTTCCACGAGCACCGACGGCCATATATGACTGCTATCTTGTTTGATAGCAAAGTCCATAACGGTGGCAACGTACTCATCGGTCAGTTGACCATTAACATAACTCTGTTTGACACGTCCGCCGGTGAGGTAATTGACGGCATTATTACGGGGTATATCCGCTTCTAATCGGGTAATCGTCCACGCCACCGTATCAACCCACATCGAACCATTAAACGTCGGATAAAACGGATTCTTCGTCTTAAAGTCTAGCCTTACAATGGGTGTTTGGTGTTTGGTGTCTAGTGTCTGGTTTCCTTCTTCCTCAATCCTTCTTCCTTCTTCCTCTCGGCTGCTCGCAGCCGTACTTTCCACTAAATAATAGTGATAATACATTTTCCCCGCGCTTGCGAGGGGGGAGAGGAAGGCTTTATTGGCTATACTGACATTGTTTTGATAGAAATCAAGTTGGCTATTATCGGGTATGAGTGCCTGATAATCCGTTGCCGTCAAGATATACGCTTTTTCCTCAGTCCTCAATCCTTTTTCCTCAATCCTTTCGTACAATGTGACGAGTGAATCCACCATCATCGGTTCAAACTGTTTCCACAGTCGCCGTTGCAGTTGTTTGGCAGTGAAATTACTCAAACTGAGTTTCACGGTCTCCTTCTCTCCGCCTGTTGCCTGTTGCCTGTCGCCTGTCGCCTGTTGCCTGTTGCCTGTCGCCTGTTGCCTGTCCCCTGTCGCCTGTTGCCTGTCGCCTGTCGCCTGTTGCCTATCGCCCTTATGCTTCCTCACCGAATCAACGATAGCGAAGGCGGGGTTGACCCCGGGGGTGATGGTTACTTCTTGCAGGGGGGCTATCTGTTCGCGTAGCGCCACTTCGATGCCGCCTGTTCGGTTGGGTTCAACGGCAAAGCGTTCGGGGCGGTAGCCGATAGCGGATACAACGAGGGTGCGTTTGCGTTCGAACGCGGAGCGGAGGTAGAAAGCGCCTTCGTTGTCGGTGGTTGTACCCTCGTGGGTGCCGGCGTAATAGACGGAGGCATTAGGTATAGCCTCCCCCGTCTCGCTATCTGTCACCGTTCCCACTAAGATAGTTTGCAATAATATGAGCAGTATTGTTTTCAATGCCGCAAATATACAACAAAAATTTGGTATGAGCAAGTTTATTTTCTATTTTTAGGCAAAATAGATGAAATCTAGCCATATAAAGTACAAAAATTACTACGGAAGCTTGCTTATGGTAGTGATTTGTGGACTTTGGATGGAAGGGCACAGCCCTGCCTAAAAATAGAAAATCCTTTGCTCATATTAATAAACGTGCGACCGTACATTCGGGGGAATGTCGCATAGCGGCAGGCGGCGTCCGAAATGTACGGCTTTTTTCTGATATTTGCAAAAATAAATCACAAAAATTTGCGTATATGCTCAAAAAAACGTATCTTTGCACACAAAATTATCACAAGTCAATAGAAAGAGACACGCGTTCTTTGATTTTTTTTTGGGTCTCCCGCTCGCGCCTATGGCGCTATTACGCAAATTACGCGGTATTATTATCTCTCGCAGATTCCGCAGATTTCGCTGATAACTCGCAGAACTTTTATTCCGCGTGGCTGAAGCACACGCTACGTCGGAATTCGCTTGGTACGATGCCGAAACCCCGTTCCGGCAGGAGTACCCGCGATTCCTCCTCTCCCCACAAAGTGGTACTTTGCGGGGACCCCGAAAGGTCGAACAAGGCTCAGCACGATAGCCTTGCCCCGCAAGCCTAGGGGTGCCTTTCGCCTCGTTCTCCTCAATTACGCGGATGCGGATGTGGGCAGAGAGGCGGAGAGGTGGATTAAAAAATAGTCGATTAATTATTAGTAAAGATTTTAGAAAGGAT